>JAGWYY010000168.1 GCA_018969105.1 Acidobacteriota bacterium | reverse complement strand
GGAGCACCTCCCCGAGGTCGACCTGCGCGCCGTGGTCGTGGGGGGTCGCGCGGGGTCGGGTGTGCTGCAGGTGGTCATCGGCCACCCGGTGCGCGTCGATCACGAGCTCTGCGTCCAGGTGACGCGGGTCCTCGATGACGCCGGGCTTCGCGACCGCTACGCCGTGGAAGTATCATCACCGGGGCCGGAGCCGCCGCTCCGGACCACCCGTCACTACGTCGCCGCGATCGGCGAGACGGTGAAACTGGCGGTCGAGCCGGGGAGCGTTCCCGGCGGAGCCAAGTCGGTGTCGGGGACGCTCACCGAGGTGGGCGATGAGGCCCTCACGGTCGACACCCCGGCGGGGATCATCGTGGTGCCGCGTGACGCGGTGCGCAGGGGCAGGATGGTGAAGAGGAATCAATGTGGCGAGTGACGGCAGGAGCCTGAGTTGAACCGCGAGATCATCGAGGCGATCAAGCAGATCGAGCGCGAGAAGGGGATCAATTCCGAGACCCTGCTCGTGGCGCTGGAGGACGCCCTCCTCGCCGCCTACCGGAAGACCCCGGGGGCCGTGGAGTGGGCCCGCGTGGACATCGACCGCGACACGGGCGAGATGCAGGTGAACCAGCTCGTGCTGGCTGAGGGCATGGAGCTGAAGACCCTCCCGCGGCCCGAGCCGGAGATCCCGGAGGGCGTGGACCCCGAGGAGTTCGAGCCGCCGCCCCCGGACATCGACTGGTCGGCCTACGGCCCGGATGCCATTCGCCCGGTCAGCGTGACCACCGACAACTTCGGCCGCATCGCCGCGCAGACCGCCAAGCAGGTCATCCTGCAGCGCATCCGCGAGGCCGAGCGCGAGATGATGTACGAGGAGTACGTCGACCGCGTGGGCGAGGTGGTCAACGGCATCATCCAGCAGTCCGACCACCGCTACACGCTGGTGGACCTGGGCCGCGTGGAGGCCCTCCTCCCGGCGAGCGAGCAGGTGCCCGGCGAGCGCTACGACCACGGCGCGCGCATCAAGGCCGTCATCGTGGACGTGCGCGCATCGAACAAGGGCCCGCAGGTCATCCTCAGCCGCCGGTCCGACGAGATCATCAAGCGGCTCTTCGAGCTCGAGGTGCCCGAGATCGCGGACGGGCTCGTGGAGATCAACAACGTGGCACGCGAGGCCGGCTGGCGCGCGAAGATCGCCGTCGTCTCGAACGTGCAGGGCGTTGACCCGGTCGGCGCATGCGTGGGCCCGCGGGGCTCGCGCGTGCGCATGGTCGTGTCGGAGCTGCGCGGCGAGAAGATCGACATCATCCCGTTCAACGACGAGCCGGCGCGCTACGTGGCCAAGGCGCTCTCGCCGGCCCGGGTGCGCGAGGTGATCGTCGACGATGAAGCCCGCCAGGCCACGGTGATCGTTCCCGACGACCAGCTGTCGCTGGCCATCGGCAAGGAGGGCATGAACGCCCGCCTCGCCGCGCGCCTCACGGGCTGGCGCATCGACATCAAGAGCGAGTCCACCTTCGCATCGGAGGAGGAGGGCGACGAGTTCTCGGACGAGCTCGAGGGTGGCGTGCAGCGCTGCATGCACATCCTGCAGAACGGCCGTCGCTGCCCGAATGCCGTGGTGCCCGGCACGCGCCACTGCGCGCTGCCCGGCCACGACCTGCCGCAGCCAAACCCGCCCACGCTCGCCCCCGCCGATGACGGCGCCAAGGACGAGGCCGCCGCAGCCGAGGCCCTCGAGGCCGAGGTGGAGGCCGACATCGCCGACGCCATCGAGGACGGCGCGCCCGAGGAGGTGGCCGACCCGGTCGCCGAGGCGGAGGCCGAGGCCGTCGCGGAGGCGGTGGAGGATGCGGTGGACGAGGCCGTGGCCGTCGAGGCCGAGGCGGTGGCCGTGGCCGAGGAGGGCGCGCCCGCCAGTGACGCGGACGGGGGGGCGACGGACGAGTGACGTCGCGCCTTCCATCCGCCATGTGCCCGAGCGCATGTGCCTCGGGTGCGGTCGCCGTGCGCCGAAGCATGATCTGGTGCGCTTCACGGCCACGCCGCGCGGAGGTGCGCTAGTGGTGGTGCGCGACCGCGATGGGCTGCTCGGCGGCCGGGGCCTCTACACGTGCGCGTCGCGGGAGTGCGTGGAGCGCGCGATGGAGCGACGCGGGTTCGCGCGCGGTGCGCGGGCCCAGGTGACAGTTGACGCCGCGCTTGCGGACGGGATGGACGACGGACAGGTGGTGGGCGGCTGATGAGCGAGAAGAAGCGGGTCTACGAGATCGCCAAGGAGGAGGGGCTGCCGAGCGCCAACGTGCTGGCGCGCCTCCAGAGGGCCGGGATGGACGTGAAGACGGCGTCGTCCACGGTGGACGTCGCGTGGGCAATGCACATCCTCTCGCCGAACCGCAACCCCAGGCCCGAGGGCGAGATGCCCCAGCCGGAGCCCAAGAAGAAGGCCGCGCCGCGCAAGAAGAAGGTGGAGGAGCCGGTCGGGGAACCCGCCGCCGAGCCCGTCGCGGAGCCGATCGCCGAGGCGCCCGTCGCGCCCGCCGTGACCGCGGAGGAGCCGGTGGCGGAGAAGGCGGCACCTGCCCCGCTGG
>JAGWYY010000038.1 GCA_018969105.1 Acidobacteriota bacterium | reverse complement strand
CCTTCTCCAGCGCCTTGATGGCCTTGAGGAGGTCCTCGGTGTAGCCACGCACCTCGGCGGTGAGCTCGTCGATGCCGGCGTCGTGGCACAGCTCGATCTGCCTGAGTGCGGCCGGCAGGATGAGCGTGCGGGCGATGTTCGCGGCCGTCTCGGCCTCGATGTTCACCTTGGTGATGTACTGCTCGACGTACACCTCGTAGCGCGCGCTGAGCTCGCGCTTGTCGAGCACCTTGTACTTGGTGAACACCTGCACCGTGGACGGCGTCACGAACTGCGGCAGGGCGTCCGGAGTGGTGCGCAGGTTGAGCAGGCCGCGCTTCTCGGCCTCCTTGTGCCACGCCTCCGAGTAGCCATCGCCGTCGAACACCACGCGGCCGTGCTGCTTGTAGACGTCGCGCACGACCTCCACCACCGACTTCTCGAGGGTGGCGCCACGCTTGGCCAGCTTCTTCTTGAGCTCGGCGGCCATGTAGTCCACCGACTCCGCCACGATGGTGTTGAGCACGGTGTTCGGCATGCCGAGCTCCTGGTTGGCGCCCAGCGCCCGGAACTCGAACTTGTTGCCGGTGAAGGCGAACGGGCTCGTGCGGTTGCGGTCGCCGGCGTGCAGCGGCATGGGCGGCAGCACCGCCGTGCCGAGGCCGAGGAACGACTTCGGCGTGCTCTTGCGCACCTTGCCCGCGGCGATGCCCTCCATCACGCGCTGGATCTCGGCGCCGAGGTAGATCGAGATGATCGCCGGCGGCGCCTCGTTGGCGCCCAGGCGGTGGTCCTGGCCGGCGTTGGCCACCGTGGCGCGCAGCAGGCCCTGGTACTTGTCGACCGCGCGGATGACCGCCGCCGCGAAGAACAGGAACTGCAGGTTGTCGTGCGGGGTGTCGCCGGGCTCGAGCAGGTTCATGCCCGTGTCGGTGCCCATCGACCAGTTGTTGTGCTTGCCCGAGCCGTTCACGCCGGCGAAGGGCTTCTCGTGCAGCAGCGCCACCAGGCCGTAGCGGCGGGCGATCTTCTGCAGCAGCTGCATCACCAGGTGCTGGTGGTCGGCGCCCACGCTCGAGATCTCGAAGATCGGCGCAACCTCGTACTGGTTCGGCGCCACCTCGTTGTGACGGGTCTTGATCGGCACGCCGAGGCGGGCCAGCTCGCGCTCGGCCTCCATCATGAACGCCAGTACGCGGTCGGGGATCGACCCGAAGTAGTGGTCGTCGAGCTCGTGGCCCTTCGGCGGCTTGGCGCCGTAGAGCGTGCGGCCCGTGTTGATGAGGTCGGGACGCTCGTAGTAGTACTGCTCGTCGATCAGGAAGTACTCCTGCTCGGCGCCGACCGTGGTGAACACGCGCTGGGCGTCGTGGTCGCCGAAGAGGTCGAGGGCCTTGAGGGCCGATGCGCTCAGCGCCTCCATCGACCGCAGCAGGGGCAGCTTGTTGTCGAGCGCCTCGCCCGTCCACGACATGAACGCCGTCGGGATGCACAGCGTGGCGCCGTTCGGGCTCTCCATGATGAAGGCCGGGCTCGTGGGGTCCCACGCGGTGTAGCCGCGGGCCTCGAACGTGGCGCGGATGCCGCCCGTGGGGAACGACGACGCGTCGGGCTCGGCCTGGATGAGCTCCTTGCCCGAGAACTCCGCGATGCTCGTGCCCTCGCCGGTGGGACCGAAGAACGAGTCGTGCTTCTCGGCGGTCGACCCCGTGAGCGGCTGGAACCAGTGCGTGTAGTGGGTGGCGCCCTTGGCCAGCGCCCAGTCCTTCATGGCCGACGCCACGGCGTCCGCGATGGAGGGGTCGAGCTCGGCGCCGCGGTCGATGGTGGCCTGCAGCTTGCGGAAGACCGACTTGGGCAGGCGGGCGCGCTGCGCGGCCGGGCCGAAGACGTTCTCGCCGAAGACATTGTTCTCGGGGAGCGTCAGGTCAACCGGCTCGATGATCGCCTCGTCGGCAATCCACTGCGCAGCGCCGAGGTTCTTGTGTCGCGTCGGCATGGGTGGTCTCGTCCTCCTGGAATCGTTCGCGCGCGGCGCATGGGCGGAGCAGAAGCCCCCGGGAACGCCGCGAACACCGGATTTCGGTCATCCGGCCGGGGGAGAATACGGCTGCGGGGCCCCTCGGGGCGTTCTCGCGCGGGCCAAGACTTCGCGCAGCGGCCTTGTGCATGAGGATAATCCCGCTTTCCCACGCCCCGTGAGCCCTTGCCCGACCCCCCGACCTGCTTCATGCTTAGGCGCGTGACCACCCGCACCAAGCGCGCCGCGGCACCGGCTGAGGCCGCGGCCACCGGGCGCCCGCTGGCAGAGATCCTCGCGCTCCCCGCATTCGAGGGCGCCGAGGTGCTGCCCGCCGGCGGGGCCGAGGGCGTGGTGGTGCTTGCGGTGGTGCTCGACGACCCCTCGGCCCCCGCGCAGGAGCAGGCGCTGCTGGTGTCGCCCGGCGGGGTTCCGAAGCCCATGCCGCCGGGGGTGGTGGCCGTGGTCACGCGCGCCGCGGTGTCGGGCAGGCCACGCGTGCCGGTGGTGGTGATTCCGGAGGACCGGCCGTGGGCCGAGCTGATCGCCGCGGCGCACGCGCATATCTCGGGTCAGTCGCGAGACATCGATGCGCGGGCCGCGCTTCGCCGCGTGCTCATCGCGGGCCTCGGCACGCCGGGCATCGCCGAGGCGGCGGCCGAGGTGCTGGGCTCGCCCGTGGCGATCCTCGACGAGTACCTCGACGTGCTCGGCACGTCCGGCCTCACCGACGCGCGCGACGACGCCCTGGCCGATGCCATCGAGGGCGCACGCACGCATGGTCCGGCGTCGCTGCTCGGGCCGTTCACCGAGGCCGGCGTGAAGGGGGCGCACATCCTGCGGCTCACGAGCCCGGGCGTTGACGACCTTGCGGGCGTACTGGTGGCGTGGGCCACGAAGCCGGCGGCCGACGATCCGGCGCTCGGCGCCCTGGCCGACGCCCTGCTGGTGGAGCGCCGCCGGGAGGACACCCGGGTGGACACCGAGGCGCGCCTGCGCGGCGAGCTCATCGAGGAGCTCCTCGCCGGCGAGGTGGTGAGCCGCGAGTCGCTGGTGCGCCGCGCGCGCCACCTGGGCGCCGACCTCACGAACGGCGCCGTGGCCCTGGTGGGCACGCTGCACGACCCGCACGACGAGGGCAGGGTGATCAGCGACCCGCGCCTCATCCGCCGCTTCATGCAGCAGACCCGCGGGGTGCTCGAGCTGCACTGGCCCAAGGCGCTGGTGGACTGGCACGAGGGCCTGCTTGTCATCCTGCTTCCCAACCGCGCAGAGGGCGAGGACGGCGAGAGCGCCGAGGAGCTCGCGCACACGCTGGCCCGTCGTCTGCTCGCGGCCACCGGGCCGACCGTGCCCGGGCTCACGCTCACGCTCGCGCTGTCGCGCCAGCAGGACGACCCCGAGCGCCTGGGATCGGCGATCGACGAGGCCCAGCTCGCGCTGTCGATCGGCGAGAAGCTCGGGCGCGCGGGCGAGGTGGTGACCTTCGAGGAGACCGGCACCTACAAGCTGCTCTTCCAGGTGTTCGCCGACAGGCCGGAGGAGCTCGAGGCCTTCTACGAGCAGACCATGGCCCCGCTCGTGCGCTACGACGAGCAGTACCAGACCGAGCTCGTCGGCACGGTGGCCACCTACCTCGACCTCGACTGCAACCTCGCCGCCACCGCGCAGACGCTCTATACGCACCGCCACACCATCCGCTACCGGCTCGACCGCATCACCGAGCTCGCGGGCCTCGACATCGGCAAGACCGACGACCGCGAGAAGCTCTCGCTGGGGCTCAAGGCCATGCGGCTGCTGGGCCGCAAGGTGGCTCCGCCCATGCGCGAGAAGCCCCAGCACGGCACCAAGGCCGCCCGGGGCACGAAGGGCTAGGCGGCGGGGCGACCCTCGGCGACGCCGATGTAACCGGCCTCGTGGCAGGGCTTCGGCAGGGGCTTGCCGTCCTCATTCAGAAGCTCGACCCACGCCTCGACGGCCTCCTGCATGCGCGACTCCACTTCGTCCCGGGTGCGGCCCAGCGCGAATACGCCTTCGAGGTCGGGTGAGTAGGCCCCCCAGGCACCGTCCTCACCCTGTTCGTAGATGACGAGGTACTTGTTCATCGCAGTTCGTCCAATCCGGTCTGACGTCTGATTTCTGCGAGCGTTCCTGCCGGGACAGTATCGGAGTCCCGACCGGCCACGGTGGTGCCGCGCGTCCCGTCCCTCGAGCCCCAGATCTCGTGCGATCCGCGCTGGCGTAGCTTGGTCCACCCCGCGCGGATGAGGGCAACGCGCACCTCGCGGAAGGTCTTCGGCATGCCACGACGCTAAGACGCACCACCGCGCGCAGGGCGCGCACAGCGTGCCGTGTTCGTGTCGGTTCGGTTACGTGCCTGACACCGGGGTGCCGGCGGGCTCGCGGGCTAGGCCCAGCCTCCCGCGCGGGCGAAGGCATCGCGCAGGCGCAGGCTGATGGGGCCCGGGTTGCCGTCGCGCACGGGCACGCCGTCCACGGCGAGCACCGGGGTGAGGCCCGCGAGGCCATTGCTCAGGAACATCTCATCGGCGTTGCGCCATTCGGCCTCGGCGATGTGGCGCACGTCGACGGGGATGCCCTCGGCCTCCGCGGCCTCCAGCAGCACGTCGCGCGTCACGCCGCCGAGGATGCCCTCCACCGGCGGGGTGAGCAGCGTGCCGTTGGCCACGACGAACACGTTGGCGGCGTCCGACTCCCCGAGGTGACCGACGTCGTCGAGCAGCAGCGCATGGTCGGCACCGGCCGCCACCGCGCGACGGTGCGCCAGGCGGTGGGCGGCGTACGAGAGCGTCTTGTGCTGGCGGATCTCCTCGCCGGCCCACCACGCGCCGACGATGCTGGTGACTGTCACCCCGGGGGCCGGATTCGCCTCATATGCAGTGATTTCCACCAGCAGGGTGGGACGGGGGGTGACTGTCACCCTCACGCGGTGCACGCCGGGGTCCACCTGCGCCATGCACTCGGCCACGGCCGCGCGGATGTCGTGCTCGGGCGGCGCGGGGTCGAACCCCAGCGCGGCGATCGACTCGGTGAGGCGCGCCATGTGGCGGTCGATCAGGGGGATGCGACCGTGCTCGGCCCGCATGGTCTCGAACAGGCCGTCGCCCCAGCGCACGCCCGGGTCGGTGATGGGCAGGGCCGCGTCATCGGGCGGCACCAGGCCACCGTCCAGCCACACCACGTGGCTCATGGCGCCTCGGCCCCCATGGCGGCGAGGAACGGCGCGGCCTTGCGCCAGGCCTCGTCGCGCTCGGCGGCCGGCTGGCTGTCCCACACGATCGCCCCGCCCGACCAGTACTGCGCGCGCGGCACCCCACGCGGAACCCAGGCGGTGCGGATGGTCACCGAGGCGTCCAGCGATCCGTCGGTGCCCACGGCCACCACGCTGCCGAACGCCGGGCCGCGGCCCACTGGCTCGATCTCGCGGATCACCTCGAGCGCCCGCACCTTCGGCGCGCCGGTGACCGACCCGGCCGGGAACACCGCGCGCAGCACGTCTGCCGGGCCGACGTCCGGCCGGAGGCGCGCGCTCACGCGGCTGACCATGTGGTCGGCGTAGGCGGTGGCCAGGGGACCCATGAGGTCGGGCACCGACACCCCGCCGGGCTCGGCGATGCGCCCCAGGTCGTTGCGCACGAGGTCGACGATCATCACGTGCTCGGCCCGGTCCTTCGTGCTGGTGGTGAGCGCGGCGAAATCGCCGGGCGCGGCCGTGCCCTTGATGGGCTCGCTCCACGCGGTGACGCCGTCGCTGGCCACCATGCGCTCGGGCGATGCCGAGATGACGGTGCCCTCCGGCATGTCGATGTAGGCACGGTGCGGTGCCGGGCCGGCGGCCGCCCACAGCGCACGCGCCAGCGCGGCCGGGCCGGCAGTCCACTCGGCATCGAGCCGCTGCACGATGTTCACCTGGTACACGTCGCCGGCGCGGATGAGCTCGCGCGCGTGATCGACCGCCGCCTCGTACATGGCGCCGGGCAGCGATGAGCGCACGTCGCTGCCGGGGGGCGGCACGCGCGGCAGTGCGCCCGCGCGGGCGTGCACGGCCTCGAGCAGGGCGTCCGCCTCGGGGCCGGGGCGCTCGGCCACCAGCCGGGCATGGCCGTCGTCATCCACCACGATCACCGCGGGGTAGCGGGCGATCGCCCCCGCGGGCGGCCCGGCCTCGTCGGGCGGGGATCCCGGCAGCAGCTCCACCGTGCCCGCCAGGCGGTCGGCCAGCAGCCCGATCCATCCCCCCGCCATGGGGTCGCAGGCCGATGCGGGGCTGCCGCCGGGGCGCCTCAGCGCATCCCACACCGACGCCCCCGTGGCCACCTCATTGGGGCACGCGGCCACGATCGTGCGGCCGAGGTGACGCACCAGCACGGGGGAGTCGAGGTGCAGCACCGCGGCGAGCAGGGCGTCGGGGGAGACCCGCGAGGCGAGCGGGATCGCCACCGGCGCGTTCGTGCGTGAGACAATGCGACCCTCGGGCATCGCCCGCGACGCTACACAACGGCGACCCATGACAACGACGAGAGGTTTCCCCACGTGCGCCACACCATCGCCTTCCAGGCCACCGCGTTCCAGGCCGCCCCGGTCGACGTGCAGATCGAGGTACCGGAGGGCGAGGAGGGGCCGACCCCCGACCAGATCCCCTCGGCCATCATCGTGTTCCTCGGCGGGCCGTCGGTGCAGGCCAGCGCGTTCGTGAGCCAGCAGGACGCCGAGAACCTCATGGGCGCGTTCACGCAGGCCGAGCCCATGCGCGGCGACATGCCGCCCGAGGCCCAGGCGTGGGAGCCCGAGGAGACCGTCATGCCCGCCGCCATGCTGTTCGGCGTGAACATCGAGAGCCTCGTGGGCGCAGCCGTCACCCCGCCGCACATGAACGACGAGGTGGGCATCGTGCCCCACTGGACCGTGCAGCTGCAGGATGCCGACGGCTCGTCGGTGCAGGTGGCGGTGTCCGACGCCCTCTGCGTCACCATCATCCGCGCGCTGTCCGACATCGCCGCCGGCGAGCTGGGCGACGATGAGGACGGCGACGAGTCCGCCCTCAATGGCCTGGCCGACCCCGACGCGGTGGAGGACGCCGAGGAGTAGGAGCCGGCCCGCCGCGTGCGCCTCCGGGCGCCGCCGCAGGGCAGGGAATGACCACCTACCTCGACTTCACCTTCACCGCGCAGCGCTTCGCGGTGCTGTGCATGCTCGTGGCGTTCGTCGCCACCTTCGCGATCACCCGCGCGATCACGCGGCGCATCCGCGCCGAGCGGGCGTCCGCCGAGGCCGCCGAGGCCGCCGGGGCCGCTAAGGCCGCCGGGGCCGCGGAGGACATCGGCCCGCACGCGCCGTCGCCTGGGCCCGGGGCGCCGTCGCCTGCCGCCAGCACGCCGGCGCCTACCGCCGATGAGGAGCAGGACAAGGGCAAGATCATCAAGGACATCGAGATCGGCGGCGTGCACATCCACCACCAGGTGTGGGGGCTGCTGTTCATGCTGGCCGCGGGCATCCTCTCGTTCGCCTTCGAGATGAGCAGCCCGTGGCTGCAGATGCTCGCCGTGGTGTTCGGCATCGGCGCCGCGCTGGTGCTCGACGAGTTCGCCCTGTGGCTTCACCTCGACGATGTCTACTGGAGCCCCGAGGGCCAGAAGTCGGTGGACGCCATCCTCGCGACCGTGCTCGTGATGACCGCCCTCACGCTCGGCGAGGGGCCGCTGGGCGTGTCGCTCCAGAATGTCGACGACGCCCCCTGGGTGCTCGCCTACGCGATCGTCTTCAACCTCGTGCTCGTGGTGATCACCCTGATGAAGGGCAAGATCATGATGGCGGCGATCGCCTTCTTCGTGCCGATGGTGGGGCTGTTCGGCGCAGTGCGCCTGGCACGGGTGCCCAGCTGGTGGGCCGGGAGGTTCTACGCGACGCGGCCGAAGAAGCTCGAGCGCGCGCAGGAGCGCGAGATGCGACGCCGCGAGCGCATCGCCCGGGTGCGCGCGCGGCTGGCCGGCCAGCCCGACCCGCCGCCCCTCGCCCCGTCAGACGACCTCAGTTCCTGACGACAAGGCTGAGCAGCGACTGCAGCCCCGGGCCGCGGTAGCGCCGGTCGTCGAAGCTGGCGATCACGTCGGTCACCGCCATCGCCTTGCGCAGCACGCGGGCCGGGGCATTGCACACGATGCCGGCGCGGCTCACGCGCCACACCGCGAGATCGGCCGATGAGTTGCCCGCGTAGTCGAAGGCCCGGAGGCCGAAGTCGTCCACCAGTCGCGCGGCCTTGCGATCGCCCGTGAGGGTCTCGGGGGGCAGCGCCCCGATGGCCCGCGTGAACACCCCCACATGGGTGGCCACGGCGTCGGCCATCTCCTGGGTGGATCCCGTGGCCAGCACGATCTGCCGCCCGCTCGTGGCCTGCTGCTCGAGGTAGCGCACCACCGACGGCGAGTAGTGCAGGCGCGCGGCGTCGAGCCCGGCCTCGCGCCAGAGGAAGTGCCGGGCATGCGCCTGCGAGGAGCGTGCGGCACCCACCACCTTGTGGGTGCGGTGCGGTGCGCGACGTGCGATCTCGCCCACCAGCTGCAGCATGGAGTCGTGGGTGAGGAGGGTGCCGTCGAGGTCGACGACGAGGGGCGGCGCGCCGTCTATGCGGTGATGGCCTCGGCCTTGTCGGTGATGGCCAGGCGCCGCACGGCCGCCACGAGGTCGGGGCCGCCGTCCTTCGCCATGTCGTGTCCCGCGCCCTCCACCACGTCGAAGGTGGCGGCGCGCAGCCAGATGGCCAGCTCGCGCTGGTCCTGGGCCGGCACGGCCTTGTCGTCGCTGCCCGCGAGGATCGCCACCGGGGCGTCCACCTGGGCCAGCGCGCCGCGCCAGTCCGGACGGGTGGCCATGGCCTCGGCGGCAAGCGCCTGCCCCTCATCGCGGTTGCGCTCGCGAAGCGCGCGGGCGATGAGCATCCAGCGGTCGCGGCCGTCCGGGTCCTCGCCGCGCGGGCCGATGCCCGACAGCACGAGGCCGCTCACGAGGCCGGGGTGGCCGAGCGCGAGGGCCAGCGCCGTGGCGCCGCCCAGCCCGATGCCCACCATCACGGCCCCGCCGCCCTCGCCCGCCACCAGGCGGGCCACGTCGGATGCGAAGTCGTCGATGCTCCAGGGCCCGGCCGGGCACGGCGAGTCACCGTGGCCGCGCAGCTCGGGAATGAGCAGCCGGTGGTCACTCAGCAGCGGCTTCAGGGCCTTCTGGAGGTCCTTGGCCGGCCGGCCGACGTCGTGGAGCGCCACCACCAGGGGACCGTCGCCCTTGGTGGTGAACGTGAGGTTGATTGCAGGCGGAAGCGATGGCATAGGTCGGGCAGGGTACGTCGCCGCGCGGCCCGGAGTCAAGAAAACCATCCACATGCAGGAGATTTACTGCGCCAAGGTGGTGCCTGGCACCCGATGCCGCGTTGCGTCCGCGGCGCTGACGCGCGTCAGCCGATGAACTCGATCACCAGGGCGGCCCACTCCGCGGGCTCCTCGAGCGCGGTCATATGGCCGGATCCACCGATCACGCCAAGGCGGGCATCGGGGATCTCCCGGGCCATCACGGTGGCCAGCGGCGGCGGGGTGACGCCGTCGTGCTCGCCCACGATCACCAGCGTGGGCACGGCGATGGCCGGCAACTGGTCGGTGCGGTCCGGCCGCCGGCTGATGGCGATGGTGGCCTCCGCCATGGCGTCGGCGGTCTGGGCGGATGCCAGCTCGGTGAGCCACTGCACCGCGTGATCGGACGGCGCCGGACCCAGCGCGCGCTTCACGAACGCCGGGATGAACTCCGCGGTGCCGTCGCGGCGCAGGGCGTCCGCGGCCTCGCGCCGTGCCTCGAGGCCCTCGGGCGTCTCGCCCTCGGCGCGGGTGTCGGCCAGCACCAGGCGGCCCACGCGCTCAGGATGGCGCGCCACGATGGCCTGCGCCAGGTAGCCGCCCATCGAGAGTCCCGCCACCACCGAGCCCGGGGGTATCTCCTTGGCCATGCGGTCGGCCGCCTCGTCCATGGTCCAGCCGGGCCATGCGGGGCTCGCGCCAAATCCCGGCAGGTCGGGCGCCAGCACCTCATGCCCGGCCGCCTCGAGCGCAGGCGTCACGTCAGCCCAGAACCGGTGGTCCACCGGGAACGGATGCAGCAGCACGATCGTCGCCACGCGGGCCTCCTAGTCGGTCGCCTCGATGGCCAGCCGGGCGCGCTGGTCGTACGGGCTCAGCACCAGCACCTGCTGCCACGCCGCGCGGCCTGCGGCGCTGTCGCCGTATGAGATTGCAAGAAGGGTCCATGCGGCGGGGTTGGCGGGCTGCACCTCGGTGGCCCTGCGGGCCGCCGTGCGCATGGCGGCCGGGTTGCCGGCCAGGGCCGACGCCCGAGCCCGCAGCAGCCAGGGCTGCACGGCCAGCGGGTTGAGGTCGGATGCCTCGATGGCGCGCTGCACGGCCACTGCCGGCTGGCCGGCCGAGATCGCCTGGTTGCCCGAGGCCACCTTCTCCTGGCTCCACCAGGGCAGCAGGGCGCTGAGCACGATCACCGGCGCCAGCGCCCAGGCGCCGGCCACCACGGGCCGGGGCAGGGCGTGGCCGGGCGCGGTCGGCCCCGGCGCGGCAGAGGCGATCACCACGCCACCGGCCGCCATGGCGGCGGTGGTGAGCGCGGGCACGGTCCAGCTCCAGTCGAGCTGCGACTGCAGGAGGAAGGCGCCGAACACCGCGAGGGGCAGCGCCACCGTGGGCGGCGCGCGGTCCTGGAACGCCCGCACGGCAGCCCACGCCACGCCGGCGATGAGGCAGCCGAGCAGCGCGAGCCCCACGATGCCCAGGCCCGACCCGACCTCGAGCACGAGGTTGTGCGGCTGGCGCACGTTGAGGCGGTCCTCGCCGCTCAGGCGCTCGCGCAGGTGCACCAGGGGGAACGTCCCCGCGCCCTCGCCGAGCAGCGCGTTGCCCTGCACCGAGCGCGCGGCCTCGCCCCACCAGTCGAGGCGCTGGTTGGTGTCGAGGCTGCCGAGGCGGCCGGGCGTGTTGGCCAGGCCACCCGAGGTGCCCGTGATCTCCGCGGTGCGCGCCGACACCCACGTGCCCACGTCGCGGGGCTTCGCCAGGGCGTAGGCGCCGGCCACCGCCACGAGGGCCAGCACGGCCACCACCGCGGCGATGCCCGCGCGGCGGCGCGTGAGCCGGCCGCCACCGATGAGCCGCCGGATGCCCCAGGCCACGCCGGCCGCGATGACCATGCCCAGCGCGATGCGCCACAGCAGCCCGATGCCGGCGTCGCTGCGATCGGCGGCGATGAGGGCGTCGTCGGTGAGCGCGTCGGTGGTGAGGCCGTACGCCACGGGCAGGATCGCCCCGATGATGCCGCCGGCCAGTGCCGATGCCTGGCGCACGCGCCCGGGCATGAGCCCGATCACGATCACCAGCACGGCGATGAACGACAGCAGCCCGCTGCGCGAGTAGGTGAGCACCAGCGTGGTCACCACCACCGCCATGGCGGCCGCCGCGCCCATGAGGTCGCGCTCGTCGTCGCGGGTACGCGAGGCCCACCAGAGGATTCCCGGCACGGCGATCACGGCCACGAGTGCCAGGGCATTCCAGTAGCCCACCGGCGCCTGCAGGCGCGAGGGCTCGAAGTCGCTGCCGAACACCGTGGGCAGGCAGCGGGCCAGCAGAGCCCAGGCCACCACCGGCGCGACCGCGATGGCCAGGCCGATCGCGAAGCGCTCGGGTGCCCGGGGGATGAGCGATGCCAGGGCGATGCCGATGACCAGCGCCAGGGTGGCCAGCGCGATGCGGTTTGCCTCGGTCCATGAGAGGTCGCCCGCGAGCGACCACGCGATGGAGATGCCGGCCCACAGCGCGAGGCCCCCGAGCCCGCCGATGGCGAGCAGGGCAGGACCCGATCGCGGCGCCGCGCGATCGCGCGATCGCATGAGCGCCCAGGCGGCGAACGGCGCCGCCACGAGCGCGGCGAGCATGGCCGCTGTGGCGCCGCGCGTGGCGAGGCCGTCGCCCAGGTCGATGCCGCCGCTCAGCACGGCGAGCACGGCCCAGGCCGCCAGCAGCAGCCCGCCGGCGATCATGGCCCCACGTGCGCGCGCGACCGCGCCGGTCAGCGTGGGTCCTTCCGACCGGCTACGCTCGCCTGCGTGTCTGCCGCCTTCATCCGCCGCAGCGTAGCCGTGTCGTTCCTCCTCGCGCTCCTCATGGGCGTGTTCGCCATGCCGGCGTTCGCGGGGGGGCGCCAGGTGCTGGCCGACTACGAGGACAACGGCCAGATCGAGGGCTGCTACACGCTGGCCGACTACGAAGAGGCGCTCAAGCTGATCCGGCCCGACCAGCAGCAGTACGGCGCGGCCGTCGACGTGATCCGCCAGGCCGAGCTCACCAACATCCGGCGCCCCGGGCAGGCGTGCGGCGCCACCTCGGCGTCGGGTTCGTCCAGCGACGTGCCGTCCACCGATGCGTCGGCCTCGAACGGCGACGCATCCGGCGGTGCCAACGCCGCGACCATCGAGCAGGATGAGGGTGGCCTCAGCGCGGTGGTCATCGCGATCATCGTCGCGGTGGGCCTGGCGCTCATCGGCTTCGTCATCTACCTCGTGGTGTCGCGCCGGGGCGGCTCGGGCGGGGACGGGGGTTCCGGCGCAGGCGAGGGCGGCGCCGGCACCGGCAGCGCATGAGGAAGGTCATCAAGGACCTCATCCTGCCGGTGGCGGTGGCGGTCACGCTGGCGTTCGTGATCCAGGCGTCCATCGCCAAGCCGTATGAGATCCCCACCAACTCGATGTACCCGGCCATCCAGGGCGCCAACTCCACCGGCGACCGTGCCCCCGACCGCGTCATCGCCAACCGCGTCATCTACAAGCTGCGCGACATCTCGCGCGGCGACGTGGTGGTGTTCGACCCCACGGCGGGCGCGCGGGCGGCGTGCAGCGAGCCCGGCGACGTGCCGTTCGTCAAGCGGGTCATCGGCCTGCCGGGCGACACCGTCACGGTGAAGAAGGTGACCATCTCGCAGTCGAACCCCGACCCCGCGCTGCGCCCGGGTGGCGCGCTGGCCATGCGACGGATGGCCGAGCCCAACTCCTACGGCCCCGACGGCGTGCGCGACGAGCCACTCGGCGAGGGTGATGTCACCTACGTCACCTACGTGAAGAAGGCCGGTGAGGCGAAGGCCCAGCCGCTGGTGGTCGATTCGGCCATCACCCCCGACTACGAGGCCACCTTCCCCACGGTGCCGCCCGACCAGATCCTCGTGCTGGGCGACAACCGCCCGGGATCCTGCGACGCACACGTATGGCTGGAGCGCGACGCGGAGTTCACCCCGCAGTCGAACGTGATCGGCCAGGCCGAGATGATCTACTGGCCCATCTCGCGGGTGCGCTTCCTGAGCTAGGCATGGGTTCCGGCCCGATCCTCAGCGCAGCATCATCTTCTCGTAGAGCGTCTGGCCCCGCACGGTGTCGTCCACCCCGCCCACGTGGATGTCCAGCTCCATGTCGGCGGTGAAGTCGTAGTACCAGGGGTGGTCGCCCGCGTGCAGCAGGCGGTGGCGCCATGAGGCGTGCTGGTCGCCCATGTCGAGCGACTCGATGAGCCGCGGGTTGCTCACGCTCATGCGGAAGTGCTCATCGCCGTGGGCCCAGGTCCACTCGAGCGCGGTGGGGTAGGGCTGGTGCTCGGGCGACGGGCCGGGGACATCCCCGGATGTGGCCAGGCGCAGCGGCAGCCAGTCGTCGGTGAGCAGCCGCTCGCTGGTGGCGAGCATCACGGTGGGCAGGTGGATCTGCCCCGCGCCGAGGATGCCGCGCGACGTGAGGCGGGCGTACACCACGGTGTAGTCGCCGATGTGCGCGCGGCCCCAGTACCAGTGGTCGAGCCCGGCGTTCATCTGCCAGTTGCCCCAGTTGTGGTCGTGGTACGCCGCGCCGGTGACCTGCCGGGTGTCGCCGCCCACGGTGACGCTGCCCGACGCCGTGCCCGAGGGCACCGGCACCACCCAGGCGAGGAAGTGCTTCTTCGCGTGGTCGAAGAAGGTCACGCCCGCGCCGGGGCGCCATGAGGGGCAGCCGCGCTCGATCACCAGGTCGGCCTGCACCTTGTCGCCGCGGATCGTGAGCTCGTAGCGCGCGAGGTCGCCCTTCACGTGGCTGTCGCCGATCGTCACGTCGCAGCCGTCGGTGGACGACGAGAACGCGCTGGCGGGCAGCGGGGTGTTCTCGCGGGTGGAGTTGCCCTCGGTGTCGCGGTGGATGATGAGAACCGAGGGCTCAAGCGGTCCGTCGGCGGCCGCGGCCGGCTTGGTGTTGAACGTGGCCACCAGAGTCGATCCGTCGTCGAGCTGCATGTCGAAGTACCACCACTCGAAGGCGTGATCGGCGATGTCGTGGGTGCGGAAGCCATCCTCCCAGGGCTGCACTTCGGGACCCCTGAGCCCGAGCAACTTCATGCCGTAGGCGCCGTCCTCGGCCACCTTCGCGCGCATCTCGGGCGTATCCGGCAGGTCAAAAGCGTGCATAACAGCCTCCGTCAGCGTTTTCGCGCATTTTGCTGCCAGATTGCAACAGATGCAGCGAAGGCGCGTCTTGCATCGTGCCGAACACTGGATGTAGTGTGCCGCCTCATGTCGCCCACCCCACCCCTAGTGTCGAACGCATGATCTGCCCGTATTGTGACGGTTCAGAGCATCGCGTAATGGAATCGCGTGTTCCGGACACCAAGGATGCCATCCGGCGACGCCGGGAGTGCCAGACATGTGGCAGGCGCTTCACAACGTATGAGCGGGTGGAGGAGATGCCGCTCATCGTGATCAAGAGCAACGGTGACCGTGAGCCCTTCGATCGCGAAAAGCTCCTCTCCGGGCTGCAGCGGGCGTGCCACAAGCGCCCCGTGCCCACCGCCCACCTGGAGGCCGCCGTGCGCGACATCGAGGTGAGCCTCAGGAACCGCCTGAAGCAGGAGATCACGAGCAACGCCATCGGCGAGCTCGCCCTGCGCAGGCTGAAGGACGTCGACACGGTGGCCTACGTGCGGTTCGCCTCGGTGTACCGCCAGTTCGAGGACACCGACGAGTTCGCGGACGAGCTGCACAGGCTCGAGCGGGAGCCGCCGCTTCCGCGCGGCCAGCGCCCGCTGGACGACCACATGTTCGAGCTCCTCGCCGAGTCCATTCCGGTCGAGCGCCCCGCGCGCCGACGCCTCCGGGCGCTTGCCGGCGGACTCGGCGTGGAGGACGACGCAAGCAGCACCGAAACCGAAACGAAGGCCGAGGAGGCAACTGATGGCGACTGAGGTCGTCGGCGCAGCGCCGAGCGAGAAGGCAAAGCCCAAGCGCGGTAAGGCGCTGGGGCTCACCCGCCACTTCACCAAGAAGGGGAAGCACCCCTACGACCTCCTCGAGTGGGAGCGTCGCAGCGCGGGCATCTCGTCGGGCGATGGCACCAGCGTGTTCGAGCAGGACAACATCGAGGTGCCGGCCGACTGGTCGCAGCTCGCCACCAATGTGGTGGCCAGCAAGTACTTCCGCGGCGCCATGGGCTCGCCCGAGCGTGAGTACTCGGTGAAGCAGCTCATCGACCGCGTGGTGCTCACCATCAAGGCGTGGGGCCTCGAGGAGGGCTACTTCAACTCGAAGGACGAGGCGGAGGTGTTCGAGTACGAGCTCACGCACCTGCTCGTCAACCAGATGGCCGCCTTCAACTCGCCCGTGTGGTTCAACGTCGGCATGCGCGAGAACCCCCAGTGCTCGGCCTGCTTCATCCTCTCGGTGGAAGACACCATGGACTCCATCCTGTCGTGGATCGGCAAGGAGGGCATCATCTTCAAGGGCGGGTCCGGCTCGGGGATCAACCTGTCGGCCATCCGCTCGTCGAAGGAGCGCCTCTCGGGCGGCGGCGAGGCCTCGGGCCCGGTGTCGTTCATGCGCGGTGCCGACAGCTGCGCCGGCGCCATCAAGAGCGGCGGCACCACCCGCCGCGCGGCCAAGATGGTCATC
>JAGWYY010000167.1 GCA_018969105.1 Acidobacteriota bacterium | reverse complement strand
ACCCGGCCGCGCGGAGTGCGCGCCAGCAGCCCCTGCTGCAGCAGGAACGGCTCGTAGACATCCTCGATGGTGTCGGGGCTCTCCCCCACCGCATCGGCCAGCGTGCCAAGGCCGGTGGGCCGTCCGCTGAACGTGACCGCCAGGTGGGTGAGGATCTTGCGGTCGAGGTCGTCGAGGCCCGCGTCGTCCACCTCGAGGATCTTCAGTGCCTCCTCGGCCACCGACTGGTCGATGCGCCCCATGGCCTTCACCTGCGCCACGTCGCGCACGCGGCGCAGCAGGCGGTTGGCGATGCGCGGGGTGCCACGCGACCGCACCGCGATGGCCACCGCGCCGTCAGGCGCCACCTCGACCCCCAGCAGGTCGGCCGAGCGGGTGATGATGCGCGCGAGGTCGTCGGGCCCGTAGTAGTCGAGGCGCTGCACCACCCCGAAGCGATCGCGCAGCGGCGTGGTGAGCAGCCCCGACCGCGTGGTGGCGCCCACCAGCGTGAACCGGGGGAGATCGAGCCGGAGCGTGCGCGCCTGGGGCCCCTGGCCCAGCACCACATCGAGTTGGAAGTCCTCCATAGCCGGGTAGAGCACCTCCTCCACCGAGCGGTTCATGCGGTGGATCTCGTCCACGAACAGCACGTCGCCGGGGCCGAGGGCCGTGAGGATCGCCGCGAGGTCGCCCTTGCGCTCGAGCACCGGGCCGCTGGTGACGGTGATCTCCACGCCCATCTCGGACGCCAGGATGATGGCCAGCGATGTCTTGCCCAGGCCGGGCGGGCCGGCCAGCAGCACGTGGTCGAGGGCCTCCTGGCGCTGGCGGGCGGCCTCGAGGAAGATGCCCAGCTGCTGGCGCACGGAGTCCTGGCCGATGAAGTCGTCGAGCGTGCGCGGGCGCAGGGAGGTGTCGAACGACTCCTCCTCGGGCGTCACCTCGGGGTCGCCCAGGCGGTCGTCGCCCGTCATCGGCCGAGCACCGCGAGGCCGTGGCGGATGAGCGCCTCCTCGTCGAGGTCCGCCTCGGCGCCCGCCAGCGCGGCGTCAACCTGGTCGGGCGGGAACCCGAGCGCCACCAGCCCCTCGCGCGCGCCGCCGCGCGGCCCCGTGGCCACCGCGCCGTTACCGGCGGGCCCTCCCGCGATGCCCACCTTGTCGCGCAGGTCGAGGATGACCCGTTCGGCGGTCTTCTTCCCCACTCCCGCGGCCTTCGAGATGTAGGCGACGTCGCCGCCCCCGATGGCCAGCGCCACGGCCTGCGGGGTTCCGAGCCCGCAGATGGCCAGCGCACTGCGCGGCCCCACCCCGCTCACCCCGAGGAGCGACTCGAAGATGACCCGCTCCGACTCATCGCTGAAGCCGTACAGGTCGAGGGCGTCCTCGCGCACCACCAAGTGGGTGTGCAGCACCACCTCGCTGCCGATGCCGGGGAGGTCGGCGCGCGTGGAATCGGAGATCCGCACGCCGAATCCCATTCCCCCCATGCCCACCACGACGCCCTCGGCGTCGGCGGCCACCAGGTGGCCGCGCACGAACCGGATCATGCCGCGGAGGCTATCGCCGCTCCCGGACGCCGATCGCGGCCTGCAGGGGCCCCGCGGCGGCGTGGCAGATGGCCACCGCGATGGCGTCGGCCGAGTGGTCGGTGTCGGCGTCCACGCCCGTGAGCCGGGTGACCATTGCGCGCACCTGGTCCTTGCCGGCGCGGCCGTTGCCGCTGATGGACTGCTTGATGGCGGTGGGCGTGTACTCGGCCACCGCTAGCCCGGCCTGCGCGCATGACACCAGCAGCGCCCCGCGGGCCGCGGCCATGCCCATGGCGGCCTTGCTCACCGGGTGCACGAAGAACGCCTCGATGGCGGCCGCATCGGGCGCCTGCTCGGCGATGACCGCCGCAAGGCCGTCGTGCAGGGCCAGCAGGCGATCCTCGGTGGGCGTGGAGGCCTTCGTGCGAATCGTGCCGTGGGCCAGCACGTCCATGCGGCTGCCCGCCCGGCGCACCACCCCGTACCCGGTATTGGCAAGGCCGGGGTCGATCCCCAGCACGATCACGGGGCCACGCCCCTAGCCGGCGACGGCCTCCATGACCTCTTCGGAGATATCGAAGTTGGCGTAGACGTCCTGGACGTCGTCATTCTCCTCGAGGCTGTCGATGAGGCGGAGCAACTGGCGGGCCTCCTTCTCGCCCGCCTCCACCGTGGTCTTGGGAAGCATGGTGATGTCCGCGGACGCCGCGGCGAATCCCGCGCCCTCGAGGCTCTCGCGCACCGCCGAGAGGCCGGTCGGGTCGGTGACCACCTGCCACTGCGAGCCGTCCTCGCTGATGTCCTCGGCGCCACCCTCGAGGGCCGCGTCCATCAGGGCATCCTCGTCAACCCCCTCGCCGTCCACGAGGATGATTCCCTTGCGCTCGAACTGCCACGCCACGCTGCCGGGCGTGCCCAGCTCGGATCCGTTCTTCGTGAAGATGTGGCGCACGTCGCTGGCCGTGCGGTTGCGGTTGTCGGTGAGCGCCACGCAGATGATGGCCACCCCGCCGGGGCCGTAGCCCTCGTAGGTGACGGCCTCGTAGTCCACGCCGTCGCCGCCGGCGCCGGTGCCCTTCTGGATGGCGCGCTCGATG
>JAGWYY010000037.1 GCA_018969105.1 Acidobacteriota bacterium | reverse complement strand
GCCCGGGTTCCCGAATATGACCTCGACGCCCTGCGCGACGAGCGCGTCGAGCAGGGCGTCGGAGCCGGTCATGCGCCTACCTGCCGCCCCCGCCGAAGATCTGCAGGAAGAACAGGAAGACGTTGAAGATGTCGAGGAAGATGCCGAGTGCGAGCGGCACCGCCACGTTGCCCGTGTTCGACTTGCGCAGGCGCTGGAAGTCGAAGGCGGTCCAGAAGGCGAAGATCGCCAGGCCGAGGATCGACCAGATCAGGTAGCCGGCGGGGATCTGGATGAAGATCATCACGATGCCGAACACGATCAGGCCGATGAGCGCCCAGAAGAAGAACCGCACGTAGGGCGCGAGGTCGCGCCGGGTGGCGTAGCCCCAGGCGCCGAAGGCGGCGATGAAGAGCGCCGTGGCGCCCGCGGCCTGCCACAGCACCATGGCGCCGTTCACCGACACGTACACCTGCAGCGCCGGGCCCACGGCCATGCCGAGGAGCAGGCCGATGACGAACAGGAAGGTCATGCCCAGCGGACCGCTCTGCTTCTTGATGAAGCCGCTGGCCAGGATGAGCACGAAGGCGGCGATCCAGCAGGCGAACATCGCGCCGCCGCTGAAGTCCTTCGCGATGAAGGCACCCGCCGCGGTGAACCCGCAGGTGACGGCCACGAGGAACATCACGCGGCTGAGCAGCGCCTTCTGCGTGACCTGCTCGAGTTCCTGCGCCTGCGCCTGCTGCGCGGCGGTGGCCTGGTCGTACCAGGTGGGGTCGCGTGTCTCCTCGGCCATCCGGCCTCTCTCCTATCCGTCGGCGAGCGGCGCCATGGTGAGCCCCGCCCCCTTCAACTGGTCCCAGATGAGTTCCGCGCGCTCATGGTCGCCCCTCCACACGGTGGCCTGCCCCGAGTTGTGGATGGTGTTCGCGAACTTCATCCCCTTGGCGTAGTCCACCCCGGGGACGAACTGCGACAGGATCGTCGCGACGCCCTCGAACGTGTTGTGGCTGTCGTTCATCACGATCACCGAGACCGGCCTTCCCAGGCCGGCCCCTGGGCCGGTGCTGCGGATCTTCTCCGCAGGCGGCGTGAGGACGTCGGAACCCACGGGGCGGGAGTGTAGTCGGCGAACCCCGGTGACAGTCACCGCTGCCGGGGGGTGACTGTCACCGCACGGGCGATCTCCCCCCGTGGGCGGCGATAGCGTTCGCATGTGACCACGGCGCCTGCCCCGGATGTGCTCGCCCCGTTCCACCCCGCGGTGGCCGACTGGTTCGCGCGCGCGTTCGAGGGTCCCACGCCCCCGCAGGTGCAGGGATGGCCGCACATCGCGGCCGGCGAGCACACGCTCATCGTGGCGCCCACGGGCTCGGGCAAGACGCTCGCCGCGTTCCTCTGGGGGCTCAACCAGATCGCCTCCGCCAGGCTCGCTGGTGACAGTCACCACGCGGGGTCGGTGACTGTCACCGATGGCTCCGCCGGCACCGGGCGCATCCTCTACATCTCCCCCCTCAAGGCCCTCAACTACGACGTCGAGCGCAATCTTCGGGGGCCGCTTGCGGGCATCGCGGAGTCGGCGCGGCGCATGGGGCTCGAGCCGCCCGAGATCACGGTGGGGGTGCGCACCGGCGACACGCCGCAGTCGGAGCGGCAGCGGATGCTGCGCAACCCTCCGGACATCCTCATCACCACGCCCGAGAGCCTGTACCTGCTGCTCACCAGCAAGGGCGAGGAGATCCTGCGCGGGGTGACCGGCGTGATCGTGGACGAGATCCACGCGATGGCGGGCACCAAGCGCGGAAGCCATCTGGCCCTGTCGCTGGAGCGCCTGGAGCAGGTGGCCGAGCAGCCCATCCAGCGCATCGGGCTCAGCGCCACGCAGCGTCCCCTCAGCGAGATCGCGCGGTTCCTCGGCGGGCAGGACGACGACGGCACGCCGCGGCCCGTGAGCCTGGTGGACGCCGGGCGCGTGAAGGAGCTCGACCTCAAGGTGATCGTCCCGGTGGACGACATGCGCGACATGGCCGAGCCCGGGCGCGGTCCCGAGGACGGCGGCGGGCAGGACCTGCTGGACGTGATCGGCGGCGGGTCCACGCGCCGGTCGATCTGGCCCGCGATGTACCCGGCGCTGCTCGAGCTGGTGAGGGCCCACCGCAGCACGCTGATCTTCGTGAACAACCGGCGCTCGGCCGAGCGGCTGGCCCTGCGCCTGAACGAACTCGCTGAGGAGGAGGTGGCGCGCGCGCACCATGGGTCGCTGGCCCGCGAGCAGCGCACGATCATCGAGGAGGACCTCAAGGCCGGGCGCATCCCGGCGCTGGTGGCCACGAGCAGCCTCGAGCTCGGCGTGGACATGGGCGCGGTGGACCTGGTGATCCAGGTGGAGAGCCCGCGCAGCGTGGCGCGGGGCATCCAGCGCGTGGGCCGCGCGGGGCACCGCATCGACGTGCCCAGCAGCGGGAGGATCTTCCCGAAGTACCGGGGCGACCTGCTCGAGTGCGCCGCCGTGGTGGAGCGCATGCGCGAGGGCGCCATCGAGGAGACCCATGTTCCGCGCCTGCCGCTCGACGTGCTGGCACAGCAGGTGGTGGCCATGGTGTCGGGCGACGAGCCCATGGCCGTGGACGACGTGCTGGCCACGGCCCGCCGCAGCTACCCCTTCGCCGACCTCTCGCGCGACCAGCTGGAGGGCGTGCTCGACATGCTGGCCGGCCGCTACCCGTCGGACGAGTTCGCCGAGCTCAAGCCGCGCGTGGTGTGGGACCGCGCCGAGGGCACCCTGCGCGGCCGCGATGGCGTGCGGCGCCTGGCCGTGGAGAACGCCGGCACCATCCCCGACCGCGGTCTCTTCGGAGTGTTCCTCGCCGACGGGCGCACGCGGGTGGGCGAGCTGGACGAGGAGATGGTGTACGAGGCCCGCGCGGGCCAGGCGTTCATGCTGGGCGCCTCGACCTGGCGCATCGAGCAGATCACGCGCGACCGCGTGCTGGTATCCCCGGCGCCGGGAGCACCCGGGGCCGTGCCCTTCTGGCGCGGCGAGGGCGTGGGCCGCCCGTATGAGCTCGGCGCCGCCGTGGGCCGAATGGCCCGCGACATCGCCGCCGCCGACCCCGCCGAGGCCACCGCGCGCCTCAAGGCCGACAGCCGGTTCGACGACCGCGCGGCCGCCAACCTGATCCAGTACGTGCGCGACCAGGTGGAGGCCACCGGCACGGTGCCCAGCGACATCGGCATCGTGGTGGAGCGCTTCCGCGACGAGATCGGCGACTGGCGCCTGTGCGTGCTCTCCCCCTTCGGCGCGCGCGTGCACGCCCCGTGGGCCCTCGCCATCCAGGCCCGCCTGCGTGAGGCAACCGGCACCGACCCGCACGTGATCTGGAGCGACGACGGCATCGCCTGCCATGTGGTGGACGGCGACACCCTCCCCCCCACCGACGTGCTGCTGCCCGACGCCGCCGACGTGGAGGACCTCATCCTCGGTGAGCTCGGTGGCACGGCGCTGTTCGGGTCGCGCTTCCGCGAGAACGCCTCGCGCGCGCTGCTCATCCCCCGCCGGCACCCCGGCCGGCGCACCCCGCTGTGGCAGCAGCGCCTCAAGGCGTCGTCGCTGCTCGAGGTGGCGCGCCGGTTCGGGTCGTTCCCGGTGATCCTCGAGACCTACCGCGAGTGCCTGAACGACTGGTTCGACATGCCCGCGCTGCGCGACCTGCTCGGGCGCATCGCCTCGCGCGAGGTGGCGGTGACCGAGGTGGAGACCGACTCCGCCTCGCCCTTCGCCGGGGCGCTGCTGTTCGAGTACGTGGCGTCGTACATGTACGACGACGACACGCCGGCCGCCGAGCGCCGGGCGCAGGCCCTGGCCCTCGACCGCGACCTGCTGCGCGAGTTGCTGGGGCAGGACGAGCTGCGCGAGCTCATCGACCCCGACGCCCTCGACGACCTCGAGGCCGACCTGCAGGGGCTCAACCCCGAGCGCCCGGCCCGCGGTGCCGACGGCGTGCACGACCTGCTGCGCCGCCTGGGCGACCTCAGCGAGGACGAAATCGCCCGCCGCATGGAGGAGCCCGGCGCCCTGCCCGACGTGCTCGAGCAGCTCGAGCGCGAGCGCCGCGCCGCCCGGGCGCGCGTGGCCGGCGCGGACCGCCTCATCGCCGCCGAGGACGCCGGCCGCTACCGCGACGGCCTGGGCGTCATGCCCCCCGCCGGCCTTCCCGATGCGTTCCTCGAGCCCGCGCCACGTGCGCTCGAGGGCCTGCTGGCCCGCTACGCACGCACCCACGGGCCCTTCCGCGCCGCCGATGCCGCCGCGCGCCTCGGGGCCTCGCCATCGCTCGTGGAGCAGACGCTCGGGCTGATGGAGGCCGAGGGCGGACTGGTGCGCGGCCAGATGCGCCCCGGCGGCAGCGGCGAGGAGTGGTGCGATCCCGAGGTGCTGCGCCGCCTGCGGCGCATGAGCATGGCGCGCCTGCGCCGCGAGGTGGAGCCCACCGACCCCGAGGTGCTGGCGCGGTTCCTCCCCCAGTGGCAGCGCATCGACCGGCCCGACTCGCCCCCCGGCCCCGACGCCCTGCGCGACGTCATCTCGGGCCTGCAGGGCATCGCGCTGCCGGCCGCCCAGTGGGAGGGCGAGACGTTTCCCCGCCGCCTGGGGTCGTACTCACCCGCATGGCTCGACCAGCTGGCCGCCGCGGGCGAGATCACCTGGGTGGGCGCGGGATCGCTGGGCTCGGGCGGCGGCGGGCGCGTGGCCATCTACCTGCGCGAGGACGCCGCGGTGTTCGGACCGCCGTCGGCGGACGCCACACCCGAGGGCGAGGCCGCCGACCGCATGCGCAGCGCGCTGGCCACCGGCGCGCAGTTCCTCGATGACCTCATCGACATCGCTGACGTTCCGCGGGAGGAGGCCGTGGCCTCACTGTGGGCGCTGGTGTGGGCGGGCGAGGTGACCAACGACCTCTGGACGCCCCTGCGCTCGGGCCCGCGGGGCACCCAGCGCGCGGCGTCGGCCCGGGCGCCACGTGGGCGCACCTGGGGCCGCTCGGCCCGCATGCGCGGGGGCCGCGCCGCGCTCACCGGCGGGCGCTGGGCGCTCACCGCGCCGCTGTTCGACCGGGCGCCGTCGGTGGCCGACCAGCGCCGGGCGCTCGCGGAGATCCTCCTCGACCGCCACGGCATCGTCACCCGCGGGGCCGTGATGGGCGAGGGCATCCCCGGAGGCTTCAGCGCGGTGTACCCGGACCTCGGGCAGATGGAAACCCTGGGCCTCTGCCGCCGGGGCTACTTCGTGGAGGGGCTCGGCGGCGCGCAGTTCGCGCTGCCCGGTGCCATCGACCGCCTGCGCGACCTGCGCGTGGACCGCCTCGAGGGCGACGATCCCGACGTGCTCATCATCGGGGCAGCCGACCCCGCCCAGCCCTACGGCGCGGCGCTGCCATGGCCGAAGCGCGAGGGCGGGCGCTCGCCGTCGCGGGTGTTCGGGGCGCAGGTGGTGCTGGCCGACGGCGTGCCCATCGCCCACGTGGAGCGCGGCGGGCGCACGATGACCACCCTCGTGGAGCCCGGCCACCCCTTCCTCGAGCCCGGGCTGCGGGCGCTGGCGCAGTGGGCCATGGCCGACCGCGCGCGGCGCCTGCGCATCGAGCGCATCGACGGCGGCCCGGCGGCCGACTCCCCCGCCGCACCCGCCATGGAGCGCGCGGGATTCCGCGCCGGCTACCGCGGCATGGAGGCCGGCGACTGATGCCCGAGGGGCAGGTGAGCCACCGCAACGCCATCGTGCTCACGCGCGCGCTCGCGGGCAGCCCCCTGGTGCGGGTGCAGGTACGCGAGCCACGCCTGGCCCCGCAGCGCATCGACGAGCGCCTCATGGGCGACGTGCTCGAGCACATGGAGGCGCGGGGCAAGCACCACCTGTTCCGTTTCCGCAGCGGACGCGTGCTGCACTCCCACCTGCGCATGGGCGGGGTGTGGCGCACCTATGCCGCGGATGCGGAGATCCCCGTGCGCGGCCTGTGGCTGGCGCTCGGCACCGACGACGCCGTGGTGGCGCAGTACCGCGGGCCCGAGCTCACGCTGCTCGAGCCCGGCGAGCCCATGCCCCGCGTCGACGCCCTGGGCCCCGACCTCCTGGCCGACGACGCCGACCCCGCGGCCATCGGCCTGCGCCTGCTGGCCATCGAGCCCACGCGCGCGGTGGGCGACGCCGTGATGGACCAGCGGGTGATGAGCGGCATCGGCAACGTCTACAAGAGCGAGACGCTGTTCCTCGCGGGAGTCGACCCCTGGCGGCAGGTGGGCACCCTCACGCCCGACGAGGCCGAGTTGATCGGGGTGATCGGGTCGGAGCTGCTGGCCACCGGGGTGCGCGACCGCGGGCGCATCCGCACCTACCGCCCGCCGCTCGGCACCGCGCGACCCGGCGAGCGCACATGGGTGTACGGCCGCCGGGGCCGGCCATGCCGGCGCTGCGGGGCACCGGTACGCTCCCGTGGCCAGGGCGACGCCAACCGCACCACCTACTGGTGCCCGGGATGCCAGGGCTGACCCTCATGCAGCCAAGCGGACAGATCGACAGCAAGCGGCTCGAGTTCTTCTCGGATGCCGTGCTCGCCGTGGCCATCACGCTGATGGTGCTGCGCATCACCCCGCCCATCGTGCGCGGCGGCGATGGACTGGCCGATGCCTTCTGGTCGGACACGGTGCCCCAGATCATCTACTTCCTGGTCACCTTCGCGATCATCGTGAGCTTCTGGGTGGGTCATCACGACGTCTTCCAGAAGATCGGCCCCGAGGCATCCCGCCGCGTGCTTTTCGCCAACATGACCTTCCTCGCCCTCATCTGCCTGCTGCCCTTCGGGCTCGAGTTCTTCTCGGACGAACCATCGTCGGTCGTCACGACGGCCGTCTACGCGGGCCTGCTCGCCCTGTGCAGCCTGGCGATGACCTGGCTGCAGTGGATCGCGGTGGGCGATCACAGCCTCGACGCCATCGGCCGCGCGGTGGTGTTCCTGCTGGCCATCCCCCTGGCGCCCCTCATCGGCGGCTTCTCGCCGCTCATCTGGGTGCTCAACTGGCCGGTCACCACCTGGTTCGACCGGCACTACCCCAATGGCCGGCGCGCCTGATCAGGCCCGCGTGCGTTCCCGGTCGTCTGCCGCGAGCTGCGCCGACGTCTCGCCGCCGATGAGGATCACCAGCCCGGTGAGGTAGAGGAACACCAGGAAGATCACCACCGCGCCGAGGCTGCCGTACACGCGGTTGTACGAGCCGAAGTTATCGACGTAGAGCCGGAAGAGGCTCGCAACCGCGATCCATCCGATCACGCCCACCACGGCGCCGAGCAGCGCATGGCGGGTGCGGGCCATGGCGTCGTTGGGCGCGTAGCGGTACAGCAGCACGAGGAACCCCCAGAAGATCGCCGCGCCGGCGAGCGCCACGCCCAACTGCACCAGCACCTGCGTGGCCTGCCCCGCCCCCACCTGCTCGGCCACCCACTGCAGCACCGGGGGGCCGAACACCGAGAGCAGGGTGGCCACCGCGAACACCAGCGCGGTGATGGCTGCCGTAATGATTGCCCGCGCCTTGCCGCGCAGCCATGGACGGTGCGGGCGTTCGAAGGCGTCGTCGAGCCCATCGGTGATCGACCCCGCCACGTTGCCGGCCAACCAGAGGCCGATGACCAGGCCAAGCACCAGGAAGATGATCGACTGCCCCGTGCTGGACGACGCCGCCTGCAGGATCTCGTCGAGGAAGTCGGCCAGCTGGTCGGGGATCGTCCCGCGCGCGCGGTCGATGAGCGACGAATAGGCGGAGGGGCTGGCCACGAGCCCGATGATCGAGATCAGCACGAAGGCGAAGGGAATCGATGCGAGGAACGCCACGTAGGCGAACTGGCTCGCCCGGGCCATCTGCGAGTGGCGCATCACCCGCTGCGTCACCGCCGTCGTGAGCCCCCAGAGGCCCGCGAACGCGCTCATCGGGGCGTCCGGCGGGGGCGCCTAGCGGCTCTGGGAGAGCAGCACCGCGAGGTCGGCATACGAGAGGCCCTCCGCGGTCGGCGGCAGGCCGAGGTCGTGCTCGAGCGCCGCGGCCAGCGCGCGGGCGCGGGACAGCACGCTGTCGTGAACGGCCTGGCCGGGAGCGGCGTCGGCGATGCGCTTGGCCTCGTTGCGCAGCTGGTTGAGGTCGGCGGCCGGCGAGTTGAAGGTGGGCGCCGCGGATGGCGTCCATGCGGGTGCAGCGCCCTCGTCTGCGGCGGTGGTGGTGTCGGCCACCTCGCCGGCGAGGGCAGCCGGGGCCCCGGTGGTCTCTGGGTTCTCGGTGCTCACGACGCGCACCATAGCGCGTGCGGGGGCCTCAGCGGTCGCTCCGCGGCGCGGCCTCGGGGCGCGGTGCGGCGCGGTCGATGAGCGCCTGCTGGCTCGAGAAGGGCGCCTCGCCCGGCATCGGCGCCACGCGCATCCACGAGCGGTCCGGCTGCAGGCGCCACGCGCATGCGGTATCGGCCAGCATGACGTCCACGATCGACACCAGCTCGTCGGCCGCGGCGTCATCGTCCACGCGCGCCACGAGCTCCACGCGGTCGTCGAGGTTGCGGGCCATGAGGTCGGCCGACCCGGTGAACACCCGGCGCTCATCACCGCTGCTGAACACGAAGATGCGCGAGTGCTCGAGGAACCTGCCCACCACCGAGGTGACGCGGATGTTCTCGCTCACGCCCGGGATGCCCGGCAGGAACCCGCAGATGCCGCGCACGCAGATCTCCACCGGAACGCCGGCGCACGACGCCCGGAACAGGGCCCGGATGATGCGCCCGTCGATCATCGAGTTGAGCTTCATGCGGATGTGCCCGGGGTGCCCCTGCTCGTGCCGGGCGGTGACGCGGTCGATCTCCTCCACGAGGGCGTCGCGCAGGTGCTCGGGTGCCACGAGCGACTGCCGGTAGTGCGGTGGGCGGGCGAAGCCCGTGAGGTAGTTGAAGAGATCCGCGACGTCGTCCACCACGTCCTCGCGGCACGTGAAGAGGCCCACGTCGGTGTAGAGCCGCGCGGTGGTGGGGTGGTAGTTGCCGGTGCCGATGTGCGCGTACCGGCGCAGGCGGTTGCCCTCGCGGCGCACCACGAGGCACAGCTTGGCGTGGGTCTTCAGGCCCGGCAGGCCGTACACCACGTGCACGCCCGCGCGCTCGAGGGCCTTGGCCCAGCGGATGTTCTGCTCCTCGTCGAAGCGCGCCTTGAGCTCCACCAGGCACACGGTGCCCTTGCCGCGCTCGGCCGCGCGGATGAGCGCGGGCACGATGGGCGTGTCGCCGCTGGTGCGGTAGAGGGTCTGCTCGATGGTGACCACGTCGGGGTCGTCGGCGGCCTCCTGCACGAAGCGGGCCACGCTGGCCTCGAAGGAGTCGTAGGGGTGGTGCACGAGGATGTCGCCACGGCGGATCTCCGGGAAGATCCCGGCCTCGTCGCCGCCCCCGATGAGGCGCGCGGGCACGCGGGGCTCCCACGGGGCGTACTTCAGGTCGGGGCGATCGATGGCGGCCACCTGGGAGAGCGCGGTCTGGTCGAGCAGGCTCGACACCGGATAGACCTCGTCGTCGGTGACGCCCAGGCCCTCCTTGATCTCCTCGAGCAGGGTGCTGCTGCTGCGGGCCTCCACCTCGAGGCGCACCGGGCCACCGAACCGGCGGCGGCGCAGCTCGCTCTCCACGGCGTTGAGCAGGTCGTCGGCCTCGTCGGAGATCGAGAAGTCGGCGTCGCGCGTGACGCGGAAGAGCACCCGGCGGGTGATCTCCATGCCTGGGAACACCTCGCCGAGGTTCGCGGCGATCACCTGCTCGACGGGCACCAGCATGTCGCCCGCGCGCACGAGGCGCGGCATCATGCGTGGCACCTTCACGCGGGCGAAGCGCGTCTCGCCGGCCTCGGGGTCGCGCACCGTGAGGCCCAGGTTCAACGAGAGGCTGCTGATGTACGGGAAGGGCAGCCCGGGGCCCACGGCGAGGGGGATCAGCACCGGCTGGATCTCGCGCTCGAAGCGGGCGTGCAGGTCGTCCTGCGCGCCCTCCGAGAGGTCATCGATGTTCGCCACCACGATGCCCTCGTCGGCAAGCGCCGGGCGCACCTCGTCGCGCCACACCGATGCCTGCAGCGCCGTCAGCTCGAGCACGCGCTCGCGGATCCCCGTGAGCACCTCCTCGCGCGGCAGCTGGTCGGGCGTGGACGACGCGCGCCCGGCCCCGAGGGCGTCGATCACGCTGGCCACGCGCACCATGAAGAACTCGTCGAGGTTGCTCGAGAAGATCGACAGGAACTTGCACCGCTCGAGCAGGGGCTGCGACGGGTCGGCCGCGAGCGCCAGCACGCGGGCGTTGAAGTCGAGCCACGAGAACTCGCGGTTCACGTAGAGCGCGGGGTCCGAGAGGTCGCGCGATGTCGTGCCGACGGTGGCCACCCGGCTATGAAAGCCCGTTTTCCGCGCCGCTTCCAGCGGCAACGCGGTTTTCGCAACACCCGCGAAACGCCGCGGATCAGCCCTGCGAGCCGGTGCCACTCCCGTTCGTGCCCGCCGTGCCGCCCGATGCGGCGCCCGATCCGCCGCCGGATCCGCTGCCCGTGGTGACGGGCGCCACGGCCTGCGTGATGGTGGCCGTCACCAGGTAGCGCGGGCGCACAAGGCGCTGGGCGCCGGCAAGCCGCACCTCGAGCAGGTACTCGCCCTCCTCCGGGGCACGGAACGCCAGGGTCTCGGTGGCGCCCTTGTTCACGGCACCGGCCAGCAGCCACTGGCGCGCGAACTTCGCGCCCTGGCGGTAGGCGGGCGTGCCGGGTCGCCAGAGGTAGAGGTCGACGTCGTTGCCCGGCTGCACGGTGGCATCCGCGGAGAGCTGCTGCCCCTTGCGCATGTAGACCACCGAGTAGTCACGCAGGTCGGCCCAGGTGCGCAGGCGGCCCTTGCGCTGGCCGTACGAGTAGCCACGCGCCACCAGCGGCGTGAGCCCGCGGGCGCCGGGGGCGTCGTCGTCGGGCTCGGTGGTGTCGAGCCACGGCGGCTTGGCCACCAGCGCGCGCGAGAGATCGACCACGCCCGACCCCCGCGCGCGGTCGATGCCCCCCGGGGTGCCGCGCGCCGTGGACATGATGATCTCGGTCAGCTGGTCGGCGGTGAGCGACGGGCGCGCGGCCAGCAGGCGGGCGGCCACGCCGGTCACCACCGCCGCGGCCATCGATGTGCCGGTGCGGGTCTCGAAGCGCTGGCCGCCCTCGGGGCCGCGCGCGCTGCCCGCCACGATGTCGCGCCCGGGCGCAGCCACGGCCACGTGCATTCCGCGCGTGCTCTCGGGCAGGGCGTTGCCGGCCTCGTCAGTGGCGCCCACGGCGAGCACGTGGCGATAGGCGCCCGGGTACTCGCACTGCGTGATGCCCACCACGCCGCAGGTGTCCTTGCCGCTGTTGCCGCTGGCGGCCACCACGAGGATCCCCGCGCGCACCGCCGCGTTGATGGCGTCCTGCTCGAGCTTCGATCGCGAGGAGCCCTGCAGGCTGAGGTTGATGATGCGCGCGCGACGGCTGATGGCGTAGTAGATGCCGTCGGCCACGGCCTGCGCGGAGGTCTGGCCCGTGGGCCCGGCGATCTGCACCGGGAGGATCTTCACGCCGGGGTTGGCCTCGGCGCCCGACGCCACCGTGGCGATGATGCCCGCCACCAGCGTGCCGTGCCCCTGGGCGTCGGCGAGCGGGTCGCCGCCGCCGAAGGCGTACGACTTCGCGCCCGCGGTGTCCACGCGGTTCGCCAGCCCGGCGGCCTGCGGGGACACGCCGGTGTCGAGCACCGCCACGAGCGGTGGCGCGTTGTAGATGCGGCCCGCGGGGGTCCAGCGGATGGCGCGCAGCCACGCCTGGCCGGTGAGCGCCTGCACGTCCTGGTCGAACACCTGCGACTCGCGCGCCGACTCCCGACCGCGCACGGGCGCGACGATGGCCGGAGGCGGGGCGGCGTGCACGGCGCTCATCGGCGCTTCGCCACCGCGACGAACACCAGCCCGGCGATGAGCATGATGCCGATGATCACCGCGACGATCACGCCGAGGCCCAGCAGCAGCGGAATGCCCACCACGATCGCCTGGGCACCGCCGATGATGATGAGGGCGTCGCGGCCGATGCCCGCGGGCACGCGGCTGAGAAGGCCCACAGAAAGGGCCAGCACCACCACCGCGCCCAGCAGCACCCACAGGAACGATGGCCCCCAGAACAGCAGCAGCACGGCCTCCGCCGCGGCCAGGAGGATGGCCAGCAGCAGGCGCCGGCCCACCAGGGCACGGTGCCACCTCGCCCCCTGCCGGGGGGGTTCCTCCTCGATCACGATCTGCATTTCCGACACCCTGCCGAGGGTAACAGCGAACCCCACGGCGACCGTCGCACCCGGGCCTGCGGGCACCGTTTCTGCCGGACCCCGTGCTTCACTACCGGCCATGCGTCGCCATGCACTCGTCATCGCCGCCCTGGGAGCGCTCGTGGCGCTGCCCGCGGCAGGGCTCGCGAAGGGCCCCACCATGCCCACCGAGGCCCAGCAGCAGGAGGCCGTGGCCCGGGTGGCCGCCCTCGGCGTGCCCATCTACGAGGCCGGGAACCAGGGCAAGTACGTGGCCCTCACGTTCGATGACGGGCCCGGGCCGTACACGGGCAAGGTCATGGACGAGCTCAAGAAGTACGGGTTCCGGTCCACCTTCTTCGTGAACGGCAAGAACTTCGCGAGCTGGAGCGACACCCTGCGCCGCGAGGGCCGGGAGGGCAACGTGGGCGATCACACGTGGTCGCACCACTACCTGCCTGACCTCCCGGTGTCCCAGCAGATATCCGAGGTGTCGCGCAGCATGACCGCCTCGAGCGGCATCACGGGCGACCGGGTGCAGATCTTCCGCCCGCCCTATGGATCAACCACCTCGCCGCTCAACAGCTGGCTGCAGTCGAAGGGCATGCTCGGGGTGCTGTGGTCCACCGACAGCCGCGACTCCCTCGGCGCCAAGCGCGAGGAGATCCTGCGCCTCAGCAAGGAAGGCGTGAAGCCCGGCGCCATCATCCTGCTGCATGAGAACCGCGGGCAGACCTACTGGGCCGTCAACCGCCTGCTGCCGTGGATCAAGAAGCAGGGGTACACGGCCGTCACCGTGCCCGAGCTGCTGGCCCTGAACCCGCCCGACCTCGCCGCGGTCAAGCGGCGCGCGGGCGTGGGAGTGGGCTTCCGCTAGAGCCCTTCGCGCGCGCGGCCCGCGAAGCCCGCGCGCAGCAGGTGCATGCCGGGAAGGGCGCGCGCGAGGCGGTCGGCCAGCGCATCGGCCGCCGCGGCGTCGGCGGCGATCGCGCAGATGGCCGATCCGCTGCCGCAGAGCAGGGCGGGCGCCGCGCCAGCGGCCGTGATGTCGGCGTGCAGGCGCGCGAGGGCCGGGTCGAGCGTCCGGGCCGCGGGCCAGAGATCGTTGCGGCACCAGGTGGCCAGGCCCGCCGCCGTGCCCGGCACCGGAGCATGGTCGTCTGGGGGTGGCGCGGGCAGGTCGTCGAAGGCCGCGTACACCGCGGGCGTGGACAGGCCCGTCCCCGGGGCGACGATGACGCACTCGAATGCCGGCGCCTCCGCGGGGCGCAGCACCTCACCGCGACCCGTGGCCCACTGCGCGCCGCCGCGGATGAAGAACGGCACGTCCGATCCCACGTCGGCGGCCGCGCGCTCGAGGCGCTCGGCGCCGAGGCCCAGCCCCAGCAGCTGGTCGGCCGCCAGCAGCGTGGTGGCGGCGTCGCTCGACCCGCCCCCGATGCCGGCCTGGGCGGGAAGTGCCTTGGCGATGTGCACGGCGAGGGGCGGCAGGGCCTCCCCCGCCTCGGCCTCCAGCGCATCAAGCGCCGCCCATGCGAGGTTCGTCGGCCCGTCGATGCCGGGGCACTCCACCTGCCGCTCATCGGCGCGCGTGACGGTCACGGCGTCGGCCGGGCCGTCGAGCGCCACCATCAGCGTGGTGAGCGGGTGGTAGCCATCGGGACGCACCGGGCCCACCAGCAGCCGCAGGTTCACCTTGGGCGGTGCCGGGAGGGTCACGCTGCCCATGGCACTCACGACGTGGCCCCCTGCCAACCGAGGGCGGCAGCCAGGACGGGGTAGTCCGTGGGCGCCACCCCTTCCGGGCGCACGGTGGCGTCGAGGCCCATTCCGGCCAACGCGGCGCGCACGGCGTCACGATCGGCACCCGCCTGCCCGAGGGCATTCACCAGCGTCTTGCGCCGCACCGCGAACGCCGCGCGCACCAACGACCGCGTCGCGGCGTCCGGCGCCGCCGCCACGCGGTGCAGGCCGATGAGCGCCGAGTCCACCCGGGGGCGCGGCGAGAACACCTCGCGCCCCACGGCGCGACGACCGCTGGCCTCGCACGCGAGCTGGATCACCACCGAGGGCCCGCCGTACAGTCGCGATCCCGGACCGGCCAGCCAGCGATCGGCCACCTCGCGCTGGGTCATGAGGGCCCAGTGGGTGACCAGCGGCAGCCGGCAGATGGTCTCGATGACGATCGGCGTGGCCACGTGGTACGGCAGGTTGCTCACCACGCGGGTGGGCGGCGGGTCGAGCGCCTCGAGGTCGGCCTTCATGCAGTCGCCCCAGTGGATGCGCACGCCGTCCATCCCGGCCGTGGCCTCGGCAAGGGGTGCCTCCATGCGCGGATCCACCTCGAGCGCGTGCACCGTGCGCGCCGCGCGGCCGAGGGCGGCCGTGAGCGTGCCGAGCCCGGCGCCGATCTCGAGCACCACGTCGTCCGGGCCCACCTCGGCCATGCGCACGGCGAGGTCGGCGAGGTTCTCGTCGAGCAGGAAGTGCTGGCCGAGGTCGGTGTCCGGCCTGATGCCATGCCGCTCCATGAGGCGCTGGGTGCCGACGCGCTCCGGGGGCTCGCTCACCATCCGAATACGCGCGCCGCGGTGGCGGAGGTGGCCGCGTCGAGGTCGGCCACGGCATCCCCCCGGAGCTCAGCCACGCAGGCGAGCGTGTGGGCCACGAACGCCGGCTGGTTGCGCTTGCCGCGCATGGGAACGGGCGCCAGGTAGGGCGCGTCGGTCTCCACCACCAGGCGGTCGGCGGGGATGCGCGGCACCACGTCGCGCAGCGCGGTGTTCTTCGGGAAGGTCACCGGGCCCGCGAGGCTGATGGTCCACCCGCGCTCGAGCGCCTCGTCGAGGTACTCGGGAATCGAGAAGCAGTGCAGCACCACGTCGGTGAGCCCGAGATCGCGGAGGATCACCATGGTGTCGTCGGCTGCATCGCGGGTGTGGATGACCAGCGGCATGCCGAGATCGGCCGCCAGCTCGCCCTGCGCGCGGAAGGCCCGCGGCTGGTCGTCGGGCGTCGTGCGCTCGTGGAAGTAGTCGAGCCCGGCCTCGCCGATGGCCACCACCTTGTCGTGCGCGGCGAGGTCGCGCAGCCAGTCCACGTCGGAGTCGCGCCAGTTGCCGCGCCCGGCATCCACCGGGTGCACGCCCACGGCGGCGTACACCTCCGGGTGCGCCTCGGCCAGGGCCACCGCCTGCTCGCTCTGCTCGCGGCCGCAGCCGATCGTCACCATGCGGTCGACCCCCGCTGCGGCCGCGGCCGCGATGAGGTCGGGCACGGGGTCGTCGCACGACGGCAGGTGGCAGTGCGAGTCGACTACGCGGTCACCTCGTCCACCTCGATGCGCGGGAACAGCGGGTCGGGCGGGGTGACGCGCGCACCCGGAGTGCCGGCATCCCACGCGGCGTCGGCCAGCAGCACGCCGTCCACGGGCTCGCCAAGCGCCGAGAACACGGCCTCGCACGACTGCGGGATGACCGGCCAGAGCAGGATCGCCGCGATGCGCAGGCCGTTGGCCAGGCTGAACAGGGCCTGGTCCAGCTCGCCGGCGCGGGCGTCGTCCTTGGCCAGCGTCCACGGCTCGCGCTCCTCCACCAGCCGGTTGAGGCGGCGCACCCATGCCCAGGCGGCCTCCACCGCGCCCGTGACGTCGTCGCGATCGAAGTGCGCGAGCACCTGCTCGCGGGCGGCCAGGGCCTCGTTCGCCAGGTCGGCGTCGCCGCCCGGGTCGGCGGGCACCACGCCGTCGCGGTAGCGCTCGATCATCTTGGTGGTGCGCGAGAGCAGGTTGCCGAAGTCGTTGGCGAGCTCGGTCGTGTAGCGCTGGTGGAAGCCCTCGTCGGTGAACGTGCCGTCGTCGCCGAAGCGGATCTCACGGCA
>JAGWYY010000036.1 GCA_018969105.1 Acidobacteriota bacterium | reverse complement strand
CGCCGCACGCCGCTCACGCGGCTGCAGCGCACGATCAGCACGCGGATGGACCAGGCCAACGCCATCCCCGACTTCACGCTCGAGCGCGACGTCGACACCACCGCGCTCGCAGCGGCCCGCGCCGACCTGCGCGTGGCATTGCCCGAGAAGAACCGGCCCAGCGTGAACGACTTCGTCATCCGCGCCGTGGCCATGGCCGCCCGCGAGCGCCCCGACATGGTGTCGCGACTGGAGGGCGACGAGTTCGTGGTGCCGGACGCCGTGGACGTCGGCGTGGCCGTGTCGGTGCCCGGCGGCCTGATCGTGCCCGTCATCCACGCCGCCGACGCCAAGGGCGTGCCGGCCATCGCAGCAGAGGTGCGCGACCTCGCCGGCCGCGGTCGCTCGGGCCAGCTGCGCCCCGACGAGCTCGAGGGCTCGGTGATCACGGTGACCAACCTCGGCATGTTCGGCATCGACCGCTTCCACGCCGTCATCAACCCCGGCGAGGCGGCGATCCTCGCCGTGGGTCGTGCGGTGCCGAAGCCCGTGGTGGTGGACGGCCACGTGGTGGTGCGCGACGTCATGACCCTGTCGCTCTCGGTGGACCACCGGGTGGTCTACGGCGCCGAGGCCGCCACGTTCCTCGGTCGCGTGGCCGAGCTGCTCGAGCACCCCGCCGCCCTGCTCGTGTGATGCGCGAGGCCGCCGGCGTGGACGGCCGTGCCCCTGCGCCGCGGCAGGCGCTCGTCACGCGCAGCGACCGCATCGGCTACATCGCGGCCTGGGACGAGCAGCGCCGGCTGGCCGATCTGGTGCGCGCCGGCGAGTGCCCCACGGTGATCTGGCTGCTCGAGCACGACCCGGTGTACACCTACGGCCGCCACGGCACGCGGGACGACCTGTTCGTCGATGACGACGCGCTGGCCGCGCTGGGCGCCATGTGCCTCGCCAGCGACCGCGGCGGGCAGATGACCTGGCACGGGCCCGGGCAGGTGACCGGCTACGTGATCATGGACCTCCGGCGTGGTCCGGGCGTGCGGCGCTTCGTGGAGGCGCTGGTCGACGCCATGACCGATGCCTGCCACGCCTGCGGGGTGCCCGGTGCGGCGAGCGACCACGAGCGCATGGGCACCTACGTCGATGGCCGCAAGATCGGGAGCGTGGGGATCCGCGTGGCCGAGGGCGTATCGACGCACGGCTTGGGGCTGAACGTCGATCCCGATCCCGCGTGGTCGGCGCGAATGAGCGCCTGCGGGGCGCCCGACGTGCCGGCCACCTCGATCGCCGCCGAGGAAGGCACTGCTGATCGCGCGATGGTGGAGCAGGCCCTCGCGACCGCCCTGGCCGCACGCCTGCATCTCGTGCCCACGGAGTCGCCTCGCCTCCTGGGCTGACGCCGGTCCCCGTGGAATGCCGCCGGCCGGGATCGCGTGCGCCCCATCCCCGGCACCCGATCCGCTGCGGCTACGGCAGCATGCGCTCCCACTCCACCAGCGCGCGACCCACGAGGTCGTGGTCGTCGGGGTCGGCCCCGGCCCCGCGCACAAGGTCGTCGAGCTCGTCCGGCGTGATGTCGGACGGCTCGGCATCGGGCCGCGCCTCGCGCAGGGCCTCGGCCAGCGCCCCGGCGTCGATCACGGGATCAGATTGACCGCGGCCGCGAGGCCCAGCACCAGCAGCAGGGCGCCGTAGCCGGTGTAGTCGACGGCCAGCAGCACGATGGCCACCACCACGAGGACCGCCGACAGCCCGACCCAGAACCCCGTCGGGATTCCCGCGGCGCCGAAGCCCCACCCGCCCACGGGCGGCGTGGCGGCGCTGCGGCGCGGACTGGGCTGGCGATCGCTCATGGGTCCTACCCTACCGGCGGGTGCCGCCGCTCCACGAGACCCCGGTACCCTGTGGGCATGGGAAGGGCTGAGGAGGACCTGCTCGTGCAGTACCGGCGCCTCGAGCACGAGCTCGATCGCATGTTCGCCGAGCTCGCAGGGGGTGGCAGGCCGCCGCGCGCCGCCGGCATGCGGGCCATGGCCGACGTGTGGCTGGCGGACGACCCGCCGCGCGTGGTGGTGCAGCTGGACGTCGCGGGCGTCGACCCGCAGATGATCAGCGTCGAGCTGGAGGACGACCTGCTGGTGGTGCGCGGCGAGCGACGGCGGCCCGTTGGCGAGCGCCGCGTGTACCAGCACGCGGAGATCGAGTGGGGCCGCTTCGAGCGGCGGCTGCGGGTGGGCGCCCCCGTGGACGTCGACGCCGCCACGGCCGACTACGACAACGGCATGCTCACCATCACCCTGCCGCTGGCGCCGCGCCGCGGGCCGGAGACGGTGCGCGTGAACGTGCGGGGTGACGCATGAGCGACGCGCCCGAGGAGACCGGCACGGCCGTGCCCGTGGAGGTGGGCGGCAACACAGTGGCGGAGGACGTCATGGTGACCCCCGCCGAGTCATCGCCGGTGCCCGAGATGACCTGGCCGGCCGAGCTGCCGGTGCTCCCGCTGAAGGGCACCGTGGTGTTCCCCGACGCCGTGGCCCCGCTGGCGATCGGCGAGGAGCGCAGCATCCGCCTGGTGGACGACGTGATGGACCGCGAGGTGCGCCGGCTCGTGCTGGTGACCGCGCGCGACGCCGACACCCAGGAGCCCGCGCCCGACGACCTCTACGACGTGGGCGTCGTGGCCACGGTGGAGAAGATGCTGCGCGTGCCCGACGGATCGATGCGCGTGCTCGTGCAGGGCGGCGAGCGGGTGCGGCTCACGGGCTATCCCTCGCGCGACCCGTTCCTCGTGGCCGTGGTGGAGCCCATGCCCGACGTCATCGAGGAGACCGACGAGCTGAAGGCGCTGGCCGGCAACGTGCAGGCGGCCTTCGCCCGGGTGGTCGACCTCGTGCCGTACCTGCCCGATGAGCTGCAGATGGCGGCGGCCACCCTCGAGGATCCCAGCACGCTGTCGTACCTCGTCACCTCGTCGCTGCGGCTCCCCGTGGCCGAGAAGCAGGAGCTGCTCGAGGAGGTGCGGGTGTCGGTGCGCCTGCGACGCCTCAACGAGATCCTCGCCCGCGAGGTGCAGGTGCTCGAGCTGGGCGCGCGCATCCAGGCCGAGGTGGAGCAGGACATGGAGAAGGGGCAGCGCGAGTTCGTGCTGCGCCAGCAGCTCAAGGCGATCCAGGACGAGCTCGGGGAGGGCGACGAAGCCGAGATCAACGAGCTGCGCCGCCGCATCGAGGAGGCCCCGCTGCCCGACGAGGTGCGCCAGGTGGCCGATCGCGAGCTCACCCGGCTCGGGCGCATCCCCGACCAGTCGGCCGAGCACCAGGTGATCAGGACGTACCTCGACTGGATCCTCGACATCCCGTGGGGCACGTACACCGAGGACGACCTCGACCTCGAGCGCGCGCGCCGGGTGCTCGACGAGGACCACTACGACATCGAGCGCGTCAAGCGGCGCATCCTCGAGGAGCTCGCGGTGGCGCGGCTCAAGGGCGATGCCTCGGGCACGGTCATCCTCTTCGCCGGGCCCCCCGGCGTGGGAAAGACCTCGCTGGGGCGCAGCATCGCCCGCACCCTCGGCCGGGAGTTCGCCCGCATCAGCGTGGGCGGCGTGCGCGACGAGGCGGAGATCCGCGGGCACCGGCGCACCTACGTGGGAGCCATGCCCGGAACCATCGTGCGGGCCATCCGCGACGCCGGGTCGATGAACCCGGTGATCATGATCGACGAGATCGACAAGATGGGATCCGACGTGCGCGGCGACCCGTCGTCGGCGATGCTCGAGGTGCTCGACCCCGCGCAGAACTCGACGTTCCGCGATCATTACCTCGACCTGCCGCTCGACCTCTCCAAGGTGCTCTTCATCTGCACGGCCAACGTGCTCGACACCATCCCGCGGCCGCTGCTCGACCGCATGGAGCTGATCAGCCTCTCGGGCTACACCGACGACGACAAGGTGCACATCGCGCGCCAGTACCTGATCCCGCGCCAGCTCGAGGCCACCGGCGTGCCCGCCGACGCGGTGGACATCACGGATGCCGCGCTGCAGGTGGTGATCTCCGAGTACACCCGCGAGGCCGGCGTGCGCGGGCTCGAGCGGCGCATCGGCGCCCTGCTGCGCCGTGCCGCCCTGGACATCGCCGAGGGCCGTGAGGGCACGCAGGTGATCGGCCCCGAGGAGGCGCGCGACATGCTTGGGCCCGAGCGCGTGCACCCCGAGGCCCGGCGCCGCACGGCGGAGCCCGGAGTGGCCACGGGCCTGGCGGTAACCGGCGCGGGCGGAGACATCCTGTTCGTGGAGGCCAGCGTGATGCCCGGCAAGGGGGCGCTGGTGGTCACCGGGCAGCTCGGCGAGGTGATGCGCGAGTCGGTGCGCGCGGCCCTCACCTGCGTGCGCGCGCGGGGGAAGGAGTTCGGGCTGGATCTTCCGGAGGACTACTTCGGCGAGCACGACATCCACGTGCACGTGCCGGCCGGTGCCATTCCCAAGGACGGCCCCTCGGCGGGCATCACCATCGCCACGGCGCTGGTGTCGGCGCTGTCCGGCCGCACGGTGAGCGCTGACGTGGCGATGACCGGCGAGATCACCCTCATGGGCCAGGTGCTGCCCATCGGCGGCGTGCGCGACAAGGTGCTCGCCGCCCTGCGCGCCGGCATCACCACCGTCATCATCCCGGCCGACAACGAGGACCAGCTCGAGGAGCTCTCGGATGAGGCGCGCGAGCAGGTGACCGTGGTGCTCGCGCGCGACCTCGGGGACGTCATCCCGGTGGCGATCCCGGGCTGAGCGCCCTCGGCGTGGCGGCTACGGGATGGCCGCGAACCCGGCGGCGCCGACGATGATCATCAGCACGCCGTACGACGCCGCCGGGAACACCGTGCGCCACTCCTCGGGATGCCCGCCCGAGGCGCGCATCGCCTTGTAGACCGCGACGTAGGCCATGTAGAAGCCGAACACCAGGAAGCACGCGGAGTAGACGGCGAGGCCCCACGCGAGCACCGCGGCCAGCACCGCCAGCACGCCCCACGCGAGGTTGGCGAGGCCCACCTCCACCTGGAACGGGTTGGTGGTGCCGCTGTCCCAGCCCATGCGAGCGGCATCGGCGCGATTGAGCACCGAGTGGCGCACCCACGACGCGATGCCGGTGATGCCGACGGCGAGCAGGCACGGCCACCGCAGGTCGGGCGAGCCCGAGAACGCCGTGGACAGCGCCCAGCCGAGGCCGCCGGCGCCCACCGCGTAGGTGAATCCCATGAGGAAGCCCGCAAGCCGCTTCTGGTCCATCGTCATCTCCCGCGCCGAACCGGTCGCCGACACCTGCGTCGCCTGATGCGCGCGACCCACTCCGTTTCGCCGCGCCGATGCATGCCCCTCCCGGCAGGGCCCCCGCAGGCTGTACCCTCCATGGCCGTTCCCGTCAATCAATGAATCAGCAGGAGTACCCATGGCTCTCGAGATCGGCACCGAGGCACCCGACTTCACCCTGTCGGACAGCAACGGCGACGAGGTCACCCTCTCGCAGTTCCGCGGCCAGCCCGTGTACCTCAACTTCTACCCCGTCGCCTTCTCGCCGGTGTGCAGCGACTGGTTCACCGCGATCGCCGCCGACGGCACGCCCTACGAGGGCGCCGTGGTCATCGGCGTGAGCGTCGACAGCAAGTGGACCCTCGCCGCCTTCAAGGAGCAGATGAAGGCCGACAACGTGAAGTTCCTCGCCGACTTCCACCCCAAGGGCCAGGTGGCGCAGCTGTACGACGTCTACCTCGACCAGGCGGGCCTGTCGGGCCGCTGCACCTACGTGATCGACGCCAACGGCATCATCGTGGACGTCGACCAGGTGCCGCCGCTCGAGACCCCGGACGCCGACCGCCTCATCGCGTCGCTGGCCACCTGCAAGGCCTAGCACCGCCATGTTCCTGCTGCTCGGCCGCTACCTGAAGCCGGTGGACGAGGTGGAGGTGCACCTCGACGCCCACCGCGCCTGGGTGCGCGAGCACGCCGCTGCAGGACGCTTCATCGCCGCCGGCCGGGAGGTCCCCCTGCAGGGAGGCCTCCTGGTCGCGACGGGCGTCACGCGCGACGAGGTGGACGCCATGATCGCCGCCGACCCGTACGTGACCGAGGGCATGGCCGAGTACGACGTGCGCGAGTACGACGTCGTGCTCGCGGCCCCGGGAGCCGAGGCCCTGCAGGCCTGACGCGGCAGCCGGTCCCCCGGCCACGCACCGCGCCCGGAGGGTGGGTCGCACATCGGGGTTGCGGGGATCGCAGCCGGGGATGATGCATTTGCGGCCCCCGCAAATGCCGATCCCGCTTCGGCGAGTGCCCGCAACCCCCGAGTACGACCCCTCCCGCCAACGCGAACGGCCCGCGCGATGGCGGGCCGTTCGGGGACTGCTGATGCGGGGTGGGGCTAGGCGACCTCGGCGAGGCCGCGGACGTCCACCATGCCGGCGAGCTTCTGCAGCGCCTGGTTCTCGATCTGGCGGATGCGCTCGCGCGTGACGTTGAACGTGCGGCCCACCTCGTCGAGGGTGCGGGGCTGCTCGCCGCCGAGGCCGTAGCGGAGCTCCAGCACGCGGCGCTCGCGGTAGCTCAGCGAGTTGAGCACCTCCTGCAGCGCCTCGTTGCGCAGGGTCTCGTCAGCGGCCGCCTCGGGCGAGATGGCCTTCTCGTCGGCGATGAACTGGCCGAACTCCGACTCCTCCTCGTCGCCCACCGGCTTCTCGAGCGACACCGGGGTCTGGGCGCTGCGGCGGATGGACTCCACCTCGGCCTCGGTGAGGCCGATCGAGGCGCCGATCTCGGCGTTGCTCGGGTCGCGGCCGAGCTCGGCCAGCAGCTTGCGCTCGGTGCGGTTGATCTTGTTGAGCTTCTCCACCACGTGCACGGGCATGCGGATGGTGCGGCCCTTGTCGGCGATGGCGCGGGCCACGGCCTGGCGGATCCACCACGTGGCGTAGGTCGAGAACTTGTAGCCCTTGCGGTAGTCGAACTTCTCGGCGGCGCGCACCAGGCCGAGCGTGCCCTCCTGGATCAGGTCGAGGAAGGCCAGGCCCTGGTTGCGGTAGTTCTTCGCGATCGAGACGACCAGGCGGAGGTTGCTCTCCACCATCTTCTGCTTGGCGGCGAGGTCGCCCTCCTCGATGAGCTTGGCGAGCTCGACTTCCTGCTTGGCGGTGAGCAGCGGGATGCGGCCGATGTCACGGAGGAAGAGCTGCAGGAGGTCGGTGGTGCTCTCGGCCTTGGCGGCGACGCGGCGGGGGCGCTCGGCCTCTTCCGCGAGCTTGGCGCGGCGCTCCTGGGCGTCGGGCTCCTCGAGGAGCTCGATGCCCATCTCGTCGATGTGCGTGTACAGGGCCTCGGCGTCCTCCTGGACGATGTCCATGCCCTGCAGCGCCTCGGCGACCTCCTCGATGCCGAGGAAGCCCTGCTCCTGCCCACGGGTGAGGAGCACCTGCATCTCCTCGTTGCCCACGATCTCCTTGAGCGTCATTTCTTCCGTCCCCTTTGGCCCGGTCCTCACCGGGCTCCTCGTCGAGCGTTCCCGGGCGCGAATCGCGCCCCGGACGTTTTGGTGCCCTCGGCACCTGCCTGCCACTTCGCCTGCTCACCCGCCGGCCCTCTCGGGGTGGGCGGGGATCCAACGCACCGGACGCACGTCCGGCATGCTGCTCTCGGCAGTGTCCCCACCGGCTCTTATGGGCCGGTTAAGGGGTTCTCGGCGCAGGGTAAACATCCTGCAGGGCGGAGTCAGGGGTGAACGGGCGGGTCCTTACCGGTTCGTGACCGTTCTGCTCACCCGCGGAACAGGCGTCTATCCCCCGCTGGTGCGTGTTTTCATGCCTGCAGAGGCCTCGTCGGCGATGCGCTTGAGGAGCGCGGTGGCAGTGCGTCCGATGGGGGTCTGCTGGTCGATGGTGACCACGCGCTTCCACGAGCCGATCACATCGCGGGCATCGCGCCGGTAGGTGGCCAGCCAGCCGCGGTTGAACCATGCCAACTGGCTCGTCGGGTTCTCGCGCGTGAGCCGGGCGAGCTCTGCGGTGGCCTGCTTCATGCCGGCATCGCCGGTGGCGGCGTCGGCCATGGCCAGGCCGATGGCCGGTGCGAGGGCGCCCGGGTCGGCTGCCGCGGCGGTGCGGTAGATGCCCGCGGCGGCGTCCTGCTCGCCCGCCCGCTGCAGGGCCGACCCGAGGCGCATGAGGGAGTCCACGTCGCCGCTCGCCGCCTGGGCGCGGTAGGTGGCCACCTGCTGCGACGCCGACATCTGCGCGATGGCGTCTGGTACCGGCTGGTCGAGCACCATCGCGAGCGGTGGCAGGTCGGTGGGGCCGGTGAGCTCCTGGCCCGGCGCGGCCACGACGCCCACCACGATCGGCTGCGCCGGGTCGGGCGGCGCCACCTGGCTCGTGCCGCCGAGGGCCATCGCCCCCGCGATGACGACCCCCGCCACCACGAGGCCGGCGACGACCATGCCGATGATGCGGGCCGGATTCACGCGGGGCCGGGGTGCGCGGTCGGGCCCGGTGGCACGAGCGCGCCCAGCGCGTCGCGCACCGCCGGGAGCGGCACGCGGGCGACGCCCTCGCCGATCCAGGCGCCGTCGGCACGGCTGGCGATGCCCATGGTGATGCCCGGCGCCTCGCCGGCGTCGAGGCACAGGCGGGCGTCGATGGCCATCTCCGCGCAGGCGATCACGCCCTGGTCGCCAGTCCATGGCGCGGCGTCGGGCGATGAGGTGCCCTCCCCGAAGTCGCCGTCCTCGGCGATGGGAGCCGGGGCGGTGAACCATGCGCCGGGCATGCCCGCGAGGGTGATGGCCACGTCGGTGCCGTTGCCCGACATGCCGATGACCAGGCTCGAGCGCGGCACTCCCGAGGCGGACTGCAGCGCGGCCCGCGCCGCGGCGGCCAGCACGGGCAGGGCCATGCGGCCGTCGCCGGCGGCGATCTGCGCGATGGCGGGCACGGCGTCGAGCGCGCGCGTGGCGAGGCCCGGGAGGAGGGCGTGGAGGATCATCATGCCCGCCACGTGCGGATTGCCCGCGGGGGCGTCACCGGCGTCCGCGGCGCGCCGCGCGACGCCCGTGAGGTCGATGGGCCCGGTGGCCGCGAGGGCGGCGGATGCGCCGGGCGCCACCCGGTCGCTCAGCATGCGCTGGCGTGAGATGAGGTCGCGCGTGCGCGCGCCCGGGGGAAGGCCGTCGCCCGCGCCATCGGAGATCGGGGCCCAGGCCTCGGCGCCGGTCTCCTCGTCGCGCACCTCCCACACGGCCATCGAGGGCGAGAGCACGCCGCACATCGTGGCCACCACGCCATGGGCATCGGTGGGGGCAAGTGCGATGGCTCCCTGCGCGATGAGCAGCGAGGCCTCGCCCTGATCGGGCGCCCAGCCCTCGAGCACGGCGGCGCGTGCCACCTGCCCGCGCATGGCGGGCCCCAGGTGGTCCCAGTCGCATGGCGGGCCCGCGTGGAGGATGGTGCGGCCGTCCATGCCGGGCACGAGGTCCACGGCGAGGCCGGCGTCCACCAGGTGGGGCCGGGCGGCGTCGAGCAGGGCCAGGGCCTGGCGGTTCCCGGCCTCGACGTCGTCATCGGCGTAGGCGCGCGTGAGCAGCGCGACGTCGCCGAGGTCGCCGCGCGCGGGAGGGGTCCACTCGATGACGATGGGCTCGATGCCCTGCTCGCGCAGCGACTGGTCGACGAGCGGCGCCTCGATGGTGGCGATGGCCAGCGGCATGCCGTGATCGTAGGCGGTGGCGCGGCGCGTCCGCGGGCAGCGGTCAGGTGAGCAGGAACGCGAGCCCGACGGCGATGCCCAGCAGGATCACCCCGATGCGGAAGATCGCCTCGTTCAGGTGCTGCACGGTCTTCCCGCCGATCCACCCGCCCGCCCATGCCCCCACGCCCATCAGCACGGCCGCGGCCCAGTAGACGTGTCCGCTGAACGCGAAGAAGATCGCCGCGGCGCCATTGGCGCAGAGCGACATCAGGAGCTTGAGGGCGTTGAGCCGGTTGAGGGTGTCGGTGAGCATGAGCCCGAGGATCGCGATGGTGATGATCCCCAGGCCGGCACCGAAGTACCCGCCGTACACCGTGGCGAGGAAGATCGACACCACGAGCACCCCGCGGCCCATCTCGCCGGTGTCGCCGCGCGCACCCACCGTGAGGCGCCGCAGGGGCTTCTGGACGGCCAGCAGCGCGGTGGCGCCGAAGATGAGCCACGGCACCAGTTGCTCGAAGAGTTCCTCGCCGGTCAGCAGCAGCAGTGCCGCGCCCGTGACGCCCCCGAGGATGGACGTGATGGCCAGCACGCGCGCGAGGTCGCGACGCCCGATGAAGTCGCGCCGCTGCGCGTACGTGCCGCCGGCATAGCCCGGGGAGAGCGCGACCGCGTTGGTGATGTTGGCGTCGAGGGCCGGGATGCCGATGGCCGTGAGCACCGGGAAGGTCACGAGCGTGCCGCCGCCCGCCACCGAGTTGACGAAGCCGCCGCCGATGCCGCCGAGGAGGGCGAAGAGGAGGGCCCAGGTTCCGAGGTCGCCCACGGGCGCGAGCATGCCATGCGCGGTCACGGACCGCCGCCGCGGACCGGCGTGGCGCGTTCGCTACCGTCCCGGCCCGTCATGGCGCCCGGGCATCCGACCACCACGCTCTTCGGCCGCCTCGGCGCGTGGTGCGCGCGCCGGCGCTGGTGGGTGCTCGGCGCCTGGGTGGTTGCGCTCGTGGGACTCACCATCGCGGGATCCGCCCTGGGCGGAAGGCCATCGGACAACCTCTCGGTGCCGGGGCTCGCGGCGGCGGAGGGCGCGGCCGTGCTGCAGCGTGCCTTCCCCGGCCAGGGCCTCGCGGAGGGGCAGGTGGTGATGCGCTCGGAGGACGGCTCGCTGCTCCGCGGCCCCTCGCGGGCGGCCATCGCGCAATCCGCTCGCGCCCTGCGCGCGGTGCCGGGCGTGGCATCGGTGTCGCCCCCGGGCCCGGCGGGCACCGTGTCACCGGATGGCCGCACTGCGCTCATGGGCCTGGAGTGGTCCACGCCGCCGCAGGACCTCGGGCCCGCGCAGCTCGATCGCGTGCGCGCAGCGGCGCGGCCGCTCGAGCAGGCGGGCCTCGTGGTGGCGTACGCGGGCGCGCCCGCCGCCCAGGCCGAGGCCACGGGAACCGACTGGTCGGCCGTGGTGGGAATCGTCGCGGCCATCGTGATCCTGCTGCTGGCCTTCGGCTCGGTGGTGACCATGGCGATTCCGGTGGTGGGCGCGCTGGTGTCGGTGGGCACGGCGCTGGCGGTGCTGGCCGTACTGCAGGCCGTGACCGACGTGAGCGACGTCGGTCGCACCCTGGCCGTGATGATCGGCCTCGGGGTGTCGGTGGACTACGCGCTGTTCGTGGTGACGCGCCACGCGCAGCAGGTGGCGCAGGGGGTGCCCGTGCGCGAGTCGGTGGCACGGGCCACCGCCACGGCGGGCCGTGCGGTGGTGATCGCCGGCGGCACGGTTGCCGTGGCGGTGCTCGGCCTCGCGGCCGCGGGGATCCCCTTCGTCACGCGCCTCGGCCAGAGCGCGGCGATCGCGGTGGTCATCGCCGTGCTGGCGGCCATCACCCTGTTGCCCGCGGCGCTGGCCATCGCCGGCAGCGGCCTCGGGCGCTGGCGCCTTCCGTTCGTGTCAGGACCCCGCCCTGTCGACCTCGACGCGCCGCCGGGGAAGATGCACGGGTGGGCGCGGTGGTCGCTCATGGTCACGCGCAAGCCGTGGCCGTTCCTGGTGGGCGGGCTGGCGGTGCTGCTGCTGCTCGCGGCGCCGGTGCTGCGCATGGAGCTCGGGCAGGTGGATGCCGGCAGCGACCCGCCGGGGTCGACCACGCGCGAGGCCTACCACCTCATCTCCACCGGGTTCGGCCCCGGGTTCAATGGACCCGTGCAGGTGGTGCTTGAGGGCCCGAATGCGAAGCGGAGCGCCCAGGCGGTGGCCCAGCGGGCGCGTGACCTCGCGGGGGTGGTGGCGGCCTCGGCGCCCGTGGAATCGCCCATCGCCGACGTGGCCCTGGTGAACGTGGTGCCGGCGGCGGGGCCGGCGAGCCCGCGCACCAGCGCGATGGTGGAGAAGCTCGCGCAGCGCTTGCGCCCGGTGGCGGGCCCGGGCACCCGCGTGTACGCGACCGGCCTCACCGCGGTGGGGGTGGACCTCTCCGACCGCGTGGCGTCGCGGCTGCCGTGGTTCATCGGGGCGGTCATCCTGATCTCGTTCGTGCTGCTGATGTTCGAGTTCCGGTCGCTCCTGGTGCCGCTGCAGGCGGCGGTGATGAACCTGCTCTCGGTGGCGGCGGCCTTCGGCGTGGTGGTGGCGATCTTCCAGTGGGGGATCCTCCGCGATCAGATCGGGGTGCCCGAGGCGGTGGCCATCGAGGCGTGGGTGCCCATGATGATGTTCGCGATCCTCTTCGGGCTGTCGATGGACTACGAGGTGTTCCTGCTCTCGCGCGTGAGGGAGGGGTGGCTGGACAGCGGCGACCCCCATCGGTCGGTGGCCCTCGGGCTGGCGTCGACCGCGCGCGTCATCACCGCAGCGGCGCTGATCATGGTGAGCGTGTTCATGGCCTTCGTGCTGAATGACAGCGTGGTGGTGAAGATGCTGGGCATCGGGCTCGCCACGGCCGTGCTGGTGGACGCCACGATCATCCGCCTCATGCTGGTGCCCGCCGTGCTCAGCCTGTGCGGCCGGTGGAACTGGTGGCTGCCGGGACGGCGCGGGCGCGACGGCGGCGCGGCGGGGACAATCCCGTCATGACGCCCGACCCCACCGGCTCCCCGGACCCCGGAGCCCAGGCCGAGAGGCCCGACCGGATCACCATGATGACGGGCGCCCGCCCGCACACGGAGTTCGGCCACGACGACGTGGACGCCGAGGCCGAGCTCGTGGTGCTGCGCACGGCCGACCACAAGCACTGGGACGGCCTGCTCATGCGCCCGCGCACCGACATCGCGGGCCGTGCCGGCACCCTGGCGATCATCGTGCACGGGTCGCTCGGCAACTACATGGGCGGCGTGCCGCGGCGCATGGCGTTCGAGCTCGCGCACCAGGGCTACCCGGCGCTGTCGATCAACACGCGCATGGCGAACTTCGGCGTGGTGTACGGCGGGGGGCTGTTCGACGGCACGCCGCTCGACATGGCGGCCGCGCTCGACCTCGCGCGCGAGATCGGCTTCCAGCGCGTGGTGCTGGTGGGCTACAGCCTGGGCGCGAGCATCGTCACCCACTACCAGGCGAGCGAGCACCCGCCCGAGGTGGTGGGCCTCTGCACGCTCGCGCACCCGTGGAGCCTCCCGGAGTCGATGCGCGCGAGATGGACGCGCCTGCGCGCACGGCCCTCGTACACCGAGATGGCCCGCATGGCGCTGCGCGCCGGCGTGGACCGCGACGGGGCGGATGACGTGGTGGTGGTGCACCGCGGTGCCGGACCCAGCGATGCCCCGTTCGACGCCGAGGCGTGGTCGCTGCGCTGCTGGTGGCAGTGCCGCGGACCGGAATCGCACAATCCGGTGTCGGTGGACCGCATCCGCGATGTCGGCGTGCCGGTGGCGCTGATCCAGGCGGGTGACGACCCGGTGCTGCCGGGCGGTGACGGCGACGCGCTCGCCGAGGCCGCCGAGGCCGCGGGGCTATCGGTGCACCTCGAGCACGTGCCCGGTGCCGACCACACGTTCTGGGGCAAGGTGCCCGAGGTGGCCGACCGGGCCGTCGCGTGGATGGACTCCCTCCCGCAGGACGGCCCGGCGGCCGTGCCCCCGCACCGCCCGCCCTCGGCCACCGCACGGCTCGTGACGATCGCGGGCGGCGATGGCTCCATGCACGACGCCGTGCTCGAGCACGACGACGCCGCGGCCGATCGGCGCGCGGGCGAGACGGGCCGCCGCACGGCGATCGTCCACCTGCACGGCAACCAGGGCAACCTGAGCGTGGGGGCGCTGCGGTTCCTGCGGCGCCCGGTCGCGGGCCTCGGCCTCCCGCTGCTCACGATGGACACGCGCATCGGCAACGTGTCGCAGCTCTTCGGCACCGCGGTGCTGGAGGACGTGCTCGAGGACGTCCGCGCGGCCACGGCATGGCTCGCCGGAGAGGGCTACGACCATGTGCTCGTGAGCGGCTACTCGCTGGGCGCCACTGCGGCGCTCTACTGCGCGCGGCACGAGCTCGGCCTTCCGATCACCGGCGTGGTGGGGCTGGGTACCGCGTGGAGCCTTCCGGAGTCGAGCCGCGCCCGCATGGATCGCTGCGGCTCGGCACCGTCGTACGACGAGCTCGTGGAGCTCTGCCGCCCCTACGCCGACGCCGCGCCCGAGGAGGACATCAGCCTGGTGATCCACCGCATGTACCTGCCCGACGACGCCCCGCACGCGGCGGGGGTGTACACGGCGCGCACCTGGTGGCACTCGCGCGGGCCGGACTCCGAGGCGGCGAAGGCGCACCTGCAGATCGGCCGCATCGATGCCCCCGTACTGCTCGTGCAGGGCACGGAGGACATCATCGTCGACCCCGGGGACGCCGAGCGCCTGGCCGCGAGCGCGCGCGAGGCGGGGCACGACGACGTGACCGTGAGGATGGTGGAGGGCGCCGGGCACGACTTCGGCGACCACGACGCCACCTTCGCGGCCCTCAGGGACTGGCTGCTGGCCACCGCCTAGGGGCGGCCTGCGGGCGCGGCGAGCAGGGAACGCGCCCCCGCGCGGAGAAACGGCAGGCCATGACGACGCCCCGCACGCTCACGCTGTCGGACGCCGCGGAGGTGTGCGGCACCACCAAGAAGGCGCTCGAGAGACGCGCCGAGCGCGGCACGCTCGAGGTGGGCCGCCGCGGTGGCGTGCGCGTGGTGGAGGTGGCCGAGCTCGTGCGCGTGGGCCTGCTGGACGCCGGCGCCGAGGTGCAGGTGCCTACCGGCGGGAGCGCCGTCGACCGACCGCTCGCGGTGCTGGCGCGGCGCCTCGCGGAGGCCGATGCCGACCTGCGCGAGCTGCGCGCGTCGCTCGATGCCACCGAGGCCGCGCTGCGGCGCGCCCGCGAGGATGCCCGCCTGCTGCGCACCCGGCTCGCGCAGGCCGCCCCGTCGGGCGACCTGCTGGCCGAGACCGCCTAGGGGTCGCCCCGGCCGTAACGGCGGCACCTCCGCCCGCCCGCACCGGTAGCGTGCTGGTGGTGGAGGACCTTCCCCAGGGCGACGACGTGGTGGTGGAGCTCCACCCCGGCATGGCCGGGGATGGCCCGCGCACGCAGGATGACGACTCCGCGCCCGCCCCTCCCGAGGTGGACGCCCTCGCGGTGATCGGCGTTCCCGGGGCCTTCGCGGCCCTCGAGGCCCACCGCGCGCTCTCGGCGGGAAGCGATGTGATGCTGCTCACCGGCGACGTGGCGCTGGCCGACGAGGTGGCCCTCAAGCGTCGCGCGGCCGATGCCGGGCGCCTCGTGCTCGGCCCGGGCAGCGACACCGCGATCATCGACGGCATCGGCATCGGCGTGGCCAACGTGGTGGCGTCGGGGCGCATCGGCGTGGTGGCCACGTCCGGCTCGGGCGCGCAGGAGGCCTCGGTGCTGCTCGACCGCTTCGGCCTCGGGGTGAGTCGCGTGCTCGTCACCGGGCCGCGCGACCTCACCGATGAGGTGGGTGCCGCGTCGTCGATCGCCGCGATGCGCAGGATGGGGGACGACCCGCGCACCGACGCCGTGGTGCTCGTGGCCGAGGGGTTCACGGCACGGGGCGCCGAGGCCGCGCTCGCCGCGCTGGCGGCGTGCGGGAAGCCCGGATCGGCCTGCATGATCGGCGCGGATGGCCTCAGCGCCCCGGACGGCGTGGAGCTGCATGGCGTGATCGACCAGGCCGTGGCCGCCGCCGCGCGCCGCGCCGGTGCCCGGCCGGTGATCCCGGCGGCGGAGTCCAGCGGCTGGGTGAGCGCGGGTCACGTGCGCGGAATCTTCTCGGGGTCGGCGCTCTGCGCCGAGGCGGCGGCGGTGCTGGCCGCGCGCCTGGGCCGTGTGGTGTCGAACACCCCGGCCGGCGCGGCGGAGTACCTCGACCCGCGCGACGTGGTGCGCGGCAATGCCTGCCTCGACCTGCAGGCCGAGTCGGTGGCCCACGGCACGCCGCATCCCCTGCTCGACCCCTCGCGCAGGGCCGAGCTCATCGGCGACACGGTGTCCGACCAGACCGTGGCGGTGATCCTGCTCGACGTCATCCTCGGGCGCGGGGCGCACCCCGACCCAGCGGGCGCGCTCGCGCCGGCGATCGCCGAGGCCCTGCAGGCCCGGCCGTCGCTGCAGGTGGTGGCGCATGTGTGCGGCACCGAGGCCGACCCGCAGGTGCTCTCGCGGCAGGAGGAGTCGCTCACGAGGGCGGGGGCACGCGTG
>JAGWYY010000166.1 GCA_018969105.1 Acidobacteriota bacterium | reverse complement strand
CCGCATCCGAGCTCGAACGAGGCGTCGCGTCGCGCAGGGAGCCCCAGCGCCTCGCAGGCGCCCATGATGCGCGCCGCGTCGGCATTCCCTGTGGCGAGGAAGGCCTGCACGTCCCATTCGCCGTGCTTGGCGTCGGGCGCGCTCAGGATGGCGTACAGGGGATCGATCTCCCCGAGCGCTTCCCAATCCCTCCGGTGGCCGTCCATCTCGCGCACGCGCGGACTGTACGCGCCGGTGTTCCCGCGGTGGCGACGCCGCCCCGCGCCGGTGGGCGCAGGGCGGGCCCCGAGCGGAGGGGGAGGGATTTGAACCCCCGGGCCGGGGTTACCGGCCAGTGGTTTTCAAGACCACCGCATTCGACCGCTCTGCCACCCCTCCGCCGCGCACCATACCGGCGCGCGCGAATCACTACGATGCCGCGCGGAGAGGTGCCTGAGTGGTCGAAAGGGGCCGCCTGCTAAGCGGTTAACCGGGGTCAACCCGGTTCGAGGGTTCAAATCCCTTCCTCTCCGTCCCCGCGGCGCGCCGCTCCGAACCCCGGGCGGCGCGCCGCGCGCGTGATCGTGCCGCGCAGGGCATGGGCTACTCTTCCGCATGTCCGTGAACGGCAGCGCACCCGCACATAGCCCGGCCTCCTCGGCCGCCGCCCCCGTGGCGGACGACGAGCCCCCGTCTTCGAGTAGGTGCGCCCGATGAGCACCGGGCTGCAGATCGTGCTCCTCCTGCTGCTCGTGGGCTGGACGGCCTTCTTCGTGGCGGCCGAGTACGCCTTCATCGCCGCGCGGCCCACGCGCATGCGCGAGCTGGCGGAGCAGGGCAGCAAGCGCGCAGCGCGGGTGGTGGCGATCCAGGAGAACCCGACCCGGTTCATCTCCGCCATACAGGTGGCCATCACGTTCAGCGGGCTGGCCATCGGTGCGGTGGGCGAACCCGCCGTGCGCGGGCTGGTGCAGGACGCCTTCGGCCCCCTCACCTCATCGCTCGGGCAGGGCCTCGTGACCGTGCTGAGCGTGATCATCGGGTTCGCGATCATCATCGCCATCACCGTGGTGCTCGGCGAGATCGTACCCAAGGCGCTCACGCTCGCGCGCACGGAGGGCGTGGCCCTCGTGGTGGTGGGCCCCGTCCGGGTGTTCACCGCGATCGTGTACCCGTTCGTGTGGCTGCTGGAGCGCCTCTCCGCGGTGACCCTGCGCCTGTTCGGCCTGCGGGGCGACATCCACCTCGGCCGCGGCCACACCGAGGAGGAGCTCCGGATGATCCTCGCGGCCTCCTACGAGGAAGGGGTGCTCGAGGCCGAGGAGTCGGAGATGCTTGACCGCGTCTTCGACTTCGCCGACACCGAGGTGCGCCAGGTGATGGTGCCGCGCCCCGACGTGGTGATGCTGCCCATCACGGCGACGGTGGCCGAGGCCGCAGCGCTCGTGGACGCGCACCCGTACACCCGCTACCCGGTGTACGGCGACGACCACGACGACATCCGCGGGGTCATCCACATCCGCCAGCTGTTCGAGGCCGCCACCGCGGGCGATCTCGACGCATGGATCCAGGACCTGGTGCGCGACGTGCAACGCGTGCCAGAGACCAAGAACCTCGACGACCTCCTGCACGACTTCCGGCGCAGCAAGAGCCACCTCGCCGTGGTGGTGGACGAATACGGATCCCTGGCCGGGGTGGTGACGCTCGAGGACCTCATCGAGGAGGTGATGGGGGAGATCGAGGACGAGTTCGACATCCCCGAGACCGACATCGTGCGCACGGGCGGCGGGCAGGCGCTGGTGGCCGGGTCGGTGGCGCTCGACGACTTCAACGAGGCCTTCGGCACCGAGATCGACGACGAGGACTTCAACACGGTGGGTGGGGCCGTGTTCCACGCCATGGGCCGCGTGCCGGAGGTGGGGGACACCGTGCAGGCGCACGGGCTCGACTTCACGGTGCTCGAGATGGATGGATCGCGCATCGTGAGGGTGCGCGTCGACCCGTCGCCCACCCCGCGCTCTGATACGGTGCCCGCCGCATCGCGCGAGTGATGCCCACGCGCCAGTAGCTCAGTCGGATAGAGCGTCGGTCTACGAAACCGAAGGTCACAGGTTCGAATCCTGTCTGGCGCGCTCGCCCCCGGATGCCGGCCCCCGCTGCACCTGACTCCCCCCGCTTCACCGCGTACGGCGCGATAATCCAGGCGTGAGCGCACCACGTCGAGTCGCCCTGGGATTGCTCGCCGCAATTGCGGCCGGCGTCGCGCTCGGCAGCGTGCCCCTCGCGGGCGCATCGCCCCCGGGCGGTGCTCCCACCATCGCCTGGCGCCTCGTGGACACCCGGCCGCATGACGCCAGCGCATTCACCGAGGGTCTCGTGCGGCACGGGAACGCACTCCTGGAGAGCACCGGATCATGCTGCCCCGCCGACGTCGCGCTCTCCGACGTGCGCCGCGTGGACGCCCGAACCGGAAGGGTGCTCGAGAAGCGCGAGTTGGCGAGGCCCCTCTTCGGCGAGGGCCTCACCGTGCTGCGCGGCACCGCCTGGCAGATCACCTGGTTCGACGGCGTGGCGTTCTCGCGCTCGCCGGATTCCCTCGTCGAGCAGGCCCGGGTGCGCTATCCGCTCGAGGGCTGGGGCCTCACCACGCAAGGCGACCGCCTCGTGGCCAGCGACGGCACCTCGCGCCTGCGGTGGCTCACGG
>JAGWYY010000035.1 GCA_018969105.1 Acidobacteriota bacterium | reverse complement strand
GATGCACGCGAGGCCGAGGAGGCCCGTGGCACCGAGGGGCTGGTGGAGGCCATGCGCTACTCGCTGCTCGCCCGCGGCAAGCGCATCCGCCCCGTGCTCGCGCTGTCCACGGCCGAGGCGCTGGGGCGCGATCCCGCCGAGCTCATGCCGTCGGCGGCGGCCATCGAGTTGATCCACACCTACTCGCTCATCCACGACGACCTGCCCGCGATGGACGACGACGACCTGCGCCGCGGGGTGCCCACCTGCCACGTGGTGTACGGCGACGACGTCGCGATCCTCGCCGGCGACGCCCTGTTCGCCGAGGCCATGCGCCTGGTGTGCGAGGAGCAGGGCGGGGGCCCGGCCGTGCAGGTGGGGATCCTCCGCGAGCTCAGCCGCGCCACCGGCGTGGCCGGCATGGTGGGCGGGCAGTACCTCGACCTCAAGGGGGCGGGCGCAGGCGGCGCGGAGGCGCTCGCCGCCATGCACGCCCTCAAGACGGGCCGGCTCATGGCCGTGTCGGTGCACATCGCGCTCGTGCTGGCGCCGCCGCCGCCCGAGCAGGACGCCATCTACCGCGCGTTCGCCCGCGAGGTGGGCCTGCTCTTCCAGATCGTGGACGACATCCTCGACGTCGAGGGCTCGGAAGCCGAGATGGGCAAGGCCGTGGGCGCCGATGAGCGCATGGGCAAGGTCACCTACACGAGCCTGCACGGAATGGACCGCGCCCGCGAGCTCGCGGCCGAGTCGCACGCGAGGGCCATGGCGCTGCTGGAGGGCCTGCCCGGCCCCGTGGACGACCTCGCCGCCATCGCCGACACGGCGTTCGCCCGCCAGAGCTAGCCCCGGCATGGCTTTGCGCCGGTGGGTGGATTAGCGTTCCGTCGTCCGTCCCGCCCTTATCCCAGGAGCCCCGCGTGCCACGACGTCCGATTGCCCTTGAGCTCGGCATGGCCACGTACCTCGCGAAGAAGAAGCTGCTCGAACGCAAGGAGCGCTTTCCCTTCACCCTCATGCTCGAGCCGCTCGAGCTGTGCAACCTCGCCTGCACCGGCTGCGGGCGCATCCAGGAGTACAAGGATGTCTTCCACAAGAGGCTGACCGTGGAGGAGTGCCTGCGCGTGGCCGACGAGTGCGGCGCGCCCATCGTGAACATCCCGGGCGGGGAGCCGCTCATCCACAAGCAGATCGATGAGATCGTGCACGGCATCATCGACCAGGGCCGGTTCGTGTACCTCTGCACGAACGGCATCCTCATGAACAAGGCGTTCGACCGCATCGAGCCCACCAAGCGGTTCGCCTTCGTGGTGCACATCGACGGCATGGAGTCCGTGCACGACCACGCGGTCGATCGCGGCGGCGTCTTCAAGAAGGCCACCGCGCACATGCGCGAGGCCATCGCGCGCGGCTACCGCGTGTGCACGAACACCACGATCTTCCGCGGCACGCCGGCCGAGGAGTACGTGGAGTTGTTCACCTACCTCAAGGACATGGGCGTGGAGGGCTGCATCACCTCCCCGGGCTACGACTACGAGTCGGTCACCCACGACCGCGAGCAGTTCCTCGCCCGCACCGAGGCGCAGGCGCTCTACGCCGAGGTGCACGAGCGCTGCGAGGGGCTCGACATCCCCTTCTACAACAACCCGCTCTTCCACGAGTTCCTGCAGGGCAAGCGCCAGTACCAGTGCTCGGCCTGGAGCATGCCCACCTACACCGTGGAGGGCTGGCGGTCGCCGTGCTACCTGCTGGCCGACAAGCACGTGGGCAGCATCCGCGAGCTGTTCGAGGACACCGACTGGGACAAGTACGGCACCGACCGCGACCCCCGGTGCGCGAACTGCCTCATGCACTGCGGCTACGAGGCCACCACGATCCTCGACGCCATGTCGAGCCCGAAGGACCTGCTCGCGCTCGCCCGCGGGTGAGCCGGGGGGAACGACGGCGATGGGTCGCGGGGTGCTCGCGCTCATGTGCGCCGTGCCGGCCGAGGAGCGCATGCTGCGCAGGTTCGCCGGCCCCGGGGTGCGGGTGATCGTCACCGGCATGGGCGCGGGCCCGGCCGAGCAGCGGGCGGCCGAGGCAATCGCCGATGGCGTGACCGCCGCGATCTCCGTGGGCTTCTGCGGGGCGCTCGACCCGTCGCTCGAGCGCGGCGACGTGGTGGTACCCGCCAGCGTGCGCGATGCCGCCACCGGTGACGCCTGGGACTGCGACGCCGGCCTGGCGCGCGGCGCCGGGGCCCGGCACGGCACGCTCGTGACGTCCCACCGCGTGGTGTCGGCGCCCGGCGAGCGACGGGGGCTCGACGGCCTCGCCGTGGACATGGAGAGCGCCGGCACGGCGCGCGCCTGCGCGCAGGCGGGGATCCCCTTCGCGGCCATCAGGGCCGTGACCGACCGCGCCGACGACGTGCTGCCCGACATCGAGGGCGTGGTGGACGAGCGCGGCCACGTGCATCCGATGCGCGTGCTGGGGCGCCTCGTGCGGCGCCCCTCCGACATCGCGGCCTGGGCGCGCCTTGCCCGCGGTGCCCGCGCGGCACGGCGAGGGCTCGTGCCGGCCGTCGCGGCCGCGATCGGGGAGGCCGCGTGACCAGCAGCCTCACCCGGGGAGAGCTCCGCGCCGCCGCCCGGCTGGCGGCGGATCGCGGCGCGCAGCACCTGCGCGAGCTGCAGGACCCCTCCGGCTACTGGTGGGGCGAGCTGGAGTCGAATGCGTCGATCACCGCCGAGCAGCTGTTCCTGCTCTCGGCGCTCGGCCGCGCCACCGACGACGACCGTCGCGAGATCACCGCGGAGCTCCTGGCCACCCAGGGCGAAGATGGCGGGTGGCCCGTGTGGCACGGGGCGGCCGGCGACCTGAGCGTGACCGTCGAGGCCTGGTACGCGCTGCGCCTGGCCGGGGTGCCGGCCGACGCCGAGCCCATGCGCCGCGCGCGCGACCGCATCCTCTCGCAGGGCGGGGCGAACAAGGCGCGCTTTTTCACGCGCCTCTGGCTCGCGGTGCTCGGCAAGTATCCGTGGGATGCGCTGCCCGCCGCGGCCCCGGAGCTGATGATGCTGCCGCCGCGCGCGCCGCTGTCGGTGTACCGCTTCGCCTCGTGGGCGCGCGGGACCTTCGTGCCGATGCTGGTGGTGCTCTCGCGCAACCCGACGTTCCCGCAGGAGCCGTCGGTGGACGACATCTTCGCCGAGCCGCCCGGCAGCGTCGACGGCCCGCCGCCGCGCACGCCCGGTCCGCTCACGTCGACGATGCGCCGCCTCATGCCGCTGGCGCGCGCCTACAACCGCAAGCCGATCCGCTCGCTGCGCCGGGCGTCCGAGCGCCGAATCCGCGAGTGGATCCTCGACCGCCAGGAGGTCGACGGCTCGTGGGCGGGCATCCAGCCGCCGTGGGTCTACTCGATCATCGCCCTGCATGCGCTGGGCATGCCACTCGACCACCCCGTGATCGAGCGCGCGCTCGACGGCTTCTCCACCTTCGCGCTGCGCCGCGAGGGGCGCCTGCGCATCCAGTCGTGCATCTCTCCGGTCTGGGATACCTGCCTGGCCGCCATCGCCATCCATGACTCGGGCACGGCCGGGGACGACGACGCCGTCGACCGCGCCCGCGACTGGCTGATGGGCCGGGAGATCACGCGCGAGGGCGACTGGCGGCGGATCCCGCGGCGGGGCGAGGCCGGCGGCTGGGCCTTCGAGTTCCACAACGAGTGGTACCCCGACACCGACGACACGGCCGAGGTGCTGCTGGCCCTGCTCAAGGCCGGCGTGCCCCCGGGCGACGGCGTGGTGCGGCGCGCGGTGGAGTGGCTTCTCGCCATGCAGAGCAAGGGCGGCGGCTGGGGCGCCTTCGACGTGGACAACACGAGCACGCTCGTGGGGCAGTTCCCGGTGTGCGACTTCGGCGAGGTCATCGACCCGCCCACCGAGGACGTCACCGGTCACGTGCTCGAGGCGCTGGTGCACTGCGGCGTGCCCGTGGGGCACCCGGCCGTGCGCGCGGGCCTCGACTACCTGCGCGCCACCCAGCGCGACGACGGCTCGTGGTGGGGCCGGTGGGGCGTGAACCACGTGTACGGCACGGGATCGGTGCTGCCCGCCCTAGCCGCGTGCGGCGTGGACATGCGGGATTCCTGGGTGCGCCGGGCGGTCACCTGGCTCGAGGCCTGCCAGAACGAGGACGGCGGTTGGGGCGAGGACATCGAGAGCTATCGCGACCCCGCGCTGGCCGGCATCGGCGCCTCCACCGCATCGCAGACCGCCTGGGCGCTGATCGGGCTCATGGCGGCCGACCCCGGCAGCCCCGCGATCGAGGGCGGCATCGCGTGGCTGGTGCGCGAGCAGGCCGCCGACGGGGGGTGGGACGAGGACGCCTTCACCGGCACCGGGTTCCCGCTCGACTTCATGATCAAGTACCACTACTACCGCCTCTACTTCCCGGTGATGGCCCTGGGGCGGTACGCGGCGTGAGCACCGGCGAGGCCCGTGCCCGGGCCGCCGACATCACGCGCGAGCACGACGAGAACTTCCCCGTCGCCTTCATGCTGGCGCCGCGCGACGTGCGCGACGACATGCGGGTGATCTACGCGTTCTGCCGCGTGACCGACGACATCGGTGACGCCGGCGTGGCCACGCGCGAGGAGCGCCTCGAGGCCCTCGACGCCTGGGAGGCCGGGCTGCACGCGGCGCTCGACGGGCGCGGTGACGACCCTGTGCTCGTGGCGGTGGCCGACGTCATCGGGCGGCGGGGCCTGCCGGTGGACCAGTTCGCGCGCCTGGTGGAGGCCAACCGCATCGACCAGCGCGTGAGCCGCTGGGACACCCACGAGGACCTCCTCTGGTACTGCGCGCACTCCGCCACGCCGGTGGGCCGCATGGTGCTGGGGGTGCTCGGCATCGACGACGACCGCCGGGTGGCGCTGTCGGACGCCACGTGCGAGGGGCTGCAGCTCGTGAACTTCTGGCAGGACATCCGCCGCGATCTCGAGGATCGCGATCGCGTGTACCTGCCCCGCGAGGACATGGACCTCTTCGGCGTGTCGGTGGACGACCTGCGCGCGCGGCAGGCCTCGCCCGCGCTCCGCGAGCTGGTGCGCATGGAGACCGGCCGCGCGCGGGCCCGCCTGGTGGAGGGAGCACCCCTGCGGGCGATGGTGCCGCGCCGGGTGCGGCATGACATCGCGATGTTCACCGCGGGTGGGCTGTGGGTGTGCGACTCCATCGCCGACCAGGACTACGACACCATCGCGGCGCGCCCCGCGCCGGGCGCCCGCGGCCGCGCGGGGATGGCCGCGGGGGTGGCCTGGCGCATGCTGCGCGGGTGGCGCGCGTGACGGTCGACGAGGCCTACGACCGCTGCACGGAGATCACGCGCGCCGAGGCACGCAACTTCTACTTCGGGTTCATCCTGCTGCCCCGCGAGCGCCGCCGCGGAATCCACGCGCTCTACGCCTTCAGCCGCCTCTGCGACGACTCCGTGGACGACGCCGGCGATCGCGCCCAGAAGGCCGCCGCGGTGGCGGCCCGGCGGCGCGACGTGGAGGCCGCCTACGCGGGCACGGTGCCCGCCGACGACCCCGTGCTCGTCGCGCTGGCCGATGCCGTGCGCCGCTTCGGCATTCCCCGCGCGCCGATGGACGCCCTGGTGGACGGGGTGGAGATGGACCTCGACACCAACCGCTACCCCGACTGGCCGGCGCTCAAGCTCTACTGCGACCGGGTGGCGGGCGCGGTGGGCGTGCTCTCGCTGCACGTGTTCGGCTTCCGCGATCCCGCGGCGGTGGGCCACGCGGAGGACCTCGGCGTGGCGATGCAGGTGGTCAACATCATGCGGGACGTCCAGGAGGACTCCCTGCGCGACCGCATCTACCTGCCCGCCGACGAGATGGCCGCCCACGGGGTGAGCGAGGCCGACATCATGAGTGATGCCATGACCTCCGGCATGCACGACCTCATGGCGGCCCAGGCCCGGCGCGCGCGCGAATACTTCGCCGGCGGCCACCTGCTGCTGCCCATGCTCGACCTGCGCGCGCGCATGTGCGTGCAGATGCTGGCGTCGCTCTACGAGGACATCCTCGCCGGCCTCGCCGCGCGCGACTTCGACTACACGCAGGGGCGCGTGTCGCTGTCCGGCCGTCGCAAGGCGTCGCTCATGGCGCGGTCCGTGCTGAGGGCCCTGCTCACGAGGCGCAGGTGAGCCTGCGCGGCGCCCGCGTGGCGGTGGCAGGCGGCGGGCTCGCCGGAATCGCCGCCGCCGTGGAAGCCGCCGGGCGGGGAGCCGTCGTGACCCTCGTCGAGCGGCGGCCCTTCCTGGGCGGGAAGGCCTTCTCGTTCACCGAGCCGCGCAGCGGCGTGGAGATCGACAACGGCCAGCATGTGCACCTGGGGTGCTGCACCGCGTACATCGCGCTGCTCGCGCGCCTGGGGTCGCTGGGGCTCACGGCGATGCAGCCGGTGCTGCACGTGGACGTGCGTGACCGGGCCGGCACCCATGGGGTGCTCACCGCGCGCCGCCTTCCCGCCCCCCTGCACATGGGGCCGTCGTTCAGCAGGTACGGCCTGCTCACCCGCGCCGAGCGCCTGCGGGCCCTGCGCGCGCTCACCACCATCGCCGCGCTGGGCCCCCGCGGACGCGATGCGCTCGACGACGTCAGCTTCGGGGAGTGGCTGCGCGCGCACGGCCAGCGCGACGCCGCGATCGAGCGCTTCTGGGACGTGGTGATCCTCCCCACCTGCAACGACCGATCCGACCGGGTCTCGGCGGCGCTGGCGTCGTTCGTCATCACGGAGGGCCTCATGCGCACGCAGGGCGGGGCGTCCATCGGGTGGGCGCTCGCGGGCCTCTCGCACCTGGTCGACCCACCGGCGCGACGGCTCATCGCGCGCGCCGGCGGCCGGGTGGTGACCGGCCGGGCCGTCACCGCGGCGGACGGCGCCGGGCTCGACCTCGACGACGGCACGCGCATCGAGGCCGACGCCGTGGTGCTGGCGCTGCCGCCCGCGCGTGCGCGTGCCGTGGCGCCCCGCGCCCTGCCCCATGACCCGGGCCTTGGCGAGTCGCCCATCGTGAACGTGCACCTGTGGTACGACCGCCCGGTGCTCGAACGACCGATCCTCGCGGTGGTGGACAGCCCCGTGCAGTGGATGTTCGACCGCACCGCCATCACCGGGGAGGGCGCACCCGGGCAGCACATCGACCTCTCGCTGTCGGCGGCGCGCGCCGAGATGGGCGTGCCCCGGGAGGACCTCGCCGGCGCCATGGACCACGAGGTGCGCGCGCTGCTCCCCGCCGCCCGCGACGCGCGCCTGTCGCGCTGGGCCGTCACCAAGGATGCCCGGGCCACCTTCGCGCCGGCCCCGGGCCAGGCGTCGCGGCGCCCGCACGCGCGCACGGCGGTGGACGGGCTCGCCCTCGCCGGAACATGGACGGCCACCGGATGGCCCGCCACGATGGAGGGAGCGGTGCGAAGCGGCATCACGGCGGTGGATGAGATCGCCCGGCAGGTGGCCCGGTAGGCGGCCCGGCAGGTGGCCCGGCAGGCGCACCCGGTGGCCCCGTGGCCGCCGCACCCGTGGCATATCCTCCCGCCGTCGCGGGATGCCCTGAGGCGCGGCCCCCGCACCGGCCCACGAGCGGACGCATGACCGGCACCAGCACGAACTTCACCACCTCATCGCACGGCGGATGGCGCGCGCGCGCATGACCGACCCGCAGCCGCCCCAGCCCGACCCCAACGACGAGCGCCGGCGTCGCCAGCGCGAACGCGAGCTGGCGCGCCAGCGTGCCGCGGCGGAGGACGACTCCGGGCAGCAGGGCGCCTCCGAGGCGGCGTCGGGACGCGCAGGAGGGTCCGGGCGATCAGGTCCCTCCGGGCGTTCCGGACGACCCGACCGCCAGGACGGCGTACCGCGTGCCCGGCGTGCGCCGGGCGTCCGCATGCGCGCGATCGTCATCGGCGCCGGCGCGGTGCTCATCATCCTGGTGATCCTGCTCATCGCCGGCGGTGGCGGTGGCACCGCGCCGGGCACCACGGTGGCCGGCGTGGACATGGGAGGCGACGAGGCGGAGGTGAGGGCCGCCGTCGCGCGCCGTGCCGACGAGCTGCTTCGCCGCAGGGTGCAACTGCAGGCCGGTGGCGGCACCGTGGCCACCGTGCGACTTGCCGACATCGGCGCGACCGTGGACGTGGACGCGGCCATCCGGGAGGCGCAGGACTCCTCGCCGAACCGGCTCGTGCGCGGCCTCAAGGCCGTCACCGGGCAGTCGGCCAACGACATCCCCCTGCGCGCCACCTACCGCAAGGGTGCCCTCGCGGGCTGGGTGGCCGACGTGAGCGACAACATCGACCGCCCCGAGCAGGACGCCGCGGTGCTCGTGCGCGGTACCACATTCACCGTGGAACCGGCGGAGGACGGCCGGGCGCTCGACCGCGCGGCGCTCGGGGCCGCGGTGTCGGGCGACCTCGCCGCCATGCCGGGGGTCCTCGCCCTGCCCCTCAAGGCCACGAAGCCCGCGCTCTCCACCGACGCGGCCCGCCAGCAGGTGGCCCAGGCCGGCGAGGTGATCAGGCGGGGCACCAACGTGGTGGTGGACGACGTGCAGGCCACCCTGCCGCCGGATGACGTGGCGCGGGCCATGCGCTTCACGCCCGAGGGGCTGCGCATCGCGGCGTCCGAGCTCAGGAAGCCGCTGCTCGCGGCATACCCCAAGGGCTCGGTGGTGCCGAGCCCGGCGCGCTTCGACATCCGGGGCAAGAAGGCGATCCTCATCCCCTCGAAGACCGGCCGGCTCGTGGACGCCAAGCGGGTGGCCGACGGCCTCATGGGCGAGGACCGGCCCGTGGAGTCGTCATTCACGGACGTGACGCCGGTGTTCACCACCGAGAAGGCGCAGTCGCTGGGCATCAAGGAGGAGGTGGGCTCGTTCACCACCCCGTACACGCCCGGCGAGGCCCGCGTCACCAACATCCGCCGCGCCAGCACGATCCTGAACGGCGTCATCATCCCGGCCGGCGGATCCCTCTCGCTCAACAACGTGCTCGGGCGGCGCACCGAGGCGCGCGGGTTCGTGCCCGCACCGATGCTCGCGGACGGCCTGCACGTGGATGCCGTGGGCGGCGGCGTGTCGCAGGTGGCCACCACGCTCTTCAACGCGGCCTTCTTCGCCGGCTTCGAGCTCAACGAGCACACGGCGCACCAGCTCTACATCGACCGTTACCCGGAGGGGCGCGAGGCCACGGTGTCGTGGCCCACCCCCGACCTGAAGATCACCAACAACTGGGACGCCGCCGCGCTCGTGCGTGTGTGGAACGGCGCCGACAGCATCACCGTGGCGCTCTACTCGACGTCGTTCGACCGCAAGGTGGAGACCGAGACGAGCGAGCGGGCCGACTTCACGAAGCCCGATGAGCGCCGCGTGACCGATGCCGGCGTGACCCAGGGCGAGGTGGTGTCGAGCGAGGGCGGCGAGGGATTCAGCGTGCGCGTGAGCCGCAAGGTGTACAAGGGGTCCGAGCTGGTCAGCGACGACGTCTTCACCACCACCTACCTCGCGCCGCCGAAGATCATCCTCGTGCCCGAGGGCACGCCCGGCGCCGAGACCCTGGCCTCGCCCGACGGCTGATTCAGCCCTCGGCGTCTCCCCCGCGCCGGCGCTGCACCTCGTCCACGCCGTGATCGTCCGGCAGCCCGAGCGCCCGGTTGATCGCCTGGAGGGGCGTGATGCCCTGCTCGGCCGCGTTGGCCCCGGTGCGCGCCGCGGGCGAGGTGTCCACGGGCGTGACGGCATCCACCCGGCGGCGCTCGAGGTCCTGCGCCCACTCCTCCGCGAGCACGGGCCACCGCGCCAGCACCGCGCTGTGGCGGGCCTCCCGGCTGCCCCCTCCGGCCGGGGCACCGCGCCCCGGGGTGTATTCCGCCATGTCCCGCACCCCTCCGGCATCACCGCGCACGCCGCGCGAACGGCCCGCGTACACTCGACGAACCTTATGGGATGGCGGAAGGAGTCGCGGTGACGGGGAACGGTCCGGCAATCGACGCGCTGCAGCAGGAGGGCGTGACCTACCCGCCGCCCCCGGGCATGGCCCCCTATGCGGTGATCGGCAGCGCGGCGGCGTACGCCCGGGCCGAGGCCGACCCCATCGGCTGGTGGGAGGAGCAGGCGCACCGGCTGCAGTGGGATTCGCCCTGGGACGTGGCGCTCGACGACTCCACCCCGCCCTTCTACCGGTGGTTCACCGGCGGCACGCTCAATGCGGCCGCGAACTGCCTCGACCGGCACCTCCCCGAGCGCGGCGACCGCGTGGCGTTCCACTGGGAGGGCGAGCCCGGCGACCGCATGAGCATCACGTACCGCGAGCTGCACGAGCGCGTGTGCCGGTTCGCGAACGCGCTCAAGGACCTCGGCGTGGAGCGCGGCGGCCGCGTGGCCATCTACATGGGGATGATCCTCGAGCTGCCCATCGCCATGCTCGCGTGCGCGCGCCTGGGCGCCGCCCACACCGTGGTGTTCGGCGGGTTCTCGGCCGAGGCCCTGCGCGACCGCATGGAGGACTTCGGGGCGACGGTGCTGATCACCCAGGACCACTCGTTCCGTGCGGGCAAGAAGGTGCCGCTCAAGGCCAACTCCGACGATGCCCTCGCGCAGGCGCCCGGCGTGCGCCACTGCGTGGTGGCGCGGCGCAGCGAGGAGCCGGTCGACTGGACCGAGGGCCGCGACCTGTGGTTCCAGGACATCGAGGACGCCGCCGACCCCGACTGCCCCGCCGAGCCCATGGACTCGGAGCAGATGCTCTACGCGCTCTACACCTCGGGCACCACCGGCAAGCCCAAGGGCATCGTGCACACGACCGGCGGCTACCTCACCGGCGCGTCGTCCACGCACCGCACGGTGTTCGACCTGCGCGACGACGACATCTACTGGTGCGCCGCCGACATCGGGTGGGTCACCGGGCACTCGTACATCGTCTACGGGCCGCTCGCCAACGGCGCCACGAGCGTGATGTACGAGGGCGCGCCGGCGTTTCCCTCGCACAACCGCATCTGGGAGATCGCCGAGCGCTACCGGGTGTCGATCCTCTACACGGCCCCCACGGCGATCCGCACGTACATGAAGTGGGGTGACACCTTCCCGCAGGTGCACGACCTCAGCCGCATCAGGATCCTCGGCAGCGTGGGCGAGCCGATCAACCCCGAGGCGTGGGAGTGGTACCGCGACCACATCGGCGGCGGCACCGCGCCGGTGGTGGACACCTGGTGGCAGACCGAGACCGGCAGCATCATGATCAGCCCGCTGCCCGCCGTGAGCACGCTCAAGCCCGGGTCGGCGTCACGCCCCATGCCGGGAATCTCCGCCCGCGTGGTGGGCGAGGATGGCCAGGACGTGCCGCGGGGGCAGGGCGGCTACCTGGTCATCGACAAGCCGTGGCCCTCGATGCTGCGGACGCTCCTCGGCGATGACGACCGCTACGTCGAGACCTACTGGAGCCGCTTCCCCGGGCTCTACCTCGCGGGTGACGGCTGCCGCATCGACGACGACGGCGACTTCTGGCTGCTCGGGCGCATCGACGACGTGATGAACGTCTCGGGGCACCGCCTCTCGACCATCGAGGTGGAGAGCGCGCTCGTGGACCACCCCGCGGTGGCCGAGGCCGCCGTGGTGGGCCGCGCCGACGAGGTCACCGGCGAGGCCATCGCCGCGTTCGTCACGCTGCGCGACGGCGTGGCGGGCGACGACGCCCTCATCACCGAGCTGCGCAACCACGTGGCCACGCAGATCGGGCCCATCGCCAAGCCGGCATCCATCGTGCTCACCGCCGACCTGCCGAAGACGCGCTCGGGGAAGATCATGCGCCGCCTGCTGCGCGACGTGTCGGAGCAGCGGAAGCTGGGCGACGTGACGACCCTCGCCAACGAGGAGATCGTCACCGAGATCGCCGCGCTCGCCGTGGCGAACCCCCACCAGGAGGACTAGCCGGGGGCATCCCAGAGGCTCGGGGGAAGATCCCGGCCCGCCGAGCGCAGGCGATCGGCGGCGTGGGCCCGCGCCGATCGCACGGCGTCGCGCGCGGGGGTCATGCGGTGGGCCTCTGCGTACCAGGCGATGAGGCCCTCGAGGGCGAGCGCCAGGGCGAGGCGCCCATCGGCATCGGAGCGCTCGGCGTCGTCCATCACCGCGCAGAGGCCGGCCAGCATGAGCATGCCGGCCGACGGCGAGCCCTTGATCAGCGGCACCGGCCCCACGGCGGAGTGGGAGATCTCGGCCCGCACCCGCGTGAGCCCGCGATCGCCCGACCACGACGCGAGCTGCACGGGCACGAGCCCCTGCGTGCGCGTGACCACCCGTACGGTCCCCTCGGGTACGCGCCCGTCGTCGCTCGCCGCCACGGCGGTGGCCAGCTCGCGCACCCTGTCGGCCGCCGGGCGCACCTCGTCCTCGTGCGTGCGGTGAACGCCCCACGCAATGAGCCCCAGCGCCAGGTCGAGCCGGTCGGCCTCGGGCGGGCGGCCGGTGCCCGTGCCCGGGGACACCCTCACCCCGGCGAGTCCCGCCCCGGGGAACTCCACGTCGATCATGGGCTTCGCGGCGCGTCCCATCAGGCAAAAACCCCTGCGCCAAGCCATTTTTCGGTGCCCAAAAAGGGGGTGCGTCCGGGTGCGTTGGTAGCGTCACCGCCACTTCGCAGCGTTCGCTGCAGCCTCCGTTCGGAGGTCACCGAAGCGAGGAGACCCATGACCAAGGCCGACTTCGTCAAGCGCGTCGCGCGTGCAGCCGACCTCACCAACGACCAGGCCACCCGTGCAGTGCAGGCGGTCCTGGACGAGATCGAGCTCGCCCTCAAGGCCGGAGACGAGGTGCAGTTCTCCGGCTTCGGCAAGTTCTCGGTGTCGCACCGCGCCGCACGCGAGGGCGTTGACCCCCGCAACCCCGGCAGGAAGATCCAGATCCCGGCGCGCAAGGTGCCCCGCTTCCAGGCGGGCGCCCAGCTCAAGCGCTCGGTCGCCGGATAGCCGATTGCCATCTCCGCCAGGCGGGCCCCCCGCGGGTCCGCCTGGCGCGAGGTGAATGAGCCGGAGGCGGGATTCGAACCCGCACGCCCCGAGGGACCGGGGATTTTAAGTCCCCCGCGTCTACCAGTTCCGCCACTCCGGCCAGCGGTGATGATCACCGGGTCAGCGCCCGAACGTCGCGGCGCCCGGCGTGCGGTCCACTGCGGCGATGCGGGCGTCCTCCACGCGGCGCGCCCAGTCCTCGGGTAACACCGGCCAGCGATCGAGCATCTGCTCGAACCGGATGTGCCGCGTGTTCTCGCCCTTCGAGAAGATCATGCGGCGGTCATCCGCTGGGTCCTCCGTGCGCGCGAGGGCATCGGCGAGGCCGTCCACCGCATGCACGGCGTCCTCCTGGCCTGCGACATCCGTTGTCGGCTCCGTGCCCATTCCGGCAGTCTATTCGCCCGGCACGCGGCCGGAGGATGCCCATTCCATGGCGATGCCATCGAGGATGTCGCGCTCGGACACCACCAGCCGGTCGGCGCCGAGGGCATCCAGCGACCCGAGGAGGATCGCCAGCCCCGCCACGATCACGTTCGCGCGGTCCGGATGCAGCCCGGGCACGGCCCGCCGCCCGGCGTCATCGAGCGCGGACAGGCGGTCCAGCACCCCCTGCGCCTGCGCGGCCGTCACCTGCATGCCGTGCACCTCACGTGGGTCGTAGCGGCCGTTGAGGATCGCCGCGACCGTGGTGACGGTTCCGGCCACCCCCACGAGCGGCCCCGCTGCCGGGAAGCCCGCGGCGGCACCTGCCACGAGGTCGCGGGCCACCGCGCGCACGGCATCCACCTCGCCGGGCCCGGGAGGGTCAGCCGTGATCATCTCGCCCTGGCGGTTCACGCCGAGTGCCAGGCTCACGGAGTGCCGGGGGCCACGGGAGTCGCCCTGCACCACCTCGGTGCTGCCCCCGCCGATGTCCAGCACCCTGCACGACGACGCGCCGGGGCCGAGCACCAGCCGCGCGCCGGCGAATGCCAGCGCCGCCTCCTCGTGGCCGCCGATCACTGATAGCGGGGCGCCGAGGCGGTCGCGCACGAGCCCCACCACCTCGGCCCGGTTGGGCGCGTCGCGCACCGCGGAGGTGCCGACCGCCACCACCGGGGGCGAACCCGCCGCGATGATGCGGGCGGCGTAGTCGTCGAGGCATGCACCGAGGCGGTCCAGGGCCTCGGGCGACACGCTCCCGTCAGGTGCGGCGCTCCGCCGCAGACCCGTGACGGTGGTGATCCTCTCCCCCTCCGCGCCATCCGGCCCGAGCCCCGCGAGCAGCAGCAGCCGGGTGGAGTTGGAGCCGACGTCCACGACGGCGGCGCGCATGGCTAGCGGCCGCGGTACTTGATGAGCGCGCGGATTCCCGCCACCCATCCGAGGGGCCCGCGGATCTCCTTCACGGCCACCAGGAGGTGGCTGGTGATCACCTGCAGCTCCGCCACCGACACGCGCAGGCGCTCCACCTCGATCGAGAGCTCCTGCGCGCCCTTCTCCGCCTTGGCGAGGCCGTCGCCGATCTGCCCGGCGCTGGCGCTGATGCCGGCGAGGATGGGCGACATGCGCAGCGAGCTCGCGCCCACGCGGCGCTTGAGCCGCAGGGCGCGCACGACGGCGTACGCCAGCCCGAGGACGACGAGGATGACCAGCGCGATGGCCGATCCGAGGATGGTCCAGCTGTCCCAGCCCATGGACTGGGACACTACCGCCATGGAGTTCCACCTTGTGGACGTCTTCGCCCTGGGACCGGCCTCGGGCAACCCGCTCGTGGTCGTCACGGCCGATGGCATGCCGCCCGATGAGCGCATGCAGGCGCTCGCGGCGCACTTCGGGGTGTCGGAGACCGTGTTCGCGGTGCCCGGCGCTCCGCCACGGCTTCGCATCTTCACGCCCGAGGCCGAGATCCCCATGGCGGGGCACCCGCTGGTGGGCACCGCGTGGGTGCTGCGGCGCCTCGGGTGGATCGGCGACGCGGCCGTGCTCTCGGCCCCGGGCGGCGAGGTGGCGGTGGAGGCCGATGACGACGGAGCGCGGATGACCCGCACGGGCCCGGCGCCGCGCGGGGAGGCCGCCGCCGCCACCCTCGCGGGGCTGCTCGGTGCGCGCGCGCTGGGCCCGGCGCCGATCTGGGATGCCGGGATGCCCCAGGCGATGCTCCGGGTGGACGACCTCGCCGCACTGCGCCCCGACCACGAGGGCCTGCGTGCCCGGGGCGACGCCGAGGGCTGGGCGGGCGTGAGCGCATACACGCTGCGCGATGAGCCGACGGGCACGGGCACGGGCACGGGCACCCATGAGCATGCTCCTGTGGCCGAGGTGCGCCACTTCGCGGCGCCCATCGGCATCGCCGAGGATCCCGTCACGGGCAGCGCCGCCGCAGCGCTGGGGGCCTGTCTGGCCGCGCGGGGCGTGATCGGGGGGGCGGAGCCGGCGCTCACGGTGCTGCAGGGCCACCACATGGGGCGCCCCGGCAGGGTGGACGTGCGCGTGCGGATGGGTCCCGACGGGCCCGACGCCGTGACCGTGGGCGGGGCGGTCGTCCCCAGCGGGCACGGCGTCCCGGGCGGCACCGGGGGCACCGGGGGCACCGGGGGCACCGGGGGCACCGGGGCGATCGGACCCGCAGCCCCGGCTGGCTAGGGTGGGGGCGATGGAGGGGCCGCCGCTCATCGACCGCCGCCTGGCCTTCGTGCTCGGCAAGGGAGGGGTCGGGAAGACCGCCGTGGCGGCCGCGCTCGCGCTGGGCCTGGCCGATGCCGGACACCGCACCCTGCTGGTGGAGGTGGGGGGCGAGACGCGCACCCAGGCGCTGTTCGGCATCGCGCCCTCGCTGGACGACCCGGTGGAGGTGCGCCCCGGGCTCTTCGCCCTCACCGTGGACGCGGAACTCGCCACCCAGGAGTACCTCAGCATCCAGCTGAGGGTGAGGCCCCTCGTGGAGATGATGGCCCGCAGCCGGGCATTCCACCAGGTGACCCAGGCGGCCCCCGGGCTCGCCGAGCTCGTGACGCTCGGGAAGATCTGGGACCTCGCCACCACCGTGCGCGATGGCGCACCCGTGTGGGACCGCCTGGTGGTGGACTCCCCCGCGACGGGACATGGCATCGCGCTGCTGGAGGCCGCGGGAAGTGCCCGCGAGCTGGCGGGATCGGGCCCCATCCGCGATCAGGCCGAAGCCATCGAGAAGGTGGTGCGCCACCCGGCGGCCACGGGCATCGCGGTGGTGGCCACGCCCGAGGACCTCGCGGTGACGGAGGCCACCGAGGCCATCGCCACCCTGCGCGCCCGCGGCATGCCCGTGGCATGCGCCGTGGCCAACTCCGTGCGCCGGTCGCCGTTCAGCGCGTCCGATGCCGATGCCCTGCGCGCCGTGCTGGCCGCCCCCGGCGCCGGCGCCCCCGAGCGGGCGGCGGCGGCGGCGGCGATCGCCGTGTGGGATGGCGCGCGCCACGACGACCGCGAGGTGGAGGGCCTCGCACGCGAGGCCGGCACACCCGTGGCGGTGCTGCCGCTCGTGCCCGACCTCGCGCCGGGCTCGGGCGGGCTCGAGGCGCTATCCGCCGCGCTCATGCGCGACCCGGCGGTGGGGGGCGCGCCGTGAACAACGCGTTCGACCTGGTGCAGGTGCTCGAGGGCCGCCGCATCGTGGTGGTCGCGGGCGCGGGCGGCGTGGGCAAGACCACCGTGTCGGCCGCCCTCGCGCTGGGGCTGGCCGCCCGCGGGGCGCGCGTGGCGGTGGTCACCATCGACCCGGCCCGCCGCCTCGCCAGCGCCCTGGGCATCGACGACCTCGGCGACACCCCGCACCGCGTTGACCCGGCACGCGTCGAGGCCGCCGGCATGCGCATGCAGGGCACGCTCGACGCCCTGCAGCTCGACCCGCAGGCCACGTTCGACCGCCTCGTGGCCCGCGAGGCGCCCGATGAGGCCGCG
>JAGWYY010000034.1 GCA_018969105.1 Acidobacteriota bacterium | reverse complement strand
GACCACCTCGAGGGCGACCTCAGCACGCGGCGCATCGCGCGCCCCGACACCTGGGTGCCCAACAACTACGTGAACCAGCTCGAGGTGCTTCCCACCGCGCGCGACGTGGTGGAGGCCGTGGCCGCGCTGATCGGCGGCCTCGAGGTGCAGGAGGCCGATCCCGCGCAGGAGGTGGACGGCGTGCTGGCGGTGGAGGCCACCGGATCGAGCCCGGCCGACCAGCAGGTGATGGTGGTCGAGTGGCTCGTGGCCGAGGGCGACACCGTCACCGAGGGGCAGGTGATCGCCGAGGCCGAGGGCGACAAGGCCACGTTCGAGCTGGCCGCGCCGGCATCAGGCGAGATCTCGGACCTGCACGAGGAGCTGGAGTCGGTGCCGGTGGGCACCGTGCTCGCGAGCATCACGCTCGCGCCCGGAGCGGCCTCCGCCCGGCGGCGCATGCCCGCCGAGCCCACCCTGCGCGTGCGTCGCGTACCGGGGCACCAGCCCTCACCGCTTCGCGCGGCGGCGCCCGCGCCCGCTGCCTCGGCGCTCCCCGTGGGCCTGTCGGGATTCTCGGTGCGCGCAGGCGGGCGCATCCTCACGAACGCGGACATCGCCGCGCGCTTCCCCGGGCGCACCGAGGCCGACATCGTGCGGCGCACGGGAATCCGCCAGCGCCCCGTGCTGGCGCCCGGCGAGGACATCTCGGCGCTCGCCGCCCGTGCCGCCCGCGATGCGCTCGAGGCCGAGGGCATGGGCCTGGCCGGCCTCGAGGCCATCATCGCGGCCACGGGCACGCCCACGCGCCTCAGCCCGTCGGTGGCATGCCTCGTGCAGAACGCCCTGGCCGAGGATGACGGCCCGGCCGACGTGGCCGCCAGCGACGTGTCGGCCGCCTGCTCGGGCTACCTCTATGCCATGCAGTCGGCGCACGACATGCTGCAGCAGCGCCCCGAGGCATCGGTGCTGGTGATCACCGCCGAGGCCATGACCCGCTACGTCGACCCCGACGACTTCGACACCGTGGTGGTGTTCGGCGACGCCGTCACCGCCACCGTGGTGCACGGCCCCGCGCGCGCCGGCGACTCACCGGTGCTGCTGCACCGCCCGGTGCTCTCGGCCAGCGGCGACGACGGCTCGGTGATCCGCCACGGCCCCGCCGACAGCGACCACCTGTTCATGGACGGCCCGCGCGTGTACACGCGCGCGGTGCGCGAGATGCTGCGCATGCTCGACCGCGCCGCCGCGCAGTCCGGGGCATCGACGGCCGACCTCATGCACGTCATTCCCCATCAGGCCAATGGCCGCATCATCTCGTCGGTGCAGGCACGAAGCGGCCTGCCCGCAGACCGCTTCGTGGTGAACGTCGAGAACTGGGGCAACACCTCGTCGTCCACCATCCCCATCGCCATCGCCGAGCACCTGCCCACCGGCCCCACCGGCCTGGGTGGCCTCGTGGCCTTCGGCGCCGGCCTCACATCCGGTGCCGCTATCGTGGAGTTCACGGGCAACGACTGACCGGGGGCACCATGTCTTCTCGATGACGTGGTGGCCTCCGCCTCGCGGCACCCGGGCGCGGGCGGCGCGGTTCGCGCCGGCCTAGGCGGCCTCGTCCGCTGCCGCCTCGAGGATGCGCCGGGCGTCCTCGGACCCCAGCCCCCTGCGCGCCAGCCAGCCCAGCGCGCGACGGCGGTCACCGGAGTCGGTGGCCTGCGCCGGGTAGCGCCGTCGCACCTGCCGGATGAGCTCCTCTGCCTCGGGCGCGGCGTCGCCGCGCGACGGCCGGGTGCCCTCGTCGGGGCGCACGGCCTCGCGCACCACCTGCGGCGGAAGACCCCTGCGCACCAGGCGATCGGCCAGCCGCCTGCGGTCGGCCGCGCTCTCGGGGATCCCCGTGCGCGCCAGGGCCACCTCGAGCACCTGCGCGTCGTGGCCTGCGGGCAGGGTCTCGTCGATGGCGCGCGCCACCACCTCGTTGGCGAACCCCACGCGCATCATCTCCGACCGGATCCGCCGCGACGCCCACCCCCGGGTGGCCAGCCGATCCACGCGCTGGCAGGCATTGGCCTGCTCGTCCATGAGTCCCGCGGCCTCGAGGCGCGCGAGCACGCGGGCCGCCTGCCCCTCCTCGGCCCGGCGGTCGCGCAGGCGCTGCACCACCTCGCGGTACGACCGGCCGCGGGCCACCGTGAACCGCAGGGCGGCCTCCCAGAGGCGCTCCACTGCGGCGGCGTCCTCGATGGCGGCCACGCGGGCCTCGTCCATCTCCTCACCGGTGCCGAGCCCGAGGTCGGCCACCAGGTGCACGGGCAGGCGCAGCCACGCGGCGCCGTCGCGCTCGACGCGGATGTAGGCCCCGTTTGATGACGCGCGCAGCGCCGTGATGACGGAGATCACGGCGCCGGTACCGGCGTTAGGCCTCGCGCGGGATCTCGTTCGTGCACCGCATGCAGCGCCACACCGGGTGATCGCGGTCGCGGGCGATGGGGCTGGCCCCACTGAGCTCGTGCGTGCGCATCCTGCGCTGGGTCGCGAACATCTGGGCCCCGCACTTGGGGCATTCCGGGGCGCCCTCGAGCGCGTTGACCTCGGTGCCGGTGGTCTCGTTCTCAGCCATGAGGGAACCTTACCGCCCACCGGGGCCGAGCGGGAGCATCACCGGGTGCTCACCGGCGCGGCGGCGTCAAGCCGGGCGATCTCCTTGCGCACGGCCGGCGCGACCTCCGTGCCGTAGAGCTCGATCGCCCGCAGCATGTCGGCGTGCGGCGGGTTGCCTACCCCCATGTGCAGCAGCACGCGACGATTGCCGAACATCTCGTACTCGGCGAGGATCTTCTCGGTCACCTCCGCAGGGCTGCCGACCATCAGCGCGCCGTGCGGCTGGCGCATGCGGTCGAACTGCGCGCGGTCGATGTGGCTACCCCACCCGCGCTCGCTGCCGATCTGGTTCATCGCGGCCATGAGCCCCGGGGCGGAGATGTCCGCGGCCCTCTGCGAGGTGTCGGCGATGAACCCATGCGATCCGATTGACACCGGCACCTTCGCCGGGTCGTGCCCGAACTCACCCAGGGCCTCGCGATAGAGGTTGACGAACGGGATGAATGGCTGCGCCGCTGCCCCGATGATGGCCACCGAGATCGGCAGGCCGCGCGCGGCGGCGTTCACCACCGACTGCGGCGTGCCCCCCACGGCGATCCAGATCGGAATGCGCTCCTGCTGCGGCCGCGGATGCACGGCGCGGCCCTCGATCGGAGCCCGGCGCGTGCCGCTCCATGTGACCACCTCCTCCTCGCGCAACTGGAGCAGCAGGTCGAGCTTCTCGAGGAAGAGACCCTGGTAGTCGGCGAGGTCGTAGCCGAAGAGGGGGAACGACTCGATGAACGACCCGCGCCCGGCCATGATCTCGGCCCGTCCCTGCGAGAGCAGGTCGATGGTGGCGAAGTCCTGGAATACCCGTACGGGATCGTCCGACGACAGCACGGTGACTGCCGATGTGAGGCGGATGCGCGAGGTGCGCGCGGCCGCGGCAGCGAGCACCACGGCCGGCGACGACACGGGGAAGTCGGGTCGGTGGTGCTCGCCCACTCCGAAGACGTCGAGGCCCACCTCGTCGGCCAGCACGATCTCGTCCACGAGGTCGCGCACGCGCTGGCCCACGTCGATGGCCCGTCCCGTGGCGGGGTCGGGGGTGGCATCCCCGAAGGAGTAGATGCCGAGCTCGATGCCGTGCTGGGCTGCCCCCGCGCCGTCGGTCACGTGCCCTCCCTTTCCGCCGTGCGCTGCCGTCGCGCCTCGTCGAGCTCACGCTGGATGCGGCCGTCATCGCGCTCGGCGAGGATGACATAGGCGATGTAGAAGACCCCCAGGCTGATGCCCAGGCCCGTGGCGATCCACAGCAGCGGCGGCCAGCCGAGCGGGGTGCCGATGGCCCACCCGATGAGCAGGCTCACGGGGACCATGATGGCCCCGAGCACCCACACCCGGCGCTTCGCGGTGCGGTTGTACTCCGGGTTGGGGTGGAGCCCCTCCTGCTCGGCCGCCACGCGGGCGACGATCTCCTCGCGCGACTCGCGCTGGCGTCCTGTCACGAGCGCAAGGCTAGCGGCGTAGGCTCACGTCTCGCACCCCTACCGAGGATTCCCATGAACTTCGAGATCACCACCCTCCGCCGCCGCGGTGCCCTGGCGCTCGCCGGCATCCTCGCCGTTGGAGCGATTGGCTTCGCCGGCTGCGGATCGTCCAGCAGCAGTTCCGCCGACACGGCCGCAGCCGAGGCCGCGCTGAGCGCCGACCTGCAGGCCGCGTACGCGGATGCCGAGGCCGCCGTGACCAAGGCCGAGGACGCCGTGGCCGAGGCCGACAACGCCGACGCCGCCATCGCCGCATGGCCGGCCCTCAAGACCGAGATCACGGCCTATGAGAAGACGCTGGCCGACATGGAGGCCGGGGCCACCGGCGCCTGCCTCGATGCCGTCAAGGGCTACGCGGCCATCGAGAAGCAGGAGCACACCGCCCTTGACGCCATCTACACAGCGGCGACGGAGGGCGACCCCGACACCTTCACCGCAGCCGTGAAGGCCTACACCGACCTCGCGACGGGCGCCGACGCGAAGGCCGCCGATGCCGCGCTGGCATCGGCATGCGGCGTGACGGTCGCCTAGGCCGACCTGACGTGCGCACCGTGCGCGCCGGGCGCGGGCTGTCCATCATCACGATGGGCGGCCCGCCCGGCCGCGGGGTGCATCACCCCACGCGCGGCCACGACGAGACCAGCGGGTAGGGCCTGATCGGGCCGCCTCCCCCGGGATGGATCTCGAAGTGCAGGTGGGGCACCGTGCCCTGGGCGTCGCCGGTCATCCCGACGTAGCCCACCACCTCGCCGGCCTTCACGCGCGCACCCTCACGCGTGACCGGCGCGAAGCCGGACAGGTGGCAGTAGAAGTACTCGTCGCCGTTGTCGCCGCGGATCCACAGGCGGATCCCGCTGACGGGCGTCTCGCCCGGGCGCAGGATGGTGCCGCTCACCGCGGCCACGATGGGGGCGCCCATGGCCGCCATGAGGTCGATGCCCTCGTGGTAGCGACTGCCGCGCGGAGCCATCCAGTCGTCCGAGAAGGTGGTGGGCGCGGCGATCGGGAACACCGGCTCGGTGCCGGGAGGCGCCGTGGGGATGTCGGCCGACCCCTTGGCGCGTGCCGCGCGCACGCGGTCCTGCACCCGCGCCGAGAGCGCCGCCTTGAGCTCGCCGCGCGCCTGCGCAACCACGGCGCGCTGCCGGGCGAGGAGGCCCTCGATGCGGTCGCGCTCCCGTGCCGCCACCGCGGCCTCGGCACGCGACTCCGCGATGGCCTTCGCAAGACGCACCTGCGTGGCGCGCAGCGCCACGCGCCGGGCCCGCACCGTGCGCACCAGGCCGGCATCCTGCCCCGCGGCCCCCTGCAGGGCCTGGGTGCGGCTCACGAGGTCGGTGAGCGACCCGCTCGACACCACCAGCTCGAGCAGGTCGGGGTCGGGACGCCGGTAGAGCGCCGCCAGGCGCGAGGAGAGCGTCTCGCGGGCCACCACCAGCTGCGCACGGGTGCGCACGAGCTCCTTGCGCGTGCGGACGGTCTCGGCGCGGGCGGCGTCGAGGCGGTCCATGGCGGCGTTGTGGCGCACCGCGGCCTCGCCTGCCGCGGCGTCGAGCTCGGCAGCGCGGGCCTCCACCTGCTGCACGCGCTCCTTGACCGACGTCAGGTCGCGCGCGGCCTGCGCGGGCACGGCCACCGCGCACAGCGCGGCGGCGCCCAGCAGCATGATGAGGATACGGCGGGCCATGGGCGGGGCATTGTCGTCCCCGGGCATGGCCCGCCGTGAAATCCCCGTTGCTACGTCAGGCGGCGTCCTCCGCAAGCACCTCGTTGAGCTGCGCCTGGGCGTTGATGGCCGCAGGGAAGCCGGCGTAGGCGGCGAGCTGGATCACCAGCTCGCGCAGCTCGTCCTCCGTGATGCCCACGCGCAGCCCGGCGCGCATGTGCACCTTCACCTGCCGATCCTTGCCCCCCAGCGCCATGAGCATGCTGAGCGTGGCGATCTGCCGCTCCTTCAGCGTGAGCCCCGGGCGCTGGTAGATGTCGCCGTAGATCGTCTCGATGATGCGGTCGCCGAGCTCGCCGAGGGTCGCGAGCGACTCCTCGGCCTTCGGCCCCAGCACCTGCTTGACGCTCTCGGCGCCCTTCTCGTGACGCTGCTCGCGCCACTCGGACTCGGCGGCGGACACGGCAGCTCCTACTTGTTGGTGCGGTCGGTGTAGACGACGTCGAAGTCACCCGCGGAGTCAACCCTGAGGATGCTCACGGGCACGTTCGGCCGGTTGCCCTGGCTGTTGATGGTGATCGCGCCGGTTGCGCCCTTGAAGTTCTTCGTCTTCTTGAGCTGCTTGAGCACCTTGCCGTACGTGAACGGGTCGGCCTTCTTCCACGACGCGAAGAGGATGTTCGCCGAGTCGTAGGTGAAGGTGCCCCACGTGCCCGGCGTCTTGCCCGGGAAGGCCTTCTTGTAGGCCGCCACGTAGCCCTTCGCGGTGGGGAACTGCGAGGGGTCCGGCACGCCGCTGAACACGCAGTTCTGGCTGGCGGGGATGCCCGCGGCGGTGATGAAGCCCGGGTCCTGGTTGGCCAGGCCGGCGAAGCACTTGGCCGGGTTGCCCGTGGCCTTGAGCGCCGTGGCGATCTTCGCGCCCTCCGGGAAGTAGGTGCTGAGGTAGACCACGGTGGGGTTGTTGGTGAGCGCCTGCTGCACCGCGGCCGCGTAGTCGGGCTGGTTCTCCTGCACCACGACATTGGTCACGAGCACGCCCTTGGGCTCGAGCGCGGCCTTGAGGCGCGAGGACATCCCGTTGGTGTACGCGCTGTCGGTGGTGATCATCGACACCTTGGCGGGCTTCAGCACGTTGAGGATGTAGTTGGACTCCACCGGCGAGATCTGGCTGTTCTTGGGCTGCACGGTGACGCCGTAGCCCGTGGTGTCGTCCGTGGAGGTCATCTGCACGGGCACGATCTTCGCCTTCGTGTAGATGGGGAGGTTCACCAGGCCCACCGACGAGTTGTACGGCCCGACCACCGCGACCACCTTGGCCTTGATGGCCTTCGCGGCGGCCGCCCTCGCCTTGGCGGGGTTGGCCTGGTCGTCCACCTGCACGATCTGCACCATGCGGCCGCCGTAGCCACCCTTGGCGTTGTACTGCTTCACGGCGAGCTGCACGCCGCGCAGCATGTCCTGCCCGTTTGAGCCCTGCGCACCCGTGAGGGGGCCCTCCATGGCGATGCCGATCGTGCCGTAGGTGGACGGATCGCCGCCCACCGACGAACCACCGATGATCCCGGCGGAGGCAGTGGAAACGAGGGCACCGGCGGCGATGACCGCAGCGGCGCCGATGATGAACGGGCGTCGTGGCACGGGGGCTCCTTTTCGAGCGTCGAGTTCGTGACGCGGGAACCCTAGCCGCCAGCGGAGACGTGGCACCAACGACCGGGTACCGCCCGCTACCGTGCAGGCATGGCCCGGGTCACCGTGTACGCCACGCCGTTCTGCCTCTACTGCGTGGGGGCGAAGTCGCTGCTGCGCCGCCGCGGCATCGCCTTCGACGAGGTGCGCATCAACATGTTCAGCGATGGCGCGCGCGATCGCCTGCAGGCCGAGAGCGGAGGCGGGCGCACCTTCCCGCAGGTGGTGATCGACGGCGACCCCATCGGGGGGTTCGACTCCCTGCGCGCGCTCGACCGATCGGGCGAACTCGCCCGACGGCTCGCGAGCGCATTCCCCGGCGCATAGGGCCCGGCGCCGCGTGCACCCGGCTTTCTGCGCGGCGCGCCGGACGGGTCGTATGCTCGCCGCGACATCCACCCTCACCTCTCGGAGGAACACCGTGAAGCGCGCAGTCATCGCCGTTGCAGGCGCGGCCCTGATGCCCCTGGCCATGGGCTCCATCGCCCTCGGAGGAGCTGCCAGCACCTCGCCCACGCCCACCGTCACCAACACGAACCGCGTGGTCAACGTGCAGGCAGGGAGCACTGCCAAGGTCGTGCTCGGCAAGGTCAACTCCGGCACGGGCTTCGCGTGGAAGTGGGTGACGAAGCCGGACGCCACGGTGGCCAAGGGCCTCCCGGTGCGCCTGGCACGCGCGAGGAAGAACGCCGAGCCCGGATCGCCGCGCATGGCCTGGGTGCCGATCATGGGCCTCGCCGAGGACATGAAGACGACCGGCGTGGTGGGCCTCTTCGCCCCGGGGAATCCCACCCCGTCCACCACGATCACGCTGAAGATCACCGTGACAGGAGACGGCCAATAGGCCGATGAGTGCCGCGGGGGGCGGCGGACCGGATGAGATGGACCCCCCGAACCATCTCATCCTCCGGGAATCCTCTATTCCCGGTGTCCGCCGCCCTCACCCGCGAGATGCGGCGAGAGGTGAAGCGCCTCTCACTGCATGCCCTATGTGTACCGCCCCGCCCGGGCACGGTCACTGGCCATTCGGGGGGTTTTGACCGTTCCCCTTCACAACCCCCCAACCACACAGCAGGAACCCGCCCGTCAGGGCCCCCAAAGGACGTCGGCTGCACGCCGCAAAGCCCCGTATGAGGCCGTTGGCACCGGTGCCCCCATGGTCCAGCCCCACGCCGCCGCGCCCTCCGAAAGGACCCTCCGGTGAGCAGCAGGAAGCGCGCGCCGCGCCTGCCCGGCCACCGCCTGCTCAGGCGCACGACGTCGCGCATGGATGCCGTCAGCGACGGCGTGTTCGCCATCGCGATCACCATCCTCGTGCTCGAGATCTCCGTGCCCGAGGGCTCGAGCGACGACCTGCTGCAGCTCAACCTCGGGCTGCTGCTGCTGGTGTCGTTACTGCCCTTCCCCACGCGGCCACCACGCCGCTCGCGCCGGCGCTGGGCTTCTACGTGGTGGCCCTGGCCGTGGGGTTCTTCGCCCCGCAGGTTGCGATCGGCATCATGCTGCTCGCGGCGGTGCTGTTCTGGATCCCGGCGTCGGTGCTGCCCATCCGGCGGAAGGACCGCCACGAGGGCGACACGGGCGAACCGCCCGCCTAGGAGCGGCGCACCACCGCATAGCTGCGCATGAGGGCCAGCACCAGCGCGCCCAGGGCAGTGGCCGCGTAGATGATGGCCACCCCGGCGAGCACCCGCGCCGGCATCGCCTCGCCGTCGGTGAGGATCATCGCCCAGATCATGCCCCCGAACACGACGCCGGCGAGCGTGCTGACCGCCGCCACGATGCGCGGCGTGCGCAGGCGCTCGCCACGGGTGACCTTCCACAGCACGATCGCCACGGCCGCCACCACGAGGAACGTCACGATCATGGCGGAGGCCCGGCCCACCCAGTCGGGAAGGCTGTTGGAGTCGGGCGCCCAGATGATCACCCACATGAGCACGGCCTCGATGGCCACCACGGCGGCCATCGCCACGCGCAGGGCCACCTGCGGGATCAGGGCGGCCGGCATGGCCACCACCAGCGCACCGCCCAGCACCATCACGGTGCCCAGCACGCGCATGACGGTGTCCTCGGGCCCCGCGAACACGATGCCGAGGCCGATGAGCGCCGCGATGGCCAGCACGATCAGCAGCGCCCGGAGCAGCACCCCCATCACCGGCATGCGGTCACCCCGGGGTGGCGATGCCGATGGCGTGGCGCGTGAGGCCTCCATGCGCCGGAATCTACCGCGCGACCTCGCCGGGCCGGGGCACCCCGGGTGCGCCATCGGCGGATCTGGCGACTCAGGCGCGCCGCATGAGGGATGTCTGCACGGCGACGGCCAGGGCCTCGCCTGCGGCGTCGTAGATGACCCCGTCGGCGAGCGCGCGTCCCGCCCCGGCTGCCGGCGATGAGAAGTCGAACAGCATCCAGTCGCGCGTCGGCGCGGGCCGGATGAACCACAACGACAGCTCCAGCGCGCCCAGTTGCATGTCGGTGGTGGCCTCCCGGCCCCCGTGCGGCTCGAGGGCCGTGGTGCCCAGCGTGATGTCCGAGAGGTAGCAGAGCAGCGCAGCCCCGATCATGGGGTCCTCTGGCAGATCCACCTTCGCGCGCATCCAGGTGGGGCGTCGGGTGCCGGCTGCAGAGATATCGCCGTCGATCACCCGCAGGTCCACCTGGCCGTCCGAGGGATACCCGAGCGCCTCGAAGTCGGTGTCGGCGGGCAGGATGACCTCGGGGATCAGCCTGTCCTCGGCGGTGAGGACATCCGGCGACGGCACCACCGGCGCCTCCTTCTGGTGATCAGGGCCCTCCCCCGGCCGGCCGAGGAGCACCATCACCGTCACCAGCAGGCGTCCGTCCTGCGTCACCGATACCCGGCGCGTGGCGAAGGTTCGGCCATCCCTCACGCGATCCACCTCGAACTGCGCCGCCTGGCCGGCGGCGACGGGGGCGTGGAAGTACGCATGCACCGATACCGGCTGCATGGCGTCGTCCAGCGTGGTGCGGGCGGCGGCACGGAGCGCCTTCGCGAGGACCTGCCCGCCAAATGCACGGCCCGGCCAAGCGGGGTGGCACGTGCCCGAGAAGGTATCCCCATTGACGTGATCCACCGCGAGGCGGTCGAGGAACTCGCGCGTGGCGGAGGGGTCGCTCACGCGGGCAGCCTATCGGCGCGACCGAACGCGAGCGGTCCGGATGCGGCAGCATGCCCGTCATGGACGCCCCCACGGAAGCGCCGTCGACGCGCGATCTGCTCTGGCGCCTGCTCGTGGTGGGGGCCGCAGGCGGAGCATTCTCGGCCCTCTTCGGGGTGGGCGGGGGCGTGGTGATGGTGCCGCTGCTCATGTTGCTCTGCGGCTACGGATCCCGTGCGGCGACCGCGACCTCACTCGCCGCGATCGCCGTCATCGCGGCCGTCGGGGTGGCCACCTACGGTGCGGTCGGCAAGGTCGACTGGGTCGCGGCGGTACTGATCGGCATTCCCGCGCTGCTGGGAGTCACCCTCGGGGTGAGGGTGAGGGCGCGCATCTCCGCGGTGATGATCTCCCGTGCCTTCGCGGTGCTCCTGGTGATCGCCGCCGCGCTGCTGGTGGTGAATCCCGGATGACCGCCGCGCTCATCGCGATCGTGCTGGGCGTGGCCGGCGGCTTCGTCGCCGCCCTTGCGGGAGTCGGCGGGGGGATCCTGTTCGTCCCCGCCCTAGCCCTCGTTCTTGGCCTCAGCCAGGTATCCGCCGAGGCCACCTCGCTGCTCGCCATCGTGCCCGTGGCGATCCTCGGCACCTGGCAGCAGCGGAATACCGGCGACGTGCATCTGCGTGATGCGTTCATCATCGGCGTCGGCTCCGTGGTGACCGCAGTGCTCGCCGCGCTCGCAGCCAGCGCAATGCCCGAGGACATCCTGAAGTGGCTCTTCGCGGCGTTCATGCTGGTCATCGCCGTGAGGATCTGGGTAGGCGCCGAGCGCGACGCCGCCCGGGACGGCTAGACCACCTACGGGCGAACCGGCGGCCCCGCCAGGGGCGTCTTCACGGGTGCGGCGAGCCCCACGTACTGCACGAGGCCGTCACCGCCCACCGGCTGGCTGAGCGGCGATCCGGTGGACCAGTTGTTGGCCACCCACACGTTGCCCGAGGGATCCACCTGCACGGCGGTCACGTGCTGCAGCGCGCCGTTGGCGTAGCCACCCACCGGCGTGATGGGCTCACCGGTGCGCACGCCGGGCGGGCAGTACCTCACCCGGCGCCCGCAGAACTGCACGAGCGTGGCCCCGAGGAAGTCGGCCACCCACACGGTGTCGTTGCCGTCCACGGCCGTGCCCCACGGCCCCTTCATGCCCTTCACGCGCCAGGCCCGCGCCTGGCCCGACGGCGTGACCCGGGTGATGCTCGCGCTCAGCAGGTTGGCGGTGAACAGATTGCCGGCGGAATCCACCGATATGCCCTGCGGGCTCCTGATGCCGCCCCCGCGCACCGGTGTGCCCAGCGTGATGCTGTTGTCGGCGTTCAGCGTGGCCGGCAGCACCCACCCCGCCCCGCCGCTCGTGGAGTTGTTGGTGATCCACGCGCGGCCCTGAGCGTCGATGGCGATGCCGAACGGCTTCTTGATGGGCGATGCCGAGGTGCCCGTCACGTTGATGGCCGTGTTGGGGTTGGCGTTCAGGTACACCGTGAGGGTGTCGTTGCCGAAGTTGGGGATCCAGAGGTTCCCCTTCTGGTCGAACGCGATGCCCTGGGGCTTCGAGAGGTTGCCCTGCGTGTAGCCACCCGACGGGCTCACGGGCGTGCCATCGGGCAGGAACTCCGAGATGCGCCCGAGGCCGTAGCTCGCGGTGAAGATGTGGCCGGTGATGGGGCTCACCGCGGTGCCGAAGCCCACGCCCTGCATGCCGCCCCCGCGGTAGGGGCTGCCCGCGAGAGGCTGGCCGGCGGGGTCGAGCCCCACCAGCGAGAGGCCACCGGAGTTGCCAGGCGGACGCCAGTTGTTACCCGTCCACGAGTTGCCCTGCGCGTCGAAGGCCATGCGGCCTGGGGCGTCGAACCCGGCGCCCACGTACTTGAGGGACAGCACCCAGGCGGTGGGCTGCGAGGTGAGCCCGGGCGCGTAGGTGCTGGTGCGCGGCAAGGCGTAGATGCCCTTCGCGTTGTGCCAGGGGTTGCGGGCGATCGCCTGAAGCGTGGTGGGGATGGAGTCGGGCTTGGGCCCGCGCGGCGGGCGCGCCGCGGTGAAGAAGGCGTTGCACTGGTCCTTCGAGCCGCCCGAGCATGTCGCCACCGTGTTCGCGAGCGTGCGCAGCGTGGCCAGCGTGGTGGTGTCCGCGCCATTCGGCGGGTTGGCCACCACCCAGCCCACGTGACCGCTCCCCGGATCAACGAGGTTGCTCACCACCAGGCCGGCGTTATCCACCCCCGGCGAGGGACCCGAAACCGACGTTCCCGACATGAAGCGGTTCAACGCGAAGGCCGTGGCCACGGTGCTGATGTCGCTCACGTGCACGGTGCCAAGCGGCGTGCCCTCGGTGCCGGCCGTGCTCATGAGCACCACACCCGGACGGCCCGGACGCTGCGCGGTCGCCACCAGCGGCCGTCCCCCCCGCCCCGCGGGCGCGCACAGCGTCACCTGCCCGGTAGCAGCCGTGGAGCCGCTCGCCACCACGGCGGGCGTCGCGGTGCGCAGCGACACCTTCCACCCCCGGGCGGCCTTGCCAGCCGCCTTCACCATCACGGTCATCGACGTGCCGGTGCAGGTCTGCTGCTCGGCCCCGGGTGCGGCGGTGGCCACGCCCGCGCCGCTGGCGGTGCCCGCGCACAGGCCGAGGACGAGTATGAGGGTGGTGGTATGGCGCATGGGGGTGACCTCTCGGGTTTTCTCAGGTTTCCGCGCGTTGGGGGCTGCGTCACCGTACCAACCGAGTTCCCCGCGTGGGTGGGGCTCCCCCCACCTACGCCGGAGGGGCCCCGTGGGGCCCCTCCGGATCCTGCATATACCCCTCGCGAGAAGCTGCGGGCCGAGAGGCCGCTAGGCCTGGGCGCGCCGGGGGCGCGAGGCCGCCGGGTTCACCTGATAGGTGTTCCGCAACTGGTCGTTCACCACCTGGGTGGTCCCCGACGCCGTGAGCGTGAGGTCCTTCTTCAGGACGCGCGTGCGGTACACCCAGCCCTTCGGCATCTTGTTCTTCGCGGTCATGTACGGAACGTTCTGGAGTCGCCTCAGGTTCAGCTTCGAGTCGTACGCCAGGGTGTACGACTGCATCACGTACACCTGGCCGGTCGGGGAGACCAGCTCGAAGACCGGACGCTTCGCCTTGAACACGTACACGGTGTTGCGCTGCACGGTCTGGGCCGTATAGGGCACCTGGCCCACGGTGGCCGACCCTTGGGGCGTCGTCAGCACGGCCTTCAGGCCCAGCTGCATGCCGTTCACCGTGAGGGTGTCGGGCGACGACGTGACGCCGCCGGTGGACTGGATGGTCGACATCACCCAGAAGCGACGGCCATTGATGGTGGCCGACGTCGACGGGGCAGCACCGGCTGCCGGCGGGTACTGCGCGTTGTAGGCGTCGATGATGTTCTGCTCGGTGATGGTGTTGAACGTCGAGGCGGGGCACGTGTTGAAGCCGAGCGTGTTGAACACGTGCTCGGTGATGGTGCCGTTCGCCACGGTGTCGGGGATCAGCTCGCAGTACGGGTAGTTGAAGACCTTCATCGGCGACGCGGTGGTGGGCGTGGTGGAGGGCTGGGCCGAGGCGGTGCCGGCCACCGCGCACAGGCCTGCAAGGCCGAGGATCGCGACGGAGGCTGCTGAGGGCCGCAGGCCCCGGGAGTTGCTCTTCATGTCATTCACTGGTCACTGTCCTGTGGGAGTCGTCTGCAAGGAACACGGCACACGTGTGCCGTTCGTGCCGGATCACCGACCCGGGGGAATCGCCATCGACGGAAGGGCGCCGGGGCTGAGGCTGACCCTAGTCCCGAATGCCCCGCGCGCAGCACTTGGGGCGTTTCGCTGTCGGGTTTCCCCCAAGCGCGGCCGCTCTCGTCAGCTACGCCACCGTCGGCGCTAGATTGCCGCCGGAAGGCGACCCCGGAGAATTCCCCGAATGACGCGCAACGTCACGTCCCTCCTTGTCAGCGGCACCCTCGCCGCGACTGCCCTTGCCCTCGTGGGCTGCGGGTCAGGCGACACCAGCCAGGGCGCGGCAACCGCCGCAAGCACGGCAGTCCAGCGCGAGGCAGCGAGCATGCCAGCGCCGCAGAGGTGCCCCGAACGCACGTCCCGTGACACGTTCCTCACCATCATCAACAAGACCGAGAGCGTCCTCTATCCCTCGGCGGAGAACTGGAAATGCGAGGATTGGTCGGGTGTAGCGAACCCCTCCATCTTGAACGGCTGGGCAATCGGGCCAGGCCAGCAGAAGCGGCTTCCCCTGGAGTACGCGTGGGGCATGGCGAGTGGTGATCGCCCGTTCACGATCAACTTCCGCTTCGGCACGTACATCAATTTCACCGTGGGGAGTGGATACGTGAAGGTGCAGAAGGACGACGGCGGGTACAGGGGGGACTGCAAGGAACCCAACAGCAGGCTCCTCCCCGGCAGGTTCGGCCCCAACACGGTGCGCTTGACGTGGGTCGACTGCACGAACGCGATCACGCTGGAGCAGGTCGCTCCGGGGCAGCCACCCGCATGAAGCGCATTGCCCTCGTAGCCGGTTCGCTTTTCGCCCTGTCGGGGGGCGCCGTGCTCGCAAGCGGGTGCGGATCCAGCGAGGCCTCGTCCCGCAGCGCATCCACCGCGGGCACGCCGCCCGCGCGCGAGGCAGCGAGCAAGCCGGCGCCCGTGAAGTGCCCGGAGCGTGATTCCCGGACTGCCTACCTCACCATCATCAACAAGACCGAGAGCGTCCTCTACCCCTCGGCAGAGAACTGGATATGCAGTGACTGGTCCGGGTGGGGAAATCCATCCGTGCTGAACGGCTGGGCGATCGGGCCGGGCCAGGAGAAGAGGCTTCGCCTGGAGGGCAAGTACTGGGTGGGGAACAGGGCTGGACTCCAGCAGTTCACCATCAACTTCCGCTTCGGCACGAACATCGGTTTCCGGCACGTCGAAGGATGGCCCATACAGATGCAGTCGGAAAACGGCCGGTACGATGAATTCTTTTGGAAATGCCCCAAGGACGGCTACAGCAGGCTCTTTCCCGGCAGGTTCGGCCCCAACACGATGCGCGCGACCTACGACTGCTCAGGCACTGTCACGCTGGAGCAGGTCGCCCCGGAGCAGCCACCTGCATGAAGCGCATCGTCCTCGTAGCCGGTTCGCTTTTCGCCCTCGCGGGGGCCGCCGTGCTCGCAAGCGGCTGCAGATCAGGCGAGACGGGCCAGGGAGTGGCAAACACCGCAAGCACGACGCCTGCGCGCGAGGCGGCGAGCAAGCCGGTGCAGGAGAAGTGCCCGGAAAAGCTCTCAAGTGGCTACGAGCTCACCATCACCAACAAGACCGAGAGCGTCCTTTACTCATCGGGAGAGGGGTGGAGGTGCGAACACTGGTCGGGGTGGGGGAACCCATCTGCGCTCAATAGCGTGGCCGTTGGGCCGGGACAGCAAAAGACCGTTCGACTGGAGGGCGCGGATCAGAAGGTGCCGTCACCGCCCGCGTATTTCACCATCAACTTCCGTTTCGGCACGAACGTGGAGATGTACATGGAAAAGGGCACCGACCTGCAGACGCTCCTGCGCTTGAAGAACGACGACGGAAAGTACACGTGCGACACCAGCAGGCTCCTCCCGGGTCGCTTCGGCCCGGACACCATGCGCGTCACGCTCAAGTGCGGTGAGGTCACGAAGGAACGACGGGAGACGATAAGGGGGAATCTCATCGTGGAGCAGGTCCCGAAGGAGCAGCCCTCCGCATGAAGCGCATTGCCCTCGTAGCCGGTTCGCTACTCGCCCTGTCCGGGGCTGCCGTGCTCGCAAGCGGGTGCGGATCCAGCGAGACCTCGTCCAGCAACGCATCCAGCGCGGGCACGACGCCCGCGCGCGAGGCCGCGAGCAAGCCGGCGCCCGAGAAGTGCCCGGAGCGTTCGTCACACGGGTTCACCCTGAGCATCATCAATAAGACCGAGAGCGTGCTCTACCCCTCGGGAGAGGGCTGGCAGTGCCGCTCATGGTCGGGGTGGGGCAACCCATCCGCGCTCAGCGGTTTGGCAATCGGGCCCGGCCAGGAGAAGTCGGTGCGCCTGGAGGCCTCATTCGCCAACAAGTACGACGAGCTGAGGTTCACCATCAACTTTCGCTTCGGCACGAACGTGGAGATCGCGGTGGCCCCCGGGGTACGACTCCCCAATGGGGGCACCTCTAGGGTCTTCGTCAAGATGCTGAACGATCAGGGGAGGGAGGGATGCGAGGCGAGCAGGCTCCTCCCCGGTCGCTTCGGACCGGACACCATGCGCGCCACGTTCAACTGCTCGATGGCAGCGAACGCCCTCACGCTCGAGCAGGTCCCACCGAAGCAGGGGTGATCCCGTTGGTCACGCCAATGTCGCTTACACCTACGCCGAAGGGGCCCCGAAGGGCCCCCTCGGATCCCGCGTATTTCCTTCGTGAGTGGGACACTTCTAAGAAGTCCCTGCGTCCCATCCCCAGGCCGGT
>JAGWYY010000033.1 GCA_018969105.1 Acidobacteriota bacterium | reverse complement strand
CGCAAGAGCCCGCAGGGCCTGCGCCTCGCCAAGATCGCCATGAACACGGCCACCGACGCCCTGTACTCGTCGGTGCAGCATGGCCTCGAGCTCGTGGCGCTCAACCACGTGTACGGCCCGGAGCCCAAGGAGGGCATCGCGTCGTTCCAGGAGAAGCGCCCCGCCGACTGGCGCAAGTTCCGCGAGGGCGAGGGGCCCGACCCCGCCACGCCGTCCATCGCCCAAGCCAAGCGCGACGCCGCGAAGGCATCTGGCGCCGGCAGGACCGCGACGAAGAAGCCGGCCGCCAAGAAGCCCGCCGCCACGTCGGCCGCCAAGGCGACCACCGCCAAGGCCGCCGCCAAGAAGCCGGCCGCGAAGAAGCCCACGGCGAAGAAGCCGGCCGCCAAGAAGCCGGCGGCGAAGAAGCCGGCGCCGCGCATGACCTCGGCCACCAAGGGATCCACGGGCGGGCGCAAGGCCACCACCCGCAGGACCAGCCGGTGAACGAGGCCCTCCTCACCGGACTCGCGCCCGCGCGGCGCGGGGCCGTGGAGAAGGCCCTCTCGGGCGAGCGGCTCACGCGAGCCGACTCGCTCGCGCTCGCGGGTGCCCGCGGCCAGGAGCACCCGGCGCTCTGGGCGGCGGCGGCGCACATGCGCGATCTCACCCGCCCGCCCATCGTCACCTACTCGCGCAAGGTGTTCATCCCACTCACCAACCTGTGCCGTGACGTCTGCTCGTACTGCACATTCGCCGTGGACGAGGACAGCCCGCGCGCGAAGACGCTCTCGCCTGACGAGGTGCGCCGCATGGCCGAGGAGGCCCGCGACCTCGGGTGCAAGGAGGCCCTCTTCTGCATCGGCGACCGCCCCGAGGTGCGGTGGCCGAAGTACCGCGACGTGCTCCGCGGGTTCGGGCACGACAGCACGCAGTCGTACCTGGTGGCCATGTGCCGCATGGTGATGGAGGAGTACGACCTCCTCCCCCACCCCAACGCCGGCATCATGAGCGAGCGCGAACTGCGTGAGCTGCGTGAGGTGTCGCCGAGCCAGGGCATCATGCTCGAGAGCACCAGCGAGAGGCTCTGCGCCCCCGGCGGCCCCCACGAGCACGCCCCCGACAAGAAGCCGCGCACGCGCCTCGCGATGATCCGCCGGGCCGGGCAGTTGCGCATCCCCTTCACCACGGGAATCCTCATCGGGCTCGGCGAGACCGAGGACGAGCGGGTGGACGCCCTGCTGGCCATCCGCGACCTGCACGACGAGTACGGGCACATCCAGGAGGTCATCGTCCAGAACTTCCGGGCCAAGCCCGAGACCCCCATGGCCGACGCCGGCGAGCCGGGCCTCATCGACCTCATGACCACCTGCGCCATCGCGCGCCTGGTGCTGGGTCCCGACATGAACATCCAGGCGCCGCCGAACCTGTCGGCCGACTACGGCCCGCTGCTGCTCACCGGCATCAACGACTGGGGCGGCGTGTCGCCGGTCACCCCCGACTTCATCAACCCCGAGCGCCCGTGGCCGGACCTCGCGCTGATGGCCGGCATGTGCGACGAGTCCGGCTACCCGCTGCGCGAGCGGCTCACGGTGTACCCCGAGTACGCCCTCGACCCCGAGTGGGTCGACCCGGGCGTGCTGCCTTACGTGCGCGCGCTGGCCGACGACGCGGGCTTCCCGCGCGAAGACGTCCTCCAGGAGGCGGCGGCCTGATGGACCGCGTCACGCTCCTGCGGCTGGGCCACGACCGGTCCGACGGTGGCACCGCGCGCGAGTCGTCGGCGTGGGATGAGGCCGCCATCGGGGAGTCGGTGCAGGCGCGCATCCTGCCGGTGTCCCTCGGCGACCCCGACCGCGCATGCGCCACCTTCGTCACGTCATGGGACCACGCCATCGCGCTGCACGACGACGGCGTGGACGGCATCCGCATCACGGTGCTGCACGACGCCGCGCGCGCCGACGTGCTTGACGGCGTGGTGCGTTCGGGCGCGGCGTTCCTGCGCACCACCCCCGAGCGGCTTGCCGAGGCCGTGGACCTCGCGGGCCTGCCGGCCTGCGAGGTGCGCGTATCGGTGGTGGCCCACGACATCGACCAGGCAGTGGAGGCCGTGCGGGCAGGCGCCCGCGACGTGGTGGTGAGCGACTGGAACGACTCCCAGGTGGCCGCGCTGCGCGACGCGATCCTCCCCGAGGTGCTCGTGGAGCGCACCGCCCTGCCGCTGGGCACGCCCATCGAGGCCGTGCGCGACCGCCTTGCGATGCCGCTCTTCACCTGCTGGCTGCAGCAGGTGGACTGCCGCGGCGCCGCGCGGCCCCGCCACCCCTGGGCCCCCGGCCGCGACATGCACCCGCCGGTGCCCGCGCACCGCATGAGCTCCGAGTGGCCCGACGCAGGCTGGATGGATGCCGGGCAGGCCACCGACCTCGACCAGGTGGCGCCCGACCTCGCAGGCATCCTCGAGCGATCGCTCACGGGCACCCCGCCCACAGTGGCCGAGATGGTGCGCATGTTCGAGGCCCGCGGCGCCGAGGTGGATGTCATAGCCCACGTGGCCGATCAACTCCGCCAGCGCACAAACGGCGAGCAGGTCACCTACGTGGTCAACCGGAACATCAACTACACCAACCAGTGCTACTTCCGGTGCGGCTTCTGCGGGTTCTCGCGTGGCCCAAAGAGCTACAACGCGCGGGAGACCCCCTACCGCATGGACCTCGACGAGGTGGTCACCCGCTCGCAGGAGGCGTGGGACCGCGGCGCCACCGAGGTGTGCCTGGTAGGCGGCATCCACCCCGACTTCACCGGCGACTTCTATGCATCGGTGCTCGAGAGCATCAAGGGCGCGCTGCCGGCGATGCACGTGCACGCCTTCACCCCGCTCGAGGTATGGCAGGGCGCCCATACGCTGGGCGTGCCGGTGCGCGACTACCTCGAGCGCCTCAAGGCGTCAGGCCTGGGGTCGCTGCCCGGCACCGCTGCCGAGATACTCGACGACGACGTGCGCGAGCACCTGTGCCCCGACAAGATCCGCACGGCCGAGTGGGCCGAGGTGATGATCTCCGCGCACGAGAGCGGCATCCGCGCCACCAGCACCATCATGTGCGGGCACATCGACGGGCCGGTGTCGTGGGCCAACCACTACGAGGTGCTGCGGCAGATCCAGCGCCGCACGGGCGGCTTCACCGAGTTCATCCCGCTGCCCTTCGTGCACATGGCCTCGCCGATCTTCCTACAGGGCCGCTCACGCCCGGGGCCCACCTGGGACGAGGTGGTGCTCATCCACGCCGTGGCCCGCATCGCCTTCGACGGGCTCATCCCCAACATCCAGGCCTCGTGGGTGAAGCTGGGCCTGGACGGCGGCGCCAACCTGCTGCACGCCGGCTGCAACGACATGGGCGGCACCCTCATGAACGAGAGCATCAGCCGGTCCTCCGGCGCCTCGCATGGCGAGGAGGTCACCGCCGACGAGCTCGAGGCCGCCATCCGCGCCCACGGCCGCGTGCCCGCCCGGCGGAACACCATCTATGACATCATCGAAGCGCCGGTCTGACGCCGAGCCCGAACTCCCATCGCATGAAGCGCCTCCTCCTGTCCCTCGCCTGCATCACCGTGGCCGCAGCCCCGCTCGCGCTCGCCGCGTGCGGCAGCGACTCGTCATCCGCCGGCACCGACACCGCCGCGCGCGCTGCCAGCGGTGACCCCTTCCCCGACACCAAGACCTGCCCCGAGAAGTCGCCGAGCTTCGACTGGAGCGGCAGCATCCTCAACCGCCTGCCCGTCGCCGTGAGCCTCGCGGCGGGCGAGTACACCTGCAACGACTGGTCGGGGGTCTCCACCCCCGGCGCCGTGCTGGATGGCAAGGTGCTGAAGCCCATCACGACCACGTACCAGGACTCCTTCGGGTTCTCCCTCGAGCCCCGCAGGAACACCACGCGCCAGTGGACGATGCAGTTCGCGCCCGCGGATGGCGGCGAGCCCTACGGACGAGCCCGTGTGTACCTCACGCAGGAGGCCATCGGCGACCCCTTCATGAGCACGCCCGACCAGGGCACCTACGCTCGCACCTGGCGATTCCAGGGCGATGCGATGACGGGGTGGTTCCTGCGCCTCGGGCCCATCGACGCGCCGGATACCCCCACGAGCCTGCTGCCGCAGGACTCCACCATCATGGGAATCGTGGTGCACGAGGGGCACGTCGCCATCGTCACCGGCGCACGGGTGAAGGGCAGCTAGAGGGCGCTACCCTCCCGCCTTGTCGCGGTCGCGCAGGGTGCGCAGCATGTTCTCCACGCGCGCGAACTTGAGCCGCGGACGGCCGATCTCCTCGCCCTTCTCCACCTCGCGGGCGTCGAGGTACTTCCAGTCGTCGAACGACACCACCTCGCCCTGGCGCTCGGCGAGGAAGCGGCGGAACACCTTGGGCGGCAGCACGTCGCGCTTCAGGCGCTGCTCGCGGACGTCCTCGAGCAGCATCTCCACGGTCTCCTGGGAATCCGGCTTGTTGGTGCCGATGATCCCGTTGGGGCCGCGCTTGATCCACCCGGCCACGTACTCGCCGGGGCGGGCCTGCCCCGTGAGGGGGTCGATCACGCGGCCCCTGTCGTTCGGGATGGTGGCGGTGATGGGATCGAAGGGCACGCCGGGCAGCGCGACGCCCTGGTAGCCGATGGCCCGGAACACGATGTCAGCGGGGATCACCTCGCGCTCATCCGTGGCGCGGGCACGCAGCTCACCGTTGTTGCCGCGGTAGAGCTCGTTGCGCACGACCTCCACACCCTCCACGCGCTCCTTGCCGAGGATCTCCACGGGTGACACCAGGAACCGGAAGACGATGCGGCGGTCATGCCCGCGCGACGGCCGCTCCGACAGCTCGCGCAGCAGGTCGAGCACCTGGTCGCGCCCGCGATCGGGGGCCTGCTCGGTGTCGTGCAGCGAGTGCGGATCGAGCACCATGTCGGCCGGGTCCACCACCACGTCGATGTCGTCGCGCTCCGCGAGCTCCCGGAGCTCGCGGTAGGTGAAGGCGGCCTGCGCAGGGCCGCGGCGGCCGAGGATCGTCACCTGGCGCACCTTGTTCTGCGACAGGGCGCGCAGGGCATGCCCGCCGATGTCGGTGGCGGCCAGCTCGTCCGGCGGCAGCATGAGCACGCGCGCGACATCCATGGCCACGTTGCCGTTGCCCACCACCACCACGTCATCGCCCGAGAAGTCGAACGTGAGGTTGCGCTGGTCGGGGCTGGCGTTGTACCAGCCCACGAAGTCGCTGGCGCCGTGGCTGCCGGGCAGGTACTCGCGCGGGATCCCCAGCCGGCGGTCGGATCGCGCGCCCACGCAGAAGATGACCGCGTGGAAGTACTCGAGCAGGTCGTCGTACTCGAGATCGGTGCCGAACTCCACGTTGCCGCGGAAGCGGAAGCCGGGGTGGGCGGCGATCTTGTCGTACACCCGGGTGACCGACTTGATCTTCGGGTGATCGGGCGCCACCCCGGCGCGCACGAGGCCGAACGGCGTGGGCAGGCGGTCGAACATCTCCACCTGCACGTTGAGGTCGTCCTGCGCGAGCACGTGCTCGGCCGCGTAGAAGCCCGAGGGCCCCGAGCCGATGATCGCCACCCTCAGCGGATTTCGCGGGCTTCCGACCGGCACCTAGAGCACCACCCCGTCGTCACCCACGCGGGCACGGAAGACGTCCTGGTCCTCGCGGCGCACGAGGTCGCGTGATGTGCCGGGGGCCGGGGCGGTCACCAGCCCGCGCACCAGCGCGGCCGGGCGGCCCGATGACTTCCCGATCAGCATTCCCGCCGCCGCGGCGATCTCGTCGCCCAGCGCCTGGTCCGTTGCCACCAGCATGCGTCCCTCCCGGTCGCGTCCGCCTCGATGATCCATGACCGGATCGAATCCGGCCACCCCCACGGCGATGTTCACGAGCCCCCGGCGAAATGCGCGGCCGTGGGTGTCGGTGATCACCACCCCCACGCGACCGCCCGCGGCCGCCGACAGCGCGTGCTGTATGCGCCGCGCGGATGCGTCCGGGTCCACCGGCAGCAGCACCACCGTGCCATCCGGGGTGTTCGAGGCATCGACGCCGGCGTTCGCGCACACGAACCCGTGGTGCGTCTCGCACACCAGCAGCGACCGGCGCCTGCGCACCACCTTGCGGCTCTCCCCGAGGATCACCTCGCAGAGCGCGGGGTCCTTGCCCGTCTCCCCCGCCAGGCGACGTGCCTCCGCCCCGGGCTGCACATCGGCGAGCCGCACCACGCGCCCCTCGGCCTTGCTCACCACCTTGTGCGCCACCGCCAGCACGTCCCCGGGCAACAGCCCGGCGTCCAGCGCCGCCGCGGCCAGCATGCCGGGCAGGTCGTCGCCGGGCACCACCTCGGGCAGGGCGCCCAGCACCATGATCTGCACCTCGTCGCCCGGGGCGGCGCCCAGCGCCCCGCGCGTGCTCACCCGGCAGCCCCCGCCGCGCCGTGCGCCAGCCCCAGCCGGGCCAGCGCGCGGCCGGTGGCCCCGTCGGGCTCGCGTCGCACGAGCTCGGCGAGGTCGCCGGGCGTATCCACGTCGAGCGCGATGCCCGGGTGGTGCACGACCTCCGCGCGGATGCCGAGGGCGGCGGCCTGCGCCAGGTGGTGGGCGAGCGAGTCGGGCCCGAGCTGCGGCACGAGGCCATGGGGCGGCGTGATGAGCATGGCGTTGGTGCCCGTGCCGTCCTCGGAGCGCGCGAGTACCACGGCGTCGCCCTCGGGTGCGGCCCCGATGAGGTGATCCACGTCGGCGGCGGTGATGAGCGGGAGGTCGCTCACCACCACCAGGGCGCTGCAGGCATCGAGGGCGTCGATGCCCAGCGACACCGCGGCGTTGATGCCCTGCGGGGGATCGTGGTCGGGCACCGTGCGGGCGCCCACGCTCTCGGCCACCGCCCGGGCACGGGCATCGGACGTGACCACCACGATCTCACCGAGGCGCGTGCTGCCGGCCAGCGCCGCCAGGACGTCGCCGAGCATGGCCGACTGCAGCACGCGGCGCTCCGACCGATCGAGGGTGCGGGAGAGCCGGCCGAGCGCATACCCCAGGCGCTTCACGGGCACCACGGCGCCCACGTCGTGCGCGGCCATCAGCCCGCCGCCTCGATCACCACGCGGGCCAGCCGCTCGCGGGCCTGCCGGTCGGGCATGAGGATGTCCGTGAGCACGGGGCGCACGCCCAGCGCCTCAATGGCACCGGCCTCGGCCTCATCGGAGGCGTCGATCACGAACGTGGCGCACACGTCGGCGTAGATCTCCGCCATCTGGCGGGCGGAGCACTCCGCGTAGCCGGCTCCCCGCAGGAACTTCTGCGCCGGCCCCTCCACGGGCGCGCCGCCGATGATGGGGCTCACGCCGATCACCCGGTCGCGCCGCGCGGCGACGGCCTCGCGTACCCCGGGCACGCCGAGGATGGTCCCGATCGACACGATGGGACTGGACGGCGCGATGACGATGAGGTCGGCGTCGCGGATGCACTCGAGCACGCCCGGTGCCGGCGCAGCGGCGTCGAGCCCCTCGATGCGGATGGAGTCGATCTCCTCACGGGCGCCGTCGCGCACCAGGTACTCCTGGAAGCGCCGCTCGCCGCTGGGGGTGGTGATGATCGTGCGCACCGGGTCGTCGGTCATGGGCATCACCCGGGCCTCCACGCCGAGCCTGGCGCGAAGATCCTCCACCACGTCCGACAACCGCGCGCCATCGCGCATGAGCAGGGTGCGATGGATGTGCGTGGCCAGGTCGCGGTCGCCCAGCCCGAACCATGCCTCGCGCCCGTACGTGGAGAGGCCCTCGAGGCAGTGGAAGGTGTCGTCGGCGTATCCCCAGCCGCGCTCGGCCACCACGCCGGCCAGGCAGTAGAGGTTGATGTCGAGGTCCGGGCACACCAGCAGCCCGAAGAACTCGCCATCGTCACCCGTATTCACGATGGCCGAGAGGTCGCGCTGGCCATTCGCCAGCGCGAGCCCGTGGACCATCTTCGATCCGCCGGTGCCCCCGGCCAGCGCCACGATCACGGCGCGAGGCTATCAGCGCCGCGACGGCGCGAGCACCATCCAGAGCCCCGCGCACACCAGCACCAGCCCCGCCCACAGGCGCGGCCCGGGCACCTCGCCGAGCAGGGGCCACGCCGTGAGCACGCCCACCACGGGCACCAGGAAGAACCACGCCGACACCTTGCCGGCATCACCGCGCCCCAGGGCCACGTAGAAGAGCGCGAAGGGAATGGCGTTCCCGACGAGGGCAACCAGCAGGATCAGTCCGATCTCGCGCCCACCGGTGGATTGCGGGCTGCCCTCCACGAGCGCGCCGATCACCGCGAGCATCGCGCCGCCCACGAGCATCTGCCAGCCTGCGATGGCCACGGGGCGCGCACCCGCCCGGATGCGACCGGTCACGGCCACGGTGCCCACTGCCCAGCCAAGGGCGCCGATCACCACCAGCAACGAGACCCACGAGATGCTCGGTGGCCAGAGCGGCCCCTGCCACACCACGGCGGCCGCCCCCACGAGCCCCACCACCAGGCCACCCCACTGCCGCGGGCCGAGGCGCTCGCCCAGGAACCCCGCCGCCAGCGCCGCGACGAACAGCGGATCGGTATTGGCCAGCACCGCCGCGGTGCCGGCCCCCTCCTCGGCGATGCCGATGAAGGTCGTCCCGTAGAAGATGACCGACTGGGTGAGGGCCAGCACCAGGATGACGCCCCACTCGGCCCCGGGCATCACGGGCCGGCCGAGCAGCATGAGCCCCCCGAGAAGGATCACCCCGCCGATGCCGATGCGCGCTGCCGCCGCCAGCAGGGGCGGCCAGCTCTCGACGAGCCAGGCGGAGGGCACGTATGCGGAACCCCAGGCCGCCATGGCGAGGATGGCGAGCAGCGATGCCGATGCCGGGCCGCGCGAGCCCCCGGGGGGAGTCATGGGCGGGGCCTCGGGGCGCGGGTGCGCATCCGCCCGGGATTCGCCGCCCGGCGCCGGGGTCCTGCCGGCAGGCGTCGCGGGGGAGCAGGTTTACTCACCTTTTCCCTTACGCTGTAACCTTACACCGTAGGCGATTTCCCTCACACTTTGTAAACATTGTCACGAGCGATTCTCCACCCCCTGATCGCCCATGGATACTGGCGTTTCGGCCGCGTAACTTGCGCCGGAAACCGCCCCTGGGGGCCTTGTCGCGGGCCTCGCTCGTGACATATGCTGCCCGCATCTCCTGGACCTCCGAACTCAATCCCGGGAACCCGGGGCGGGGGAAGGGTCCAGGCCCAATCAATGCAACACCCTATTTTCTCAAGGGGGGACGCCACTAATGGCTGACCAGTTTGCTGTTACCTACGTCCCCGGTATGGACTCCGGGGAGATTCCGCCGTCGCCCGTCGACCGTGACGAGAAGACGGCTTTCATCTACAGCCTCGTTGACCCTGTCTGGGACATCGATGTTCTGCCGCTCACGTACACCAACTCGCGTTGGTCTGCGTTCTTCTACCGCGCTGACGAGAAGCGCCTCCGCCGTGTGGTTCCTGACTGCATGGACGTCGAGGACGACGTCGTCGAGCACTGGTACGTCGACCACCGCAACACCATGCTCGGCCCGTACGGCGAGTGGGGCCTCACCGTGGCTGTCAGCCACAAGGCCGGTGACGGCAAGACGTACTACGCGGGTTACTACCCCTACATGTACCTGACGCAGGACTCCGCAATTGACGCGGGTCGCGTGCTGGGCTTCCCCAAGAAGGAGGCCTTCATCCGGACCCTCGAGCACTTCGGTAACCCTGACGACGGTTACGGCGTGTACGACGGCAAGGACTGGAAGTTCAACCAGTTCTCGTTCCTCATGATCCGTAACGGTTACGTGATCCACAGCGCCATCGGTAAGTACAACGACGCTGAGCTCTCGGCCAAGCCGGCTTTCTACGGCAACACCGAGTACGGCCGCATGAACATGAAGGTCGTCACCGCTCCGGACCTTTCGAAGTCCGAGTGGCAGCTCGTGTACCTGCCTTCCCTCGTGGACAAGGGCCTGGCGACCGCCATGGGCCGTCCCGAGACCGAGGGCAGCCACCGCTTCCAGGTGAAGCCGGAGTCCATCCGTACCGCTTCGCCGGAGAACATCGAGTGGTTCCAGCAGGCGACTCCGTTCGACAACATGGGTGCGGAGCTCCCGGTGGGCGAGATGATCGGTCTCATGACCTTCTCGTTCGACCTCATCATCCCGGCCGGCCAGACCCTCTGGACCGAGACCTACACCCGCGACGCCACGTGGGCGGGCGCGGCCAAGCCTTACCGCTATGGCCTCCGTCACCGCTTCCCGAAGCCTGTCGGCCTCGGCGCGTAAGCCAGCGTCCTAAGAGAGGAAATTCACAATGGGACAGATTGTTGACGTTACGTCGACCCCGTGGATCGACTCGGGCGATGCGCCGCCGCTGGCGCTCGACCGCGACAAGCGTGACATCATCAGCCAGGGTGTCGCCGACCCGCTCGTCGACTACGACATCGTGCCGCTCACGTACACGAACTCGCGCTGGAGCGCGTTCTTCTACCGTGCGTCTGAGGCCGACCTGAAGCACGTGCTTCCGAAGTGCCTGGACCTCGAGGACGACGTCATCGAGTTCTGGTACGTCGACCACCTCCACACCGGTCTCGGCCCGTACGGCGAGTTCGGCCTGACGGTGGCCGCTTCCCACAAGGCTGGCGACGGCAAGACGTACTACGGCGGGTACTACCCGTACATGTACCTCACGCAGGATGCCGCTGTGTTCGCCGGCCGTGAGCCCTTCGGTTTCCCGAAGAAGATCGCCTACATCGTCACCCAGGAGCACGGTGGCAAGGAGGACGACGGCTACGGTGGGTTCGGTAACGACTACTTCAACTTCACCATGGAGCGTCGCGGTTACCTGATTCACACCGCGACCGGCCGCTACGACGACGCAGAGCTTCCGGCCAAGCCGGCGTTCTACGGCGACCCGAGCTACGGCCGCATGAACCTCCGTCTCATCACGGACCCGTCGCTCAAGACGACGAAGTGGGACCTGACGTACCTCCCCAGCGAGGTTACGAAGGCGACCGCCGCCGCCATGGGCCGTCCGGAGACTGAGGGTCAGCACCGCTTCCAGCTGAAGCCCGAGAGCATCCGCACCGCTTCGGCGGGCGCGATTCGCTCCTGGGCGCTGCAGGGCACCCCGTTCGACAACATGGGTGCCATGCTGCCGGTGAAGGAGATGATCGGTCTGATGACGTTCAGCTTCGACCTCATCATTCCGGGTGCCGACACCATCTGGACCCAGACGATCGAGCGCACCGACGAGGACATCGCGGACCTGCTGTTCGCGACCCCGTACGTGTACACCGGCCGTCAGCGCTTCCCGAAGCCCCCGGGCGTCTGAGTCCAACTCAGATACGGAAGCAGCACCCTTGGGGGTGGGCCTTCGGGCCCACCCCCTGCTTTTTGCCCGCGTAGCGCCCGACGGCGCAGCCGGTAGGGTGCGCGCGTGCCCGTCTCCCTCGAAGGACGCCGCCGCTGGCTGATCATGCCGGTGCTCGCGCTCGGCGTGTCGCTCATCGTGATCGATGGCACGATCGTGAACGTCGCGCTGCCGGAGATCATCGATGCGCTCTCGCTCAACCTGAGCGAGGCGGAGTGGGTCAACTCCATCTACGCGCTGCTGTTCGCGGCGCTGCTCATCGCCGTGGGGGCCACGGCCGACCGCTTCGGACGACGCCGGCTGTTCGTGCTGGGCGTGCTGGTGTTCGGGCTCGGGTCCGTGCTGGCCGCCCTCTCCGGCACCGCTGAATTGCTGCTGGCGGCGCGCGCCGTGCAGGGAATCGGCGGTGCGATGGTGCTGCCCACCAGCCTGTCGCTGGTGAACGCGAACTTCCAGGGCAAGGACCGGGCGGCGGCCTTCGGCATCTGGGGGGCCACCATCGCGGGAATGGCCGCGGTGGGGCCCGTGCTGGGCGGATGGCTTACGTCGGACTTCTCCTGGCGGCTCATCTTCTGGATCAACCCCCCGCTCTGCCTGATCGTGATCGTGGGGGCCCTGCTGCTGGTGCCCGAGTCGCAGGAGCCCGGGGCGCCGGGCCTGCGCGACTGGGTGGGCGTGCTGCTCATCTCCATCGGCCTGGCGCTGTTGGTGTTCGGCCTGATCGAGGGCGAGCGCTACGGCTGGTGGTCGGCCACGCCCGACAGCCCGTCGTGGTGGCCGCTGCCGGGATCGCCGGTGCCGTGGGCGCTCATCGCCTCGGTGGTGCTGCTGCTGGGCTTCGTGGGATGGACCCAGTGGCGCGCGAAGCGCGGGCGGGCGACGCTGGTGGACCTCTCCCTGTTCCGGCTGCCGACCTTCCGCTGGGGCGGAGTGACGATCCTCATCGTGTCGCTCGGGGAGTTCGGGGTGATCTTCGTGATCCCGCTCTTCCTGCAGAACGTGCTCGGGATGAGCGCGCTCGGGGCCGGGCTGGTGATCCTCGCGCTCGCGGTGGGGGCGCTGGTGTCGGGGGGCGCTGCCGCGCCGGTATCGCGCCGGTTGGGCGGCCACCGCATCGTGCAGCTGGGCATGGTGCTGGAGATCGCCGGCATCACGTGGTTCGCATTCGTGGTGGCGCCCGGCGTGTCGCCGTGGGTGTTCGTGGCGCCGCTGTTCGTCTATGGCCTGGGAGTGGGCTTCGCCACCGCGCAGCTCACCAACGTGGCGCTCGACGAGGTGCCGATCAACGAGTCGGGGCAGGCCAGCGCAATGCAGTCGACGCTTCGGCAGGTGGGCTCTGCACTGGGAACGGCCGTGCTGGGAGTGGCGCTCGCGGTGGCGGTGTCCACGCAGGTGGCCTCCTCCGTGGAGGCCCAGGGGGTGCCGGCCGCCCAGGCCGACCAGATCGCGCAGGTGGTGAAGTCGTCGGCCGGCACGGCCATTCCCGCCCTGGCGGCCGACCCGAAGACGGCCCCCCTCGCCCCCGCCCTCGATCAGTCGTTCGCGGATGCCGTGCAGGTGGTGGGCTGGGTGGCCGCGGGCTTCGTGTTCCTCGGCCTCGTGGCGTCGTTCAGGATCCCCGGTAACCGCCGGGAGCGATCGCCCTGAGCCAGAGCCGGCCCGGGACGGAGCCGGCTCAGTACATGTGCACGGGCATGCCGTACGTGGCGAACTCGTACACCGTGGGGGCGTTCGGCGATGCGATGCGCACGCAGCCGTGGCTCGCGGGGTAGCCCGGGACGTCGGGGTACTCGTGGAAGGCGAAGCCGCCGGTGAAATACGACGCGTAGGGCATCCACGAGCTGAAGGGCCGCGACCAGCTCATGAGCTCCTTGCGGTAGATGGAGTAGGTGCCGCGCGGGGTGTTGCCCGCGGCGCCGCTCGAGAAATGGATGGCCCGCACCGTGCGTCCGCCCCTCACGAGCAGCACCACCTGGCGGTCGATGTAGCCCTCGAGCCAGCTCCCCGAGCCCGACAGCTTCGGCTGGGGACGCCCGGCCGTGGCGAGGCGCTTCTGGGTGTCCATGTCGGCCGTGCCGGTGCGCTCGAGGCCGTTCCATCCCTGGAAGGCCATGATCGCCTGCGACAGGGCGTAGTCGGACGTGTTGGAGGGCGTGGCCCTGGCCGGCAGGTAGCCGAGCTCCGCGAGGCGCCCCACCTGGCCGCGGGGCACGTCGAGGTCGAGCGTGTGGAAGATGAGGTCACGCAGCGCCGGGGTGATGCGGCGCGGAGCGGCCAGCGCCGGTGACGCCGCCGTGGCGTTCGGCACCGTGATGAGCTTCACGTAGTCGTTGGTCCAGCCCGCGGTGGCGAGGCGGTTGCGCAGTTGCATGGTGAGCCTGGGCGGCACCGTGGCGTCCGTCGAACCGCGCACCAGCGTGATGTGCTGGCGGTTCTTCTGCGCGCGGATCTTCGAGTTGCCGCCGAGCGTGACGGGCTGGAGATCCTGCTGGGTGGCCGGGTCGAGCATGACCATGCGCGTGGGGTCGAAGGCGGACACCCCGAGCGCGCCGTCGATGCGGCTGGGCAGGCTGAGGGTCATGCTCACGGCGAACGACGCGCCGCTGGCCTCGCCGAGCGTGACGAGCCGCGTGCTGTTCATGTCCGTGCGCCGGTCGAGCAGGTTGAGCAGCTCCGCCACGGCGGTGGCATCCACCGCGCGGCGGTCGGCCTGCATGGGGTACCAGCACTGCTGGTTGCCGAGGGATGCGCACGGCAGGGCGTCCATGGCCACCGCCACCGCGCCCGCGCGGTGGATGGAGTAGCCGAAGCGGTCGAGGCCGTCCTGCGCCGTGGTGCCCTCGCGCGGGAACACCACCACCACGGGCGGCCTGACCCCGGGCTTCACGACCTCGGGGGGACTGATGATGGCGTGGCGCATGATGCCCGCGGCCTGGAACGAGACGTCCTCGTTGGCGGCGCTGGCGAAGGCGGGGGCGGCGAGCAGGGCGAGCGCCCCCGCGGCGATGGCGATGGTGCGTGCGGGCATGCGCGACTTATTCTCCGTGACCGCGAGCCGCCCCTCCCCATGTATGTTCCGCGCCATGACCGACCAGACCGCCGATATCCGCATCCCGCTCGACCACCTGCCCGCAGACGGGCGCTTCGGGAGCGGGCCGTCCAAGGTGCGCGTGGAGGCCCTGCGCGCGCTCGCCGAGACCGGTACCTCGTACATGGGCACCTCGCACCGCCAGAAGACCGTGAAGGACATGGTCGGCCGGGCGCGCTCGGGGCTGTCGCAGCTGCTGGGGCTTCCCGACGGCTATGAGGTGCTGCTGGGCAACGGCGGGGCGACGTCGTTCTGGGACGTCGCGGGCTTCCGTCTGGTGCGCGAGCACAGCCACCACGCGGTGTTCGGGGAGTTCTCGTCGAAGTTCGCGCAGGCGATGGCCGAGGCGCCGCACGTGGCCACGGCCACCACGGTGGACGCCGACCCCGGCAGCCACCCCGAGGTGACCGCCGTGGCGGGTGCCGACGCCTACGCGCTCACCCAGAACGAGACCTCCACCGGCGTGTGCATGCCGGTGGCGCGCCCTGCCGGGGCCGACCCCGATGCCCTGGTGCTCGTGGATGCCACCTCGGCCGCCGGCGGCATGGCCGTGGACCCCGTGGAGTTCGACGTCTACTACCTCTCGCCGCAGAAGGCACTGGCGAGCGACGGCGGCCTGTGGCTGGCGGCGTGCTCGCCGCGCGCGCTGCAGCGCATCGACGACCTGGCCGACCGCTGGGCGCCGGCCTCTCTCGACCTGCTCATCGCGCGCGACAACTCGGTGAAGGACCAGACCTACAACACGCCGGCGCTCGCCACGATCTTCCTGCTGGTGCAGCAGGTGGAGTGGATCCTGGGCCAGGGCGGCCTCGCGTGGGCCGAGTCGCGCTGCCGGGAGTCATCCGGCGCGCTGTACGACTGGGCCGACGCCCATGAGCTGGCCACACCGTTCGTGGCCGACCCTGCCATGCGCAGCCCGGTGGTGGTGACCATCGACCTCGACGACCGCGTGGACGCCACGCAGGTGTGCGCGGTGCTGCGCGCCAACGGCGTGGTGGACACCGACTCCTACCGCAAGCTGGGGCGCAACCAGATCCGCGTGGCCACCTTCCCGGCCGTCAGCCCGGACGACGCCCGGCAGCTCACCGCCTGCCTCGACTACGTGATCGGCACGCTCGCGGGCTAGGGTCGGGGCATGGCGCACAAGGCGAGCAAGGGCGATCGCGCCCGCGACCTCACCGCCGAGGGCATCGAGCGGTTCGAGATCGGGCAGGAGACCGCCAGCGCCCGAGGCGAGCTCGTGAACGCCGTGCGCGACGTGCTGCAGGGCGCGCACGCCAGCGACCTGCAGGCGGTGGCCGACTGGCTGCAGGCGGTGGCGGCCGGCACCTCCCCGGACGACCTTCAGGCGCTCGGCGACTTCCTGGCCGAGCAGGACGAGCTGGTGTTCGGCACGCCCCCGGTGCACGGCGACGACGAGCTGGTGGACGACTGGCGCACCGCGCCCTACCCGTACTGCAACCTCATGCGCCGCAAGGCGTACGAGAAGCAGAAGTACCGGCTGCAGGTGGAGCTGCTGAAGCTGCAGGCGTGGGTCAAGGAGACGGGCCAGCGCGTGGTGATCGTGTTCGAGGGGCGCGATGCCGCCGGCAAGGGCGGCACCATCAAGCGCTTCATGGAGCACCTGAACCCGCGCGGCGCGCGCGTGGTGGCGCTCGAGAAGCCCACCGAGATCGAACGCGGGCAGTGGTACTTCCAGCGCTACATCGAGCACCTGCCCACCAGCGGCGAGATCGTGCTGTTCGACCGCTCCTGGTACAACCGCGCCGGCGTGGAGCGCGTGATGGGCTTCTGCACCGACGAGGAGTACGCCGAGTTCATGCGGCAGGCACCCGAGTTCGAGAGCCAGCTGGTGCACAGCGGCATCCACCTCGTGAAGTTCTGGTTCTCGGTGAGCCGGGACGAGCAGCAGCGCCGCTTCGCCGAGCGCGAGCAGCACCCCCTCAAGCAGTGGAAGCTCTCCCCCATCGACCTCGCCTCGCTCGACAAGTGGGACGACTACACGGCCGCCAAGGAGGCCATGTTCCTGCACACCGACTCAGAGGACGCCCCGTGGATCGTCATCAAGTCGGACTGCAAGAAGCGCGCGCGGCTGAACGCCCTGCGCTACGTGCTGCACCGCATGCCCTACACGGGCAAGGACGTCGAGCGCATCGGCGCGCTCGACCCGCTCATCGTCGGGCGCCCCACCCTGGTGCTCGAGGAGGAGCGCGCGCCGCGCTAGGAGATCCCGCCGGGGGCCGCCGGAAGGGCAGGGCGCGCCGCCCGATGCGGGGCGCCAGGGCGCACCCGGGGTGCCGGGGCTACGGCGACTGGTTCGCCAGCTGGGCGACCATGAGGGCGATCAGCAGCAGGGCGGCCACGGCCGTCCACCTGCGGCGGGCCGGGCCGCCCTCCCCGAGCCACTCCGCCATGGGCCAGGCCAGCGGGTAGGCCAGCAGGCCGAGCCTGGCGAGCGAGGTGACCGACCCGCTCGAGAGCGGCACAACCAGCACGAGGAACGCGTAGAGCACCCACGGCGAGCGCAGCCCGCCCTCCCGGCGCCAGAGGCGCGCGAGCAGGAACACGTAGAGGATTCCGAACAGCACGTCGCGCACCACGGCCGACCAGTCGCCCACCGACAGGCCCGTGAGCTGCGAGATGGTCTCCTTGCCGAGGAGGTCGCGCGTGCCGATGAGGTCGCCGCCGAAGAGCCCGCCAAGCGCCTGCCCGAGGTCGGCGGGGAGCAACGAGAGAAGCCCCACGCCCAGCTGGCCGCGGCCCCACGCCGCCTGGGCCTGCAGCGGGAGATCCCACCCACCCTGCCGGAACTGCATGTACGAGAGGAAGGCCAGGCCCACGATGCAGGTGGGCAGCAGCGCCTTCACCAGCC
>JAGWYY010000165.1 GCA_018969105.1 Acidobacteriota bacterium | reverse complement strand
CCCTGCAGGTAGCGGACCATCCACTCCTCGCGGGAGTGGTCGACGAACTCCATTCCCCGCTCCTCCTTGTAGGCGCGAAGGCGCGCCACGAGCGCGAGGCGCTGGTTCAGGGCCTGGATGATCTTGAGGTCGTTGTCGACGATCTGATCGCGCATCTGGCGGATCACGACGTCCTCGGTGGTCGAAACGGGGTCGTTCGGCATGGCGGAAACCCTATCCCAGGGCACCTGTCGGCTGGCCGGGAACCTCGTGGGGGTCTAGCCTTTGCGGGCCGATGTTCGACCTCTCGCCCATCCAGCTCATCATCGTGCTCGTGATCGCCGTGCTCGTGCTCGGCCCCACGAAGCTGCCGGAGTTCAGCCGCGCCGTCGGAAAGGGCATCCGCGACTTCAAGGGCGCGATCAGCGGGGACGGCCACCACGACGTCGATCCGGCGCCCCAGCCCACGCCGGCGGCCCAGGCCGCGCCTGTGACCACGGCCACGGCCGGCGCACCCGAGCAGCCCACGGCGTCCGCCGACGTGCTCGAGGGAATCGTCGTGAGCGGCGATGCCCCGCCCGGCGAGCGGCCGGGCGAGCGGCCGGGCGCGCAGGGGTAGCCCCATGGGCGGCCGCTTCGGTCGATTCGGCGTGCGCCGGGTCGACCCCGACGACAAGCTGAGCGTCGTCGAGCACCTCACCGAGCTGCGCAAGCGGCTCTTCATCTCGGTGATCGCGCTGGTGGTGGCGTTCGCGGTGCTCTACGTGTTCAACGCGTGGCTGCTCGACGTGCTGCTCGACCCGCTTGCGCCGGAGTACCGCAAGCTCCTCGCGCTCTCGCCCACCGAGCCCTTCATGGTCATCCTCAAGGTGGTGCTGGGCGCGTCGTTGCTGGTGACGTTGCCGATCCTGCTCTACCAGCTGTACGCCTACGTGGTTCCGGCGATCGGCGAGCAGACCCGCAAGAAGATGCTGGCGATCGTGGCCGGGGTGTCGGGCCTGTTCATCGGCGGGGTGCTGTTCGTGTACTTCCTCGTGCTGCCGGTCGCCCTGCAGTGGCTGCTGGGCTTCGCGGGGAACGACTTCCAGGTGTCGCTGCGCGCGGCCGACTACTTCTCGTTCGCCCTCACGATCATGTTCGCCGGCGGGCTGGTGTTCGAGGTGCCCGTGGCCATGCTGGTGCTCGCGCGCCTGGGCCTGGTATCTGCCCAGCAGTTCCGTCATTGGTGGCGCTACGCCATCGTGGTCATCGCCTTCATCGCGGCGATCCTGCCGGGAGGTGACCCGGTCAGCATGCTGCTGCTCATGGCGCCGCAGCTGCTGCTCTACGGCGTGGGCATCTGGCTCGCCTCGGCGTTCGGGCGCCCCGCGCCGTGGGCGCGCGGGGAGTCACCCCCGGAGGCCTCCGAGACGCCTGCCTAGTCCTCGCCCGGCGCGCCCTCGCGCAGCGAGTGGCCGGTGAGCATGATGAAGAGGTCCTCGAGGGTGGCGCGGCGCTCGGCGATGAGGTCCCACGCGATGCCGCTGGCGTCGGCGTTGGCGCGAAGGGCCTCGGCGCTTTCGCCGAAGGCCAGCACCACGTCGCCGGCGACGATGTGCCGGGGGCTCACGGCGCGGGCCAGGTCAGCCGCGCGCGCGGGGTCGCAGCGGGCCTCGAACGCCTCGGCGCCGACCTCATCGCGCACGAGGGTCGCCGGTACGCCCTCGCGCACCACCTCGCCATGGTCGATCACCACGAGGCGGTCGCACAGGCGCTCCGCCTCGTCCATGTAGTGGGTGGTGATCACCACCGAGGTGCCGCCGCCGCGCAGATCGCGCAGGCGCTCCCACACCATGCGCCGGGCCTGCGGGTCGAGCCCCGTCGTGGGCTCGTCGAGCAGGATCATCTCGGGATCGTTGATGAGCGCACGGGCGATCTGCAGGCGCCGCTGCATGCCGCCGGAGAGCTTCACCACGGTGTCGTCCGCGCGCTCGTGCAGGTCGACGAACCGCAGCAGCTCCATGGCGCGCTCGCGGGCGGGCCCCGGCTTGATGCCGAAGTAGCGCGCGTACACGAGCATGTTCTCGAGCACCGTGAGCTCGAGGTCGAGGTTGATCTCCTGCGGCACCACTCCCAGGCGGGCCTTGAGCAGGCGTGGCTCGCGGTCGGGGTCCATGCCGAGCACGGCGAGCTCGCCCGCGTCGCGCTCGGAGAGGCAGGCGAGCATGCGCATGGTGGTGGTCTTGCCGGCCCCGTTGGGGCCGAGGAACCCGAAGCACTCGCCCCGGCGCACCTCGAGGTCGATGCCGTCCACGGCCACGCGCGACCCGTAGGCCTTGCGCAGCCCACGGGCGAGCACGGCGGGCCCGGCCATGTGCGGGCTAGGCCCGGATGCCGCTTGCGGAGGTGGTGCCCTGGATCGTCATGCGCAGGCCGTCAGCCAGGCCGATGGTCGGCTCCCATCCGAGGATGCCCCGGGCGCGCGTGATGTCGGGCTGGCGCACCGTGGGGTCGTCCTGCGGCAGCGCCTCGTAGACGATCTCCGACGGTGATCCGGTTGCCTCGAGCACGGCCTCTGCCAACTGCAGGATCGTGTACTCCTCGGGATTCCCGATGTTCACCGGCGAGTGCTCGTCGCTGCGGATGAGCCGCACGAGGCCCTCGATGAGGTCGGTGACGAAGCAGAACGAGCGCGTCTGGCTGCCGTCGCCGAACACCGTGAGCGGGGCGCCCTCGTTGGCCTGCCTCAGGAACGTGGGGATCGCCCGGCCATCCTTGGGGCGCATGCGCGGTCCGTAGGTGTTGAAGATGCGCACGATGTGGGTGTCCACGCCCTGCTGGCGGTGGTACGCCATGGTGAGGG
>JAGWYY010000164.1 GCA_018969105.1 Acidobacteriota bacterium | reverse complement strand
CGGAATCGTTGACGCCGTCGAGGAGGAGGTACTCGATGAACACCCGGCGACCGGTGCGGTCGGCGTAGCGGCGGCAGGCGGCGAGCACGTTGGCGATGGGCCAGCGGTTGTTGATGGGCATGAGCGCCGTGCGGGTGTCGTCATCTGCGGCGTGCAGCGAGAGCGCGAGGCGCACGGGCACCTCGAACGACACCATCTCCTCGATGCCGGGCACCCAGCCGGCGGTCGAGACCGCGATGGAGCGCGCCGAGATGCCCAGGCCGTCGGGCGAGTGCATCTCGCGGATGGCGTCGAACACCGCCGCGGTGTTCTGCAGCGGCTCGCCCATGCCCATGAACACCACGTTGCTGAGGCGCGCATCGGCCTCGCGCGCCACGTCGGCGGCGAGGAAGGCCTGGTCGGCGATCTCGCGCGCGGTGAGGTCGCGGCCCGGGCCCATCGCACCGGTGGCGCAGAAGCGGCAGCCCAGGGCGCAGCCGGCCTGGCTCGACACGCAGAGGGTGCGCCGGCCGCGGGCATGCTTGATGAGCACGCTCTCGATCGCCATGCCGTCGGACGTGCGCAGGCGCCACTTGATGGTGCCGTCGCGGCTCTCGGCCATGGCGTCGGGCGTCACCGTCCAGAGCGGGGCCACCGCGGCCAGGCGGGCGCGGAGGTCCTTGGGCAGGGTGGTGACGTCATCCCAGTCGCGCGCGCCGGCGCGCCGGGCGTCGTCCACCTGCTTCAGGCGGTAGGCGGGCTCGCCCCACGACTTGAGGATGGATGCGATCTGGTCGGTCATGCGGCCGGGGAACCTATCGTGATCGGCTCGCGGTACGGAATGACCCGGGGGAACAGCCGGCGGCCCACGAGCACGATCCACGCGGCGAGCAGGCAGGCGATGCAGCTGAACACGATGAGCGCGTTGGTGAGCCCGATGGCCTGCGAGAGATAGCCGAGCCCCACCGTGGGGATCGTGCCCGCGTAGGCGCACATGTAGAGCGCCGACATCAGCTTGCCGCGCTCCTCCACCGGCACGATGGTGCCGCAGATCACGGTGCCGCCCTGGAGGATCATCCCGTTCACGAAGCCCAGCAGGGCGGCCGCCACCACCACCAGCACCGCGCTGCCGGCGAACGCCGCGCCCGCGATGAGCCAGGTGACGAGGGCCGACACCGACACCCCGATCATCACGGCCTTCCGCGGCTCGACGTTGCGCGTGATGATGGGCGTGAGCCCGCCGATGCCGAGCACGAGGAACCCGCACAGCCCGGCGATGGCCACGTTGGTGGCGCCCAGCGTGTTGTAGAGGAAGAGGGGCACCAGGGAGAGCACGGTGCCCTCCATGAACGACATCGTGAAGGCCGCGGGTCCGATGAATCCGGCGAAGCCCGCGCCCTGGCCCTTGGGGATGCCCACCCGCATCTCGAACTTGTAGGGCCGTCGCGGAACGGTCTCGCGGGCGATGAGCACGCAGGCGAGCCCCACCACCATGAGCACCACGTGGAACTCGAAGGGCCGGTGCAGCGGGTTGCCCCAGTACTGCGCGATGAGCCCGCCCATCAGCGGACCGAGGCCGAAGCCGATGCGGAATGCCGCGCCGGCGGTCATCGAGGCCATGGCCTTGGCGCCCGGGCGCGCGTGGTCGATGACGAACGCGGTGCCCACACCGAGGTACATGCCGATGGCCAGCCCCTGCAGCACGCGGCCGGCGAACAGCAGCGGCACCGACTCCGCGAACGAGAACACCAGCGACGCGCTGGTCATCACCAGCATCGCGGGGATGGCCAGGCGCTTGCGCCCGAGGCGGTCGGCGGCGTTGCCCGCGAGGAGCATGGTGGGCACCACCGTGGCCGTGTAGGTGGCGAACAGCAGCATGAGCACGCCGTTCGACAGGTGGTACGTGCCCTGGTACAGCGGCAGGAGCGGCGTGATGATGCTGGTGCCCATGGTGAACACCAGCAGGGCGACCAGCGCGAGGTATGAGCCGCGCGTCACCGCGATCCGCCGGCGCGGGGATCGGGCCCGGTGCCCGTGCCGGACACCCGCGCCGCGATGGTGGCCCCGGGGCCGATCACGCGCGGCACGCGGAACGCCGCGATGGCGCCGAGCGCCAGGATGAGCGCCCCCACCAGCAGGGCGTTGCGCATGCCGTCGGCCACGAGCGCGCGCAGCGGGGCGCTCACCAGGCCGTCCTCGGCCGTGACCGTCGCGGGGATCGTCATGGCCACCACCGTGCTGAGCAGGGCCCCGCCGAGCGCGCCGCCGGCGTAGCGCGACACGTTGGGCAGCGACGATGCCACGCCCAGGCGGTCCTCCGGCACCTCATGGATGACCGTGGTGGTGACGGGCGCGGTGGAGGTGGCCAGCCCGAGGGCCAGCAGCACCATGCCCGGCAGCACCGCGTAGTACGCCTCGAACCCGAAGCCCCAGGCCAGCACGAGTGCACCGGTCACGGCGAGCAGCAGCGACACCCGCATCATGCGATCGCTCCCCACCCGGGTGAGCAGGCGGCCGGACGTCGGGGATCCCACCATGAACGACAGCGCCACCGGCGTGATGGCCAGCGAGAGCATCACGTTGCTGTAGCCGAGCACCGACGTGAAGTAGAACGGCAGCAGCAGCAGGGTGCCGAACATCGTGGCGCCCACGCAGAAGCCCGCGATGTTGGGGTTGCGCACGGTGCGCAGGCGGAACAGGCCGAGATCCATCATGGGGTCGGGGGCCCGCGACTCGCGCCATGCGAACAGCGCGAGGCCCAGCACGCCGAGGGCGACCATCGCGAGCGTCCTGCCCGACGCCCAGCCCCAGCTCGATGCGCTCGTGAGCGCGGTGAGTAGCGG
>JAGWYY010000163.1 GCA_018969105.1 Acidobacteriota bacterium | reverse complement strand
CGATGTGGACGCCTTCCCGCTCCCCATCGACTCGCACGACCCCGCGGTGATCGCCGACACCGTCACGAAGATCTCGTCGGTGTTCGCCGGCGTGCACCTGGCCGACATCAGCGCGCCGGGTTGCTTCGCGGTGGAGGAGGCCCTGAAGGGGTCGCTGGACATCCCCGTGCTGCACGGCGACGCCGAGGGCACCGCTGCCGCGCTGCTCGCCGGCGTGCTGAACGGCCTGCAGGTGACCGGGCGCATCATCGAGGACATCACCGTGTGCGTGGCGGGCTCAGGCCCCGGGGCCCAGGCGTTCCGCCGCCTGGTGGACGCTGCCGGCGCCAGCGAGGTGCGCGCCGGCGAGAGCGCCGAGGCCGTGCACGAGCTCGTGAAGGGCGCCGATGTGTACGTAGGCGTGGGCGCCCCGGGGTCGCTCGACGCCGACGACATCGCTGCCATGGCCGCCGAGCCGATCGTGTTCGCGCTGGGCATGCCCAACCCCGACCTCGACCCCTCCGACGCCGGGGGCGTGGCGGTGTTCGGCACGGGTCGCCCCGACCTTCCCAACCAGGTGAACAGCACGCTGGCATTCCCGGGCATCTGGCGCGGTCTGCTCGACGTACGCGCGAGCGCGCTCACCGACCAGGCCGTGATGGCCGCTGCCTGCGCGATCGCCAACGTGGTGGCCGAGGAGGGCGCGGTGGCCGCCGACTACGTGGTGCCGTCGGTGTTCAACAAGAAGCTCGTGCCCGCGGTGGCCGCCGCGGTAGCCGATGCCAGCCAGCGGGCCGGGGTGGCCCGGGTGGCGCCCGCGGCGTAGCGCGGCGCGCGCGGCCGCGTAACCCGCTGGCGGCCACCCGCCGCAGCACCTACGCTTGTTACATCTCTGATACCGAACCCACCACCCGGCGCGGCATTCCCGTCGCCCACCCCGACCTGACGGGGAATGAACTGCGCTACGTGGTCGACTGCATCGAGACCGAGTGGATCTCGTCGCAGGGGGCGTACGTGGGGCGGTTCGAGGACGCCTTCGCCGAGTACGCCGGCGTGCCCCACGCCATCGCGTGCTCGAGCGGCACCACGGCGCTGCACCTGGCGCTGGTGGCGCTGGGCATCGGGCCGGGGGACGACGTGCTGGTGCCCGCCATGACCTACGTGGCCAGCGCCAACGCGGTGTCGTACGTGGGGGCCAACGTGGTGCTGGTGGACAGCGACCCGGAGTCGCTGAACGTCACGCCCGACGCCGTGGCCGCCGCGGTGACGCCCGCCACGAAGGCGGTGATTCCCGTCGATCTCTTCGGCATGCCCGTGGATGTGCCGGCGCTGCGCGGCGCCCTGCCCGCCGGCATGGCCGTGGTGGAGGACGCCGCCGAGGCAATCGGCGCGCGGGTGCGCGGGCATCACCCGGGCAGCACGGCCGACATCGCCACGTTCTCGTTCTTCGGCAACAAGACCATCACCACCGGCGAGGGCGGAATGGTTACGTGCCAGGCACCTGAGGTTGCCGCGCGCATCCGGCTGTACCGCGACCAGGGGCAGGATCCTGAGCGCACGTACTTCCATCCCGTGCTGGGCTTCAACTACCGCCTCACCAACCTGCAGGCCGCTGTGGGGCTGGCGCAGATGGAGCGCATCGAGCACCACCTGGCCGAGCGCCGCCGGGTGGCCGAGCGCTACGCCCGCCAGCTGGCCGACATCGACCACCTGGTGCACATACCGCCCGTGCCCGGCGACACAGCGCACGGCAACTGGATGTTCACGGTGGTGCTGAGGCAGGGAGGCGCCGAGGCCCGTGACCGGGTGCGCGAGCACTTGGCGGTGGACGGCATCGAGACCCGTCCGGGCTTCACGCCCATCCACCGCCTGCCCATGCATGCCGACGGTGGCGACTACCCCGTGGCCGACTGGGTGGGCGACAGCGCGGTGAGCCTGCCCACGCACGGGCGCCTCACCGACGACGATGTGGACTACGTGGTCACCCGCCTGCGCGCGGCGCTGGGCGCGTAGGAATGCGCCTGCTGTTCCTGGTGCCGCGGTACGGCCCCGAGGTGGTGGGCGGCGCCGAGGTGATGATGCGCGGCTACGCCCTGCATGGCCTGGGCGACGGCGACACCGTTGATGTGGCCACCACCTGCGCGCGGTACCACGTTGACTGGGTCGACGACTTCCCCGCCGGCACCTCGGCCGACGGGCCCGTGACCGTGCACCGGTTCCCCACCGGGCCGCGCGACCCGGCGCGCCGCCACGAGCTGCTGGCCAAGCGCCAGGCGGGCTGGCACCTCACCAGCACCGAGGAGACCGACCTGCTGTTCGCCGATGTGTGGTCGCCCGAGCTGCAGCGCTTCGTGCGCGACGAGGGCGCGGGCTACGACCTGATCGTGGGGGCGCCGGCGCTGTTCGGCATGGTGCAGATCGCCAGCATGGCCCACCCCGACCGCATGGTGCTCATCCCCTGCATCCACGATGAAGGCGCCGCCTACGCCAAGCTGCTGCGCTCAGTGCTGGCGTCGGTGCGCGGGTGCATCTTCAACTCGGTGAACGAGCGGCGCCTGGTGGGCCGCATGGTCACCGTGCAGCGGTCGGCCGTGGTGGGCACCGGCTACCACATCGAGGATCGCCCGGCGTTGGCCGGCGGCTCGGGGGCGTACGCCGGCATCCCCACCGGGCGCTACGTGCTGTACGCCGGGCGCATGGAGCCCGCGAAGCGCGTGCCGGTGGTGGCGGAGTACTTCACCCGCTGGAAGCGCGAGCGCGGCAGCGACCTGCGACTGGTGCTGGTGGGCGATGGTCCCTGGACGCCTCCTGGCGACTACGCCGATGCCGTGGACATGGTGGGCACGTTCGACG
>JAGWYY010000162.1 GCA_018969105.1 Acidobacteriota bacterium | reverse complement strand
GGCCAACTACACCATGAGCTAAGCGCGACCTGATCGCCATGCCCCGATGAACACCCCCTCCCCCGCCCTCGCGGTATCCCTCGTCGCCCTCGCCGTGGCCCTCGGCGGCACTGGCTACGCGGTCACCCAACTGCCGAGCAACTCCGTGGGCGCCGCGGGCAGGCCGACACCGCTTGCCACCACCGACCCGGTCACCCTGGCCGCCACGGGCGCGTATCCGGGCATCGTCGGATGGAACAGCCTGGGCGCCGGCTGCTGGTTGTTCTTGGCGTAGCGGAGCAGACGCGAGCGTTCCGGGTCCGCGCGGCGGATATGCTCAGCGCCATGGCAATCCCTCGCCTCGCGCTCGCCCTCGCGACGCCCCTCGCCGCCCTCACCGTCCTTGCCGCCGCAACGTCGGCGTCAGCGATGACCGTGAGCGCCACCGTCGCCGTCGGCTCAACGCCTGTGGATGTGGCGGTCAACCCCAGCGGCACGCGCGCCTACGTCGCCAACTACGGCAGCAACTCCGTGTCGGTCATCGACACCGCCAGCAACGCGGTGTCCACCACCATCAGCGGCGTGTCCAGCCCCACGGGCATCGCGATCTCCTCAGCCGGCGTGGGCGCGGTGCCGGGGTACTTCAATCAGGCCGCCATCCTCGACACCACGACCAATACGGTGTCGGGAACGGCGTCGCTGCCCCAGCAGGCCGACGGCGTTGCCTTCTCGCCGGATGGGTCGGCCTTCTACGTGGCGGAGACCTCGCGGGTACGCAAGTACAGCGCGACGGCCCCCTACAGCATCCTCGCCCAGAGCGCGCCGGTGCTCAATGCGTACTCCCGCGTGGCCGTGAGCCCCGACGGCGCACGCGTGTGGGCCACGAGCTACAACAGCGGCACGGTGACGGTGTTCAACGCCGCGAACATGGCCACCATCCAGACCATCACGCCGGGCTTCGGCATGCTCGGCATCGCCATCACCCCCGACGGATCGAAGGCCTATGCCGCCAGGTGCGGCGCTGGGCAACTGCTGCCCATCGACACCACCACCTTCGCCATCGGCACGGCCATCAGCGTGCCGGGGTGCCCCTACGGCGTGGCCATCAACCCGGCGGGCACGCTGGCGGCAGTCGCGCGCTATAGCGGCAACGCCGTCGCGGCGATCGACCTCGCCACCGCCACCATCGTCGACACCGCCACGGGCGTCACCGGACCAAGCTACCTCGCCATGAGCCCCGCCGGCGACATGCTCTACGTGGTGCGGCAGTTCGGGAACGCCGTCGCCGTGGTGACCTTCGGACCGCCGGCCGCGCCCACCGGGCCCATGGCAGCCGCGGGCGACGGCCAGGCCACGGTGTCGTGGACGGCCTCGCCCGGTGAGGTGACCAGCTACACCGTCGCGGCAGTGCAGGACCCCTCGAAGACCTGCACGGCCACCGCGCCCGCCACCTCGTGCACCGTCACCGGCCTCACGAACGGCACGGCCTACACATTCCGGGTGACGGCCACCAACGCGATGGGCACCTCGGCCAACTCGTCGGCGTCCGCCCCCGTTACGCCGACCGCACCGCCCACGCCCACTCCCACCAACAGCACAGGGGGGTCGACGCAGGCATCCACCGCCACGTCGTCCGCCAGCGAGGCCGCACGGCCCGCCGCCCTCACCGCCTCCGTGCTGCCGAGCCGCCGTCGCGTGGTGAGCGGCCAGCGCGTGACCACCGCGATCCGCCTGCGCAATACCGGCGGCACCACGGCCACGTCGGCCACCGGATGCATCACGGTGCCGTGGAACCTGGTGATCGTCAGCGCCCCGGGCGCGCTGCGATCGAACCGCACCCTGTGCTTCGCGATGGGCAGCGTGGCCGCCGGCGCCACGGCCACCCGCACGGTGACCCTGCGCGCGGTGGCGTCGGTGGCCACCGTTGCGGACATCACCGGCGGCGGGAGGGCGGCCGGCGTGTCGCGCGTGAGCGCCAGCCCGGTGGCGGTGAGCATCACCCGGCGACCGGGGTCGCGCGCCGTCACGGGGTAGGGGTCAGTCAGCGCGCACCTCGGGAGGAGGAACTACCTGAGCAGCCCCGCCATCCCCCGCAGCAGCGCCAGCCCCAGCAGCACGATGCCGCGGCCGAGCAGCACGATGGCCTTCACCGTCCAGATGACGAGGAACGCGAAGGCCAGGACGACCGCGGCAAGAACCCATCCCATGCCGTGAGGTCGTCCCGGCCCCGCCCGGGCCTTATGCGGCCTCGGCCAGGCGGATGGCCTTCACCGCGCGGAAGTGCGCCTGGTTCTCGGCGTTGGGCTCGATGCCGATGAGCGCGGCGACGTGGCTCGGGGGCATGCCCTCGATGTAGCGCAGGTACATGACCTCGCGCTCGCGCGGGGGGAGGTTCTCGAAGAGGCTCTCCATCCAATCGACGAGCTCGAGCTCGGCGTAGGGATCCGCCGCCGCGTGGCGCTCGATCCCCTCATCCGTGACCGTGCGCTGCACGTGGATGGTGGCGCGCTGCTTCACCCCGCGCGCCGTCCACATGGCGACGGTGAGGATGACGGCGCGGATCGGCACGCGGTACTCCTTGCCGCGCTGCCATTCCTTGAGCAGGCGCTCGCAGGCCATCTGCACGGCGTCCTGGCGATCGGCCTCGTTCCAAAGGTTCACCGATCGCACCGCGCCGTGAATGGCGTCCCAATAGCGGGCGAACAGCACGTCGTGGCGGCCGGCGGCCAGGTCGCGGCGGTCGCGGGCGTCCTGCATGTGGTGCTCGTGGCGGTTGGCGTTGCTGCGGCGGGCGTTCATCACTTCACCCCCTTCGCGTAGGGGGCGGTGTCGAACAGCGTGAGCTGCTCGCAGCCAGCCGGCAGGG
>JAGWYY010000161.1 GCA_018969105.1 Acidobacteriota bacterium | reverse complement strand
AGCTTGTGCTTGATCGCCTGGAAGGAGCCGATCGGACGCCCGAACGCATGCCGCTCCATCGCGAAGGCGACTGCCATGTCGAGGCATTTCTGCGCGAGGCCAACCTGCTCGAACGCGATCAGCACGGCGGCGCGGTCGAGCACTTGGAGCAGCGTCTCCCACCCGTCGCCTGGTAGTACCTCCACAGGCACATTTTCGAAGCTGAGCTTCGCCTGCTCGCGGGTGGGATCGACCGTATTGAGTGCCTCCGGGTGGACGCCAGCCCCGCCGAGCCGTGCCAATGCCAACACGATCCGATCCGTCTCGTCGCGCGCGACCACGATCGCGATGTCGGCCAACCCACCATCGGCCACCGGCCACTTAACCCCTGTGAGCTTCCCGCCGCTGACGCGTGCCTTGATGCGTGACGGATCAGGGTTCCCGGTGCCTTCGGCCCATGCGATCGTCCCGATCAGGTCCCCCGCCACCAGCTTCGGCAGCAACTCGTCCTTCTGCGCCTCGCTGCCGGCCAGCAACAGCGCCTCGGTGGCCAGGTATACCGAAGAGGAGAACGGCACCGGCGCCAGGGCCCGCCCTAGTTCCTCAGCCAGAACACACAACCCGACATGCCCAAGCCCGGCCCCGCCATACTCCTCCGGCACTGCGGCCCCGAGCCACCCCATGGCCGCGATCTCCTGCCACATGGCCCGATCATAGGGTGCCACGCCATCCAGCACCTGGCGGATGCGCTTTGACGTCGAATGCTCTGCCAGGAACCGCCGCGCTTGATCCCGCAGCTGGTGCTGCTCCTCGGAGAAGTCGAAATTCATGGCCGCTCCACCCTTGCTCCCGCTGCATTCCGGCGGGTCGGGGAGCCTAGACTCATCGCACCACGGGGAGCAAACTCATCCTGCACTGGCCCAGCCACAACAGGGCGGGCACCCCTTCTTCCCGGTGAGGAAACGAAAACTATGGCGACATTCCTGGACGGCCGCGTGGCCATCGTAACCGGCGCGGGCCGTGGCATTGGCCGCGAGCACGCCATCATGCTGGCCAAGTACGGCGCGCGCGTGGTCGTCAACGACCTCGGCGGCAGCACCGACGGCACCGGCAAGGACGAGACCCCCGCTCAGGAAACGGTCCGCACCATCAAGGAAGCCGGTGGCGAGGCGGTGGTGAACACCGAGAACGTCGCCGACTTCCTCGGCGCCAAGCGCATGATCGAGCAGGCCATCGACACCTTCGGCACGCTCGACATCCTCATCAACAATGCCGGCATCCTGCGCGACCGCGTGCTGGCGAACATGATGGAGGAGGAATGGGATGCCGTGATCAACGTGCATCTCAAGGGCACCTTCGCTCCCTCGCGACACGCCGCCGCCTACTGGCGCAACAAGTCGAAGGACATCAACGGCCCCGTCAATGCGCGCCTGATCAACACCTCCTCGGTCTCGGGCATCTACGGCAATACCGGCCAGACCAACTACGGCGCCGCCAAGGCCGGCATCGCCGCCTTCACCGTCATCGCCGCGCGCGAACTGGGCCGCTACGGCGTCACCTGCAACGCCGTCGCCCCCCAGGCCCTCACCCGCATGACCGAGGGCCTGCGCGAGATGAGCGAGGAGCAGAAGGCCGCCCGCAACCCGGCCTACGTCTCGCCCCCGATCGTCTGGATCGCCAGCGCCGAGAGCAAGGACTTCACCGGCCGCATCGTGGAAGCCGGCGGCGGCCTGCTCGCCATCTCCGAGGGTTGGCACCGCGGCCCCACCGCGCCCTGGATGCCCGACCCCTCGCAGATGGGCAAGGTGATGTACGACCTGCAGTCCAAGGCCCGCAAGAACGCCGGCATGAACGGCATGGACCTCGACTGACCATGGCAGCGCCCGCCCCGCGGGAGGAGCCTGGCTCGGCGCGCATGCAGGGGGCGATGTACCCCGGCGAGCATGCCGAAACCATGCCCGACCGCGCGGCGGCGATCCGCAGCGACACCGGCGAGGCGCTCACCTACCGCGAGCTCAACGCCAGGTCGAACCAGCTGGCGCAGCTCCTTCACGCGAAGGGGCTGCGCCGCGGCGACCACATGGCGCTGCTGATGGAGAACCGGCTCGACTACTTCGTGGTGATGTGGGCGGCCATCCGCTCCGGCCTCGTCATCACCGCGATCAACCGCTACCTCACCGCCGAAGAGGCCGCCTACATCGTCAACGACTGCGCCGCGAAGGCGCTGGTCACCTCCATCGACAGGGCCGAGTCCGCAGTCCCCCTGGCCGGCCTGGTCCCCAACTGCCCCACCCGCCTCATGATCGGCGGCACCGTCGCGGGCTACGACAGCTACGAGCAGGCCGTCGCCCCCATGCCGGCCACGCCCCTCGCCGAGGAATGGCTCGGCGACACCATGCTCTACTCCTCCGGCACCACCGGCCGCCCCAAGGGCGTCAAGCGCGCGCCAACCGCCGCGAAGGTGACCGAGGCCTTCCCCGGCTATGAGATGTTCCTCGGCCACGCCTACCACCGCGACATGGTCTACCTCTCGCCCGCCCCGCTCTACCACGCCGCCCCGCTGGCCTTCTGCATGGCCACGCAGCGCTTCGGCGGCACGGTGGTGATGATGCCCCGCTTCGACCCCGTCGAGGCCCTGCGCGCCATCGAGCGCTACCGCGTCACCCACAGCCAGTGGGTGCCCACCATGTTCGTGCGCATGCTGAAGCTCGACCCCGCCGAGCGCACCGGCTTCGACCTCTCCAGCCACCAGCACGCCATCCACGCCGCCGCCCCCTGCCCGGTGGAGGTCAAGCGCCAGATGATCGAGTGGTGGAGCCCCATCATCACCGAATACTACGGCGCCACCGAGGGCAACGGCCGCACCGTCATCACC
>JAGWYY010000160.1 GCA_018969105.1 Acidobacteriota bacterium | reverse complement strand
CTGGCCGACCTGCGCCGCGAGCTGGGCGATGTGCCCATCACCAAGCTGGCCTCCAACGAGGGCCCTTATCCGCCGTTCCCGCTGGCCGTCGAGGCGATCCAGCGCGCAGCGACCGAGCAGAACCTCTACCCCGACCCCGGCTCCTGGGCCGTGCGCGACGCCCTGGCGGAGCGGCATGGCTTCGATCCCGACCGCATCGTGGTGGGCAACGGCATGGACAGCCTCATCAAGGTGCTCTGCATGACGTTCCTCGATCCGGGCGACGAGATCGTGATGTGCTGGCCGTCGTTCGTGTCGTACAAGCAGGGGGCCACGGTGGAGGCCGCCACCTGGACGCCGGTGCCGCTCGCCGCGGACGGCGCCTACGACCTCGACGACCTGGCCGCGGCGGTAACCCCGGCCACGAAGATCGTGGTGGTGGTGAGCCCCAACAACCCGACCGGCGGGGTGGTGAGCGATGCCGACCTGCGGAGGTTCCTCGACGCCCTGCCGCCGCACGTGCTTCCGGTGCTCGACGAGGCCTACTTCGAGTACCTGCCGCCGGGCTCGCATGACGGCATGGCGCTGCTGCGCGAGGGCCGCTACCTCGTGGTGATGCGCACCTTCAGCAAGGCCTACGGCCTCGCGGGGCTGCGCGTGGGGTGGATGGCGGGCCCCGAGGGCCTCGCCGAGGCCATGTCGCCGGTGCGCAACGCCTTCGACGTGAACGCCGTGGCGCAGGCCGCCGCGGTCGCGTCGATCGAGGATGCCCCCGCGCACCTGCCCCAGCGCATCGCCGAGGCGTCGGCCGAGCGCGAGCGCATGGCGCACGGACTGCGGGGCCTGGGCCTCGAGCCCCTGCCCTCTGCCGCCAACTTCCTGTTCGTGGATGTCGGCGGCGACGAGGCCAAGGCCATCGACGCGGCCCTCACGAGGCGCGGCGTGATCGTGCGCCCCACCGCGGGGTTCGGCGCGCACGGCGGCCTGCGCATCACCGTGGGGCTGCCCGAGCAGACCGACCGCCTGCTGGTGGCGATGTCCGAGGCGCTCGAGGAGATCCGCTGATGACGGGGTCGGGCGCGTGACGCCCGCCGAGGTGGCAGACGGCGTGCTGGCCGGTCGCCGCCGCGCCATCGGCCGCGCCATCTCGATGGCCGAGTCGCTGGGGCCCGAGGGGCGGGAGGTCATGCGCCTGCTGCACCCGCGGGCGGGCAATGCCATGCGGGTGGGCATCACCGGATCGCCCGGCGCCGGCAAGAGCACGCTGTCGGCGGCGATCGTGCGGCACCTTCGCGCGCAGGGGCGCACCGTGGCCATCGTGAGCGTCGACCCCACGAGCCCGTTCACCAACGGCGCGGTGCTCGGCGACCGCATCCGCCTGGTGGACCACTTCCTCGACGAGGGGGTGTTCATCCGCTCCATGGCCAGCCGCGGGCACCTCGGGGGCCTGGCCGAGGCCACCGGCGACGCCGTGACCATCCTCGATGCCGCGGGGTTCGACGTGGTGATCGTCGAGACGGTGGGCGCAGGCCAGAACGAGGTTGAGGTGCAGGCGCTCGCCGACACCGTGATGCTGGTGCTCATGCCCGGCAGCGGCGATGCCATCCAGGCGATCAAGGCGGGGGTCATGGAGATCCCGGACGTGATCGTGATCAACAAGTGCGACCGCCCGGGCGCGGACATCCTCGCCGGCGAGGTGGAGTCGGCCCTCACGCTGGTGCCCACCGACGGCTGGCTGCCCCCGGTGCTGCTCACCCAGGCGCTCGAGGGGCAGGGCGTGGAAGATGCCTGGGACGCCGTGGAGCGGCACCGCGCCGACCTCGCGGCGTCCGGCCGCGCGGCCGAGCGCGCGCGCGACGGCATGCGTCGCAACCTGCGGTCGCTGGCCCTCGAGCGCATGGCCCGCGATCTCGCGGAGCGCGCCGACGTCGCCACGCTCGATGCCCTCGCCGCCCGCGTGATCGCGCGCGAGATCGACCCCGCGACCGCCATCGACAGTATCCTCGGCACGTCATCCCCTGAGGAGGCCTGATGCCGAGGGACGAGCGCCGGCCCGATCGACGCGGCGACACCAACTGGAAGGCCATCCTCGGCATCGCCGCGGGGGTCCTGCTCGTGTGGTTCATCATCGCGAACGCGCAGCAGGTGGAGGTGACCTGGTGGGTGGTCGACACCTCCACGAGCCTCATCGTGGTGATCCTCATCTCGGCGCTCCTGGGCGCCGGTATCACCTACTTCTTCACCCGCGTCCGCCACCGCGGCAACGGGCGCGCGGATGGTCGTCGTGCCGACGAGCGCAACCGCGGCGACGAGCGGGGATACGGCGACGAGCGGGAGCCCGGCGCGTGAGCGAGGAGCGTGACCCCCTCTCGCGCGAGCGCGTGGTCGAGGCCGCCCTCACGGTGATCGACGAGTCGGGGGTGCAGGGCTGCAGCATGCGCGCCGTGGCGTCCGAGCTCGGGGTGGAGGCCATGTCGCTCTACCACCACGTGCCGGGCGGCAAGGCCGAGATGATGGACGGCGTGGTGGCCCTGGTGCAGACCGAGTTCATCTCGGGCCTCGAGCCCACCGGCGAATGGCGCCACGACATGGCCACCTTCTCGCGCGGGTACCGCGCCACGCTCAAGGAGCACCCGAACGTGGTGGCCATGATCGCCGCGCGGCCGTCGGTGGCCTACCGCAGCAGCACGGCCATGGTGGGGCCGATGTTCGACGCCATGGAGGACGCCGGGTTCTCGCGCGAGGACGCCCTGCGCGCGGTGCGCGTGGTGTCGCGCTGGACGATCGGCTTCACGATGGGCGAGGCCTCCGCCATCGACGACGGCGCATCGGCGGAGGAGTTCGACGAGCCGCTGCTGGTGGAGGTGTTCACGGACATCGCCCGCGGCGAGGACGACGTGTTCGAGTTCGG
>JAGWYY010000159.1 GCA_018969105.1 Acidobacteriota bacterium | reverse complement strand
TCGCCGTGATACTTCTTGTCCTGCGGCGGGCCGCCCACCACGGTGAAGGGATGCAGCACGTTCTCGCGGCCCAGCACGGTGTCGCGATCCATGTGCACGTGCGACACCAGCTCGGTGCCCTCGCCGATGACGCACTCGGGCCCCACCACGCACCAGGGGCCCACCTTCACGTGGGCGGCCAGCTGCGCGGAGGGGTCGACGACGGCGGTGGGGTGGATCTGGGCCATGGGCGTCAGGACTGTTCCGAGTCGACCATCATAAAGCGGATCTCGGCCTCCGCCGCGGCCTTGCCGCCGACGCTGGCGCGGCAGCGCAGGCTGGCCGTCCGGGCGTTCGCCCGGATGGTTTCTGCCTCCAGCACCAGCTGGTCGCCGGGCGTGACGGCCTTGCGCAGCTTCACCTTGTCCAGGCTGAGCAGCAGGGCCACCCGGCCCGTGTGCTCCAGCGTCTTGCTCATGAGCAGGCCGCCCAGCTGGGCCATGGCCTCCACGATGAGCACGCCGGGCATGATGGGCTGGCCTGGGTAGTGACCCTGGAAGAAGGGCTCGTTCTGCGTGACGTTCTTCACCCCCACGGCGCGGCGGTCGCCGTCCATCTCGACCACCCTGTCCACCAGCAGCATGGGGTAGCGGTGCGGCAGCACCTTCTGGATGGCGCGGGCGTCGAGCACGTTGCCGGCCACCAGCGACTCGGCCAGGTCGGCGGCGCGCATGGCTCGCGCGATCTGCTGGCCCATCTGCCGGTTCAGCCCGTGGCCGCTGCGGTAGGCCACCACCCGGCACTGCACGGGCCGGCCCACCAGGTAGAGGTCGCCCAGCACGTCGAGCAGCTTGTGTCGCACCGGCTCGTTGTCGAAGCGGAACGCGTTGTCGATGGGGCCCTCCGGCCCGATCACCAGCGCCTCGCGCGGAGTGAGGTGACGGCACATGCCGGCGGCCCACAGCTGCTCGGCCTCCTCCTTCAGGCTGTACGTCCGGGCCGGGGCGATCTGCGAGGCGTAGTCGTCCCGCGCGGGGTCGAACACCTGGGTCTGCCGGCGGATGCGCGTCTCGCCCGGGCCGTAGTCGAGGTCGTACACCACCTCCATGCCCTCGTCGGCCCTCGGCAGCGCCGCGATCATGGCGTCGCCCTCCTCGACCACGATGGGCTCGCGCAGGCGGAACACTCGGCGGGGCGCGTCCTGCTCGACCAGTCCGGCGGCCACGATCGGCTCCAGGAACGGCATGGCGCTGCCGTCGCCCAGGGGCAGCTCGGGCCCCGCGATCTTCAGCACCGCGTTGTCCACCCTCAGGCCGGCCAGCGCGCTGAGGCAGTGCTCGACGGTGTCGATGGTGGCGTCGCCCACCCGCAGCGTGGTGCGCCGGGCGCGCGGCACGACGTGGCTGACCAGGGCCGGGATGGTGACCGGGGGATCGAGGTCGATGCGTTCGAACACGATGCCCGTGCCGGTCGGTGCGGGGCAGATCTCCAGCACCGCCTCCTGTCCGTGCAGCAGGCCTCGTCCGCGCACGGTCACGCCCGTGGCCAGCGTGCGCTGCCGTTCGCCCGAGGGAGGACGGGGGCCCGTGGCGGGGGCGCCCGTCACGGCGCCTTCCCGGGATCCTCGACCAGATGGCGGAGCCTGCGTGACCATTCCGGAAGTCTACGGATGGCGGCGATCACCCTCAATTCCGCCCGGACATCCTGGGCCGGCATGCCGCCCCAGGTGGCGCCCTCGGGCACGTCGTCCATGACGGCGCTGCGGGCGGCAAGGCGGGCCCCTCGGCCGATGGTGCGGTGGTCGGCGATGCCGCAGCCCCCGCCGATCTGGACCCCGTCCCCCACGGTCACGCTTCCAGCCAGCCCGGTGAGTCCCGCGATGACCACCATGCGCCCCACCCGGCAGCCGTGCCCGATCTGGCAGAGGTTGTCGATCTTGGTGCCGGCGCCGATCACCGTGGCCCCGAACTTCGCACGGTCCACGCAGGTGCCCGCGCCGATCTCCACGGCGTCCTCCAGCACCACCGTGCCCAGATGGGGAATGCGCACCAGACTGCGGCCGTCCGCCGCGGGCCGGTAGCCGAAGCCGTCGCTGCCGATGACCGCGTTGGCATGCACCACCACGGCCTCGCCCAGACGGCACCGCTCGCGGATGACGGCACCCGCGTGCAGCGTGCACCGCGCGCCCAGCACGGCGTGCGCGCCCACGCTGCACCCCGCGTGCAGCCTGCAGCCCGCGCCGACGTTCGCTCCGCGTCCCACGGTGACGTTCGGGCCCACCGCCACGCCCGTTCCCAGCACCGCGGAGGGATCGACCACCGCCGACGGGTGCACGCCGTCGGCGGGCGTTTCGGGCGGGGGCGCGAAGGCCTCCAGGGCCGTGGCCAGCGCCAGTTCGGCGTGGTCCACGCGGACGAGCGCCCGGCGAGAGGCGTCGCCCACCGCGCAGTCCACCGTGCGGGCCACCAGGGCCACGCCGGCCCGCGAGGTCGCCCAGCGCGACGCATACCGGTCGTCCACGATGAAGGTCGCCTCGTCGGGCCCCGCCTCGTCGATCGAGTTCATGCCGCGCACGGGGGCGGTGGCGCACCCCTCGAGGGTGCCGTGGACCAGCGCCGCCAGTTCCTGTGCCGTGCGAGGCGCCGGCCTCACGGACCCTTCCCGGCGGCGAACGACTCGTTCATGCTCTTGATGACCGCGTCGGTGATGTCCAGCTGCGGGTTGAACCACAGCATGCGGCGGCCGCTGATCTGCTGGGTGATGGGCCTGGGATCGGCGCGGTCGAAGGGGGGCGTGGCGTCGTCCATGAACACGATGTCGATGCCCTGCGCCTTGCACAGTTCGGGCAGGGCGCCCTTGATCGCGTTGTAGGTGCCGCGCACGAGCTGTGCCTGCTCGAACTCCATCTTGCGCTTGAGGAACTCCTCGAACACCTTCAGGCGGCCGGC
>JAGWYY010000032.1 GCA_018969105.1 Acidobacteriota bacterium | reverse complement strand
TCCCAACAAGACATGGGAAGGGTTCATCGGGGGACTGGTGGTGGGCACCGCCGCCGTGTGGTTCGCGGGGCTCTACATGGACTGGATCGACTGGTGGCAGTCGCTCATCATCGGCCTCGCCCTGTGCCTCTCGGCGTACCTGGGGGACCTCTTCGAGTCGATGATCAAGCGGGACGTCGGCGTGAAGGATTCCGGCAGGATCCTCGCGGGCCACGGGGGCATCCTCGACCGCTTCGACTCGCTGCTGTTCGCCTCGCTGGCCGGCTACTTCCTCACGACCTGGATCGTCCTGTGACCGACATGCCCGACCTCGACATCGACCTGCTCACCCGGCTGTGCGAGGCGCCCGGCGCTCCCGGGCGCGAGGAGCGCATCCGCGAGGTGGTCATCGCGGAACTCGAGCCGCACGTGGATGAGATCACCGTCGACCCGCTGGGCAGCGTGGCCGCGGTGCGGAAGGGCGGGGGAGGCCCCCGGGTGATGCTCGCGGCGCACATGGACGAACTGGGCTTCCTCGTGACCCACATCGACGACGACGGCTACATCCGCGTGGTGCCGCTGGGTGGCTTCGACCCGAAGACCAAGGTGGCGCAGCGGGTGATCGTGCACGGGCGCGACGACCTCCTGGGCGTGATGGGGGCGAAGCCCATCCACATCATGAGCCCGGAGGAGCGCAAGGCGCTGCCGAAGCCCGATGATCACTACATCGACGTGGGCCTTCCCGCCGACGAGGTGCGCGAGATCGTGAGGAAGGGCGACCCGGTCACCCGCGAGCGCACCCTCGCGCGGCTCGGCAACCTGGTCACCTGCAAGAGCATCGACAACCGCGCGGGCCTCTACGTGATGATCCAGGCGATGCGCCAGCTCGGCGAGCACGAGTGCGAGGTGGTGGCCGTGGCCACCACGCAGGAGGAGGTGGGGCTGCGTGGCGCCCGCGTGGCGGCCCAGCGCATCCGTCCCGACATCGGCCTGGCCATCGACACCACGCTGGCCAACGACGGCCCGGGCGCGAAGCCCCACGAGAAGATCAGCGACCTCGGCGGCGGCGCGGCCATCAAGGCGTACGACTCGGGGGTCATCGTGCCCCGCGCCGTGATCGAGCACCTCGAGCGCGTGGCCGATGCCCGGGAGATCCCCCACCAGGTGGAGATCATGAGCCGCGGCGGCACCGACACGCGGGAGCTCCAGTTGGCGGGCGATGGCGCCCTGGCGGGATGCGTGTCGATCCCCACGCGGTACATCCACCAGGTGGTGGAGACCTGCGACCCCGGCGACCTCGTGGCATGCGCGGCGCTCGTGGCCGCCTTCTGCGAGACGGCCCAGGACCTGCTGGCCTGACGCCGTCGCGCGGCGCCACGCACCGCCTGCGGGGGCCGGGCGCGGTGATACCTTCGCACCCGTGAAGCGCGTCCTCATCCTCGGGTCCACGGGCTCCATCGGAGTGCAGGCCCTCGACGTGATCGATGGCGCCGAGGACATGCAGTGCGTCGGGCTGGCCTGCGGCACGCGGGTGCCCGACATGCAGCGCCAGGCGGACGATCGCGGAATCGCGAGCACGTCTGCGGCCGCCGGTGGCGGCACCGTGGCGCACACCGCCGACCTCGGCGACCTCATGGACGCCTGCGCGCCGGACATCGTGCTCAACGCCCTCGTGGGCGCCGCGGGCCTGCCCCCCACGGTCGCGGCCCTCGAGCGGGGCATCCCCGTGGCGCTGGCCAACAAGGAGTCGCTCGTGGCCGGCGGCGACCTCGTGGCCGCGATTCGCGCGCGCACCGGTGCGGGGCTCGTGCCGGTGGACAGCGAGCACTCCGCGCTGTTCCAGCTGATGGAGGGCCTGCCGCGTGACCGCGTCGCGCGGGCGATCCTCACCGCCTCGGGCGGGCCGTTCCGCGGGCGCGCCGCCGCCGAGCTCGAGGACGTGGCCGCATCCGATGCCCTGGCCCATCCCACATGGGACATGGGCGCGAAGATCACCATCGACTCCGCCACGCTCATGAACAAGGGCCTCGAGGTGATCGAGGCCCATCACCTGTTCGACCTGCCCTACGACCAGGTGGAGGTCGTGGTGCACCCCCAGTCGATGATCCACGCCATGGTGCGACTCGACGACGGCAGCATCCTGGCCCACATGGGCCCGCCGGACATGCGCGTGCCCATCGGGCACGCCCTGCGGTGGCCGGAGGCACCTCCTGAGCGCCCCCAGATGGATCTCATCGGGATGTCCCTCGACTTCGAGGAGCCCGACGTCGCCGCCTTCCCATGCCTGCGCCTGGCGCGCGAGGCGGGGGAGGAGGGTGGCACCGCGCCGGCCATCCTCAACGCCGCCAACGAGGTGGCGGTCGGGGCCTTCCTCGCCGGACGCATCGGGTTCATGGACATCCCGCGGGGAGTGGAGCACGCGCTCGGCGCGGTACCCGCGGGCCCCGCGGACTCCCTCGAGGCCATCCTCGCCGCAGATGCCGCGGCGCGCGAGGTGACCATGGCGATGGCGGGTGCCGCATGAGCCTCGGATGGAACATCGTCGCGTTCGTGCTCATCCTCATGTTCCTCGTGCTCGTGCACGAGGCCGGCCACATGGTGGTGGCCAAGTGGTGCGGCATGCGCGTGGAGCGCTTCTCGATCTTCTTCGGCAAGCCGCTGGCGAAGTTCACGCGGGGCGAGACCGAGTACGGCATCGGGTGGCTGCCGCTCGGCGGCTACGTGAAGATCACCGGCATGACCCGCGACGAGGAGCTGCCACCCGACGTGGTGCCGCGGGCCTATTACGCCGCGAAGACGTGGAAGAAGGTGGCCACGATCTTCGCGGGCCCCTTCGTGAACCTCGTCGTGGCGTTCATCTGCTTCGCCCTCTACTTCTGGATCGGCGTGCCGTCGCTGCAGGCCACGAACGCCGTGGAGGCCGTGAACCAGGGCACGCCTGCCGCCGCCGCCGGAATCGTGGCCGGCGACCGGATCCTCTCGGTGAACGGCATCGCCACGAAGGGCGAGCAGGGGATCGCCGAGGCGCGCGCCGCGCTGCAGCAGAACCCCGGCAAGCCCGTGACCGTGCGCTACCAGCACGATGGGACGGTGGTGCAGCGCCAGGTGGTGCTGGCCTCGGCCAAGGGCCTGGATGGTGAGACGGTGGGGCGCCTCGGCGTGCAGTTCGAGGTGCTCGAGGGGCCGCGGCAGTCGGAGGGCGTGTTCGGCGGCCTCACCACGTCGGGCCGCTACACGTGGTTCCTCATCGAGGAGAACGCCAAGGGCATCGGCAAGCTCTTCACGAGCCAGGAGGCCCGCGACCAGGTGGGTTCGGTGGTGGCCATCGGCGCGGTGTACAACCAGGTGGCCGGCGACGGCCTCACGGAGGTCATCCGCTTCATCGGAATCATCAGCCTGGTGCTGGCGATCTTCAACCTGCTGCCGATCTTCCCGCTCGACGGCGGCCATATCCTGTTCGCGATCCTCGAGAAGCTGAAGGGGTCGCCCATCAGCACCAAGGTGTACGAGCGCTCGGCCATGGTGGGGTGGGCGGTGATCCTCATCGTGTTCGTGTTCGCGCTGCAGAACGACATCGTGCGCCTCACGGGCGAGGGCTTCTCGCTGCAGTAGGCCCGCCGCGGCCCGCTACACTCCCGGCCCGTGGAGACGCCCCGACGCATGAGCGCGGTCTGCCGCGTGGGTGACGTCCCGGTCGGCGGCGGGAACCCCGTGGTGGTCCAGTCGATGACCAACACCGACACCAAGGACGCCGTGGCCACGGCGGCCCAGGTGGCGGCGCTCGCCGAGGCGGGCTCGGAGCTCGTGCGCATCACCGTGAACAACCGCGAGGCCGCGGCGAAGGTGCCCGAGATCGTCGAGCGCCTGCGCGACGTGCACGGGGTCGAGGTGCCGATCGTCGGCGACTTCCACTACAACGGCCACACCCTCCTGCGGGAGTTCCCTGAGACCGCCGACGCGCTCGCGAAGTACCGGATCAACCCGGGCAACGTGGGCCGCGGCGCCCGCCACGACGCCAACTTCGCCACCATGATCGAGGCCGCCATCGACCACGGCAAGCCCGTGCGCGTGGGCGTGAACGCCGGTTCGCTCGACCCGGAGCTGCTCGACGGACTGATGGAGGAGAACGCCCGCAGGGCCGATCCGGTGTCGGCCGACGAGGTGCTGCGCGAGGCCATGGTGGCGAGCGCCCTCACCTCCGCCGAGGCCGCGGAGGAGATCGGCCTGCCGCACGACCGCATCATCATCTCGTGCAAGGTGAGCCGCCTCCCGGACATGGTGGCCGTGTACCGCGCGCTCGCCGCGCGCTGCGACTACCCGCTGCACCTCGGGCTCACCGAGGCCGGGATGGGCGCGAAGGGCATCATCGCCACCACGGCGGCGCTCTCGGTGCTGCTGGAGCAGGGCATCGGCGACACCATCCGCGCGAGCCTCACGCCCGAGCCCGGCGGCGACCGCACCATCGAGGTGCGCGCCTGCCTGGACATCCTGCAGAGCCTCGGGCTGCGGTCGTTCCGGCCCGAGGTGACGGCCTGCCCCGGCTGCGGCCGCACCACCTCGTCGGTGTTCCAGGAGCTCGCGCAGGCGATCCAGGCCCACCTCGACGACCGCATGGCCGCGTGGCGCGTGGAGCGCCCCGGCGTGGTGGACATGAAGGTGGCCGTGATGGGGTGCATCGTGAACGGGCCAGGCGAGAGCCGCGCCGCGGACATCGGCATCAGCCTGCCGGGAACCGGCGAGGAGCCCCGCGCGCCGGTGTACGTGGACGGCGAGAAGGTCGCGACGCTCGAGGGCCCGACGCTCGCCGAGGATTTCATCGCGATGGTGGAGGAGTACGTGGAGTCGCATTACGCACCGGTCGGGGCGGGCGCGTGAGCGCTGATGCCTGGCGCATGCCGGCGTCCCCGTACCGGGGATCGTGGCGGCTCGAGGGCCGCTTCTGGCCCACCGTGCGGGATGACCCCGCCGACGCCGAGGCCATCAGCCACAAGCTGTCCGTGCGCGCCGGCCTGGTGCGCCAGCTGGCCGCCGGCCTCTATACGGTGACGCCCATGGGCCTCAGGGTCATCCAGAGGGTGGAGGCCATCATCCGCGAGGAGATGAACCGCATCGGCGCGCAGGAGCTGCTGATGCCCGTCATGCACCCGGCCGAGATCTGGGAGGCCACGGGGCGCTACGGGCTCTCCGAGCAGTTCCGGCTGGAGGACCGGGGCGGGCGCAAGATGGTGCTCGGCATGACGCACGAGGAGATCGTCACGTGGCACGCCGCGCGCGAGCTGCGCTCGTATCGTGACCTCCCCCAGAGCTGGTACCAGATCCAGACGAAGCTCCGCGACGAGCCGCGCCCGAAGAGCGGCATGCTGCGCGTGCGCGAGTTCACGATGAAGGACTCCTACTCGTTCGACGTCGACGAGGCGGGCCTCGAGAGGTCGTACGCCGCCCACTCCGACGCCTATGCGCGCATCTTCGACCGCTCCGGCCTGGTCTGGTACCGCGTGGAGAGCGACGTGGGGATGATGGGCGGCAGCGGCGCGCACGAGTACATGGCGCCGAGCCCGTCGGGCGAGGACGTGGTGGCGCGCACGGCGTCCGGCTCGTACGCCGCCAACGTCGAGCTCGCGGTATCCGTTGCCCGCGAGCCGGACTTCGGCGACGCGCCGGCCGCCCCCGAGGAGTTCGCCACCCCCGGCATCGGGAGCATCGAGGAGCTCGCGGAGTTCACCGGCCAGCACCCCGCCACGCTCGCCAAGAGCGTGGTGCTGGTGGCCGACTCCGGCCCCGTGCTGGCGATCGTGCGCGGGGAGCACCAGGTGCACGAGAAGAAGATCGCGCACATCATCGGCGAGCATCGGGCAGCCCACCCCGAGGAGATCCGCGGGTGGTTCGGGGCCGACCCCGGGTCGCTCGGCCCCATCGGCGTCAGCGATGCGGTGCGCGTGGTGGCCGACTCCACGCTCGAGCAGGGGCACTACGTCACCGGGGCCAACCGCGACGGCTTCCACCTGCGCGGCGTGGTGCTGGGCCGCGACTTCCGGGCCGAGACCGCCGACATCCGAACGGTGCTCGAGGGTGAGGAGTCCGTGGATGGCCAGGGCCCGATCGAGCTCGCGCCCGTCATCGAGATCGGCAACATCTTCAAGCTCGGCACCAAGTACTCCGCGCCGCTCGGCGCCACCTACCTGGACGAGAACGGCCAGGAGCAGGTGATCATCATGGGCTCCTACGGCATCGGACCCGCCCGCGTGGCCATGGCGGCGATCGAGCAGGGGCACGACGACAACGGCATCATCTGGCCCACCGGCATCGCGCCCTTCGACGTGCACATCGTCCTGATCGGTGACGCCGACAGCCCGCAGGGCGAGTATGCGGGCGCGCTCTGGGCGGAGCTGTCCGACCTCGGCCTCGAGGTGCTGCTCGACGACAGGCCCGGCCTGCGCCCCGGGGAGAAGTTCGCGGAGGCCGACCTGCTGGGCTGCCCGGTGCGGGTGACGGTGGGGAAGAGGACCCTCCCGGACGGTCCGCTCGAAGTGATGGTGCGCCGCACGGGCGAGAAGTCGGAGATCGCCCTCGACGGCGGCGCCGAGGCCATCAGGGCCCTCTGGGCCGGCCTCGCGACGGGCTGAGGGCCAGGACCCCCGTGCTAGTGTCCGCGGCGCTTCGGGGCGTGGCGCAGTCTGGTAGCGCACCCGGCTGGGGGCCGGGCGGTCGGAGGTTCAAATCCTCTCGCCCCGACTATTCGGAGCAGGTGTGAGCGCAGGCATCAAGCGCCGCCTCAGGTGGCTTCCCAACGCCATCACCATCGCGCGCCTCGCGTGCCTGCCGGTGCTGCTGGTGTGGTGCGCCACGGCCGACGGTCCGTCGTTTCCCCTGGGGATCTTCTTCGGCGCCATCGCCATCACCGACCTCATCGACGGCCGCCTCGCGGCCCTGCTGGATGCCCGCACGCCCCTGGGGCGCATCCTCGATCCCCTCGCCGACAGGCTCCTGATGGTGGTGGGCCTCGTGGGCCTGCTGCTGCTCGCGCGCTTCGCATGGCCGGGGCCGGTGATCATCCTCGTGCGCGACGTGGCGTCCATCGCCGGGTTCGCGTGGCTTGCCCGGCGGGGCATCCTCATGGAGATCGACTTCGCCGGGAAGGTCTCATCGGGCTTCAACATGGGCTGCGTGGCCGTGGGCCTCGCCATCTCGGGAACCTGGGTGGACACCGTGTTCTGGTGCGCGGTGGGCCTGTCGGTGCTCACGTTCGTGAACTACGTGGCAATCGCCGTGGGCAGGGTGAGGGCGCAACGTGCAGGGGAGATAACCTCAACCATTACTTGAGGGTTTGACCCGGCAGGACTAGTGTGGACCGCCCTCGACCGGGAGTCCCGTGTCCGCACACGCCTCATATCGGAGTGACCAGTGGTGACCTGCCCCGCCTGCGGGGCGGAGCGGCCTGACGGCGACCGCTTCTGCGGCGTCTGCGGGGGCGCCCTGCCCGACCCGGCCACCCAGACCCAGGCCACGGGCCCCATCGAGGCCCCGGTGGAGCTCGGCGCCACCCCGCCCGGCCCCATGCCGCGCCTCGGTCCGGCCCTCGCCGTGCGCCTCCAGGGCGGGCGCACCGGGGAGTTCTTCCCCCTCGGGGGGCCGGTCACCACCATCGGGCGGTCGCCGGAGTGCGACATCTTCCTCGATGACATCACCGTGTCGCGTGCCCACGCGGAGGTGCGCGAGGAGCCCGCCGGATTCGTGCTCGTGGACGACGGCAGCACGAATGGCACCTACGTGAATCGCCGGGTGATCGAGGCACCGGAGATCCTCGCCGACGGCGACGAGGTGCAGGTGGGCAAGTTCCGGCTGGTCTTCATCGCGTGATGACCACGGGCGTCCAGACCGAGCTGCTCGGGCCGGACGACGGCGAGCACGCCGCGGGCATGACCATCGGCGCGGTGTGCGATGCCCTCCGCCCGGAATTCCCCGACCTCTCGATCTCGAAGATCCGCTACCTCGAGGACCGCGACCTCGTCACGCCGCGTCGCACCAACGGCGGCTACCGGGTGTACGGACCGAAGGACGTCGAGCGCCTGCGCACGATCCTCAGGCTTCAGCGCGATGAGTTCCTGCCCCTGAAGGTGATCCGCGAGGAGCTCGACTCCATGCGCACGGGGCCGGTGGCGGCCGCCAAGCAGTCACGACGCCTCAAGGGCGAGAACCTCACCCAGCCCCGGGACGGCAGGCGCCACGGCGTCATCGAGGTGCTCTCGGCATCCGGGGCCGATGCCGACCTCGTGCGCAGCCTGCACCAGTACGGGCTGATCAGCGGCACCGATGACCTCGACGACACCGACCTCGAGCTGGTGAAGGCGGCGGTCGAGCTCCGGGCCTACGGCCTGGAGCCACGGCACCTTCGCACCCTGAAGATGGCCGCCGAGCGCGAGGCCGGCCTGCTCGAGCAGGTGCTCTCCACCGGTCTGCGATCGCCCAATCCCGACCGGCGTGCCGAGTCGGTGGAGTCGCTCGAATCGCTCGCCGCCCTCGCCTCGCACGTGCGCGACCTCATCCTCATCCAGGAGCTGCGCCGCGTGGTCTCGTCCATTCCCAGCACCTGACCCGGAGCCCCATGAGCTACGACATCGACGGAGCGATCCGTCGCATCCCGCACCACCCCAAGCCGGGGATCCTCTTCTACGACCTCATGCCCCTCTTCGAGGACCCCGCCGGGCTCGCCGCGTGCGTGGACGGCATCGCCGGCTGGGCGCGCCCCCGCGAGGTGGACGTGGTGCTGGGGGCCGAGGCACGCGGCTTCATCATCGGCGGCGCCATCGCGCACGCGCTCGGGGCGGGCTTCGCCTGCGCGCGCAAGCCGGGCAAGCTGCCGTATGAGGTGATCAGCCGCGAGTACGACCTGGAGTACGGCACCGACGTGCTGGAGCTGCACAGGGATGCCATTCGGCCGGGGCAGCGCGTGCTGGTGCACGACGACCTGCTGGCCACGGGCGGCACGGCCGCGGCGAAGTGCCAGCTGGTGGAGGAGCTCGGTGCCGAGGTGGTGGGCGTCGCGTTCGTGGTGGAGCTGACCTTCCTGCCCGGCCGCGAGCGCCTGGCGGGATACGACGTGCTCTCGCTGGTCTCCTACGACAGCGAGGACGTCGGCGAGTAGGTGCGCTCCAGGTGGGCGATGAACGGGTCGGCGGAGAGGTCGCTGCCCGTCGCCTGCCGCATGAGCTCGGGCGTCTCCATCACGCTCCCGTGGGCGTGCACGCGCTCGCGCAGGAAGGCCAGGAGCGGCGCCGGCCCGTCCTCGGCGAGAACCGCGCCGATCGGGCCCAGCGCGTCCTCGGCCGCGTCGGCGAGCTGCGCCGCGTAGAGGTTGCCGAGGGTGTAGGTGGGGAAGTAGCCGAAGATGCCGGCGGCCCAGTGGATGTCCTGCATGGCGCCCTCCGAGGGCGACGCCGGGGTGATGCCGAGCAACTCGGAGAGGCCGTCGTCGAAGGCGCCGGGCAGGTCGGCCACGTCCATCTCGCCGGTGATGATGGCGCGCTCCAGGCGCGTGCGCAGCACGATGTGCAGGTCGTACGTGACCTCATCGCTCTCCACGCGGATCGGCTGGCGCTCCACGCGGTTGAGCGCGCGCACGTAGTCGGCCGGCGCGAGCCCCCGGGCCGCATCGGGGAATGCCGCGGCGAGGGAGGGGGAGAGTCGCTCCCAGAACTCCGGGGAGCGGCCCACGTGGTTCTCCCAGAAGCGGGACTGGCTCTCGTGGGCCCCGAGTGACGGCGCATCACCCGCGAGGGTGCGCCGGCGATCGCCGGGGATGCCCTGGTCGTACAGGGCGTGCCCGCCCTCGTGCAGCAGGGCCATGATGCAGGAGAGAGGCTCCGTCACATCCACGCGCGTCGAGAGGCGGGTGTCGCCGGCCCCGAGGCCCATGGTCACGGGGTGCGCGGTGCGCCCCACCAGCCCGCGGTGCTCGTCGAAGCCGATGTCGCGCGCGATGTCGCGCGACAGGGACATCTGGGCCTGCTCATCCCAGGGGCCGGTGGGAAGCGCCGGGCCGCCGGCGCCGGCGAGGGCGTCGACGAGGGGCCGCACCCTGTCCGCGAGGTCCTCGAGCACGGGCTCGAGCATGGCGTAGGTGGTACCGGGCTCGTAGAGGTCGATGAGGGCGTCGTAGGGGTCCCCGCCGTCGGCGAGGGCGGTGGCCTGCTCGCGCGTGAGCTCCACGAGCGGGGCGAGCTCCCCGAGCCAGGAGGCGACGTCGCCCGCGGGACGTGCCTCGCCCCACGTGGCCACGGTGCGTGACGACTGCTCGGCGAGCGACCTCACGAGCGATTCCGGCACGCGTTGCGCCCGCGCGCGATCGCGTCGTGCGATGCGTGCGCTGGCGGCCTGCCAGCGGTCGTCCGATTCGGCGAGGGTATCGAGGGCATCCGCGACCGAGGGGTCGAGGAGATGGCGGTGGCGGAGGCCGGCCAGCGTGGCGAGCTGGGCGCCGCGGGCCTCGGCGGCGCCCGGGGGCATGATGGTCTCGCGGTCCCACTCCAGCACGGCCGCCGCCCCGTCGAGGTCGGCGAGGGTGCCCATCCACTCCGCGGCCTGCCGCCATGCGTCGTCGTGGTTCATGCGGCGCACGGTAGCCGGGCGCGTATCCTCCCGCCGGTGAACGAACGGCCGTCCGCGCTCAGGAGATGGGAGGACCTGCACGTGGGCGTGCAGATCGTCGTCACCTTCCTGGCGTCGGTCGTCGTCCTGTGGCTCGGGCACATCCTCCTGCTCAACCAGCCCAACGGCCGCGGCTTCATCTACGCCATCTTCTGGGCCATCCCGCTGACGGTGATCGTCGTCGGGGCCACGCGGGCCGAGCGGGCAAAGCGCCTGCGCGCCGAGGGGCGTGATCCCGGCGCCTGAGGCCGGGCGCCGCCACGCACGCACGGGGGCCGGCGCGGGGGCATAGACTCGCGGTGTTCCCGATCCGGAGGATTACGGCCCGATGACACCCGATGACGCCGTCCGCACGGCCCTCTGCACGCAGATGGGCCGCGAGTTCGCCGCCCACTTCCAGTACCTCGCCATGTCGGCCTGGCTCGAGGACGAGGGCCTCCCCGAGCTGTCGGGCTTCTTCGCGCGGCAGGCCGAGGAGGAGCACGGGCACGCGATGAAGATCTTCCGGTACGTGCTCGACACGGGCGGGCCCGTGACGATCCCGGGGCAGGACCCCCCCGTGGGCGCATTCGAGTCGGTGGAGGCGCTCGTGGCCGCCGCGCTCGCCCAGGAGGAGCAGGTCACCCGCTGGATCGACGAGCTCGTGCACCTGGCCCGTGAGCATCGTGACCCCGCCACCGAGGCGTTCCTGCAGTGGTACGTGACCGAGCAGGTGGAGGAGGTCGCCACCATGACGGAGCTGCTGCAGGTGGTGCGGCGCGCAGGCGAGAACCTGCTGTTCGTCGAGGACTACGTGGTGCGCCGGCACCCCGGGGACGGCTAGGGCCGGGGCTACGACACGGGTGGCCGGGGCAGGTCGGGCACGAAGGGCCCGATCAGGCTCCGGTTGCGCGCAACCCACGGGTAGAGCCGGTACAGGCCCGTGGCGAGGAGCACCTGGCCGCCCTGCAGGCGCGTGAGGATGAGGCGGAAGGCCTCCGTGGCCGATGCCAGCCCGCGCGCGTCGGCAGCATGCACCGACTCGTGGCGGACGTCCTCGGGCACGACCTCGAGGATGCGCCGGGCGCGGGGATCGTCGAAGGGAAGAAGCCTCACGCCCGGCGGGCGGGCGGCCCGCCGGGCGATCTGGGCAAAGGCACGGCAGAACCTGCAATCGCCGTCATAGAGGATGACCAGCGGCTGCAGGGGCGGGGTCAGGCGGACATGCTCCTGAAGAGCGGCGTGACGTCGGCGTCCATGGCGTCATAGTAGGAGTCACGGTGCGATGACGAGGCGTGCGACTGCACCTCGCCGCGCGACACCGTGACGCCCTGCGGCGCCACGAAGACGATTCCCTGGGCGACGTCGCTCACGGAGCCCTCGAGCGCGGCGGCCAGGCCGGCGCAGAAGTCGCGCAGGCGCTCCTCGAGCTCGCGGTCGACCGACCGCAGGTCGAGGAACACGGGTGACCCCGACTTCACCTGGTCGCCGATCTCCTGCGCGTCGTTGAAGGTGAGCGGGCTGAGCATGTGGACCCGCACAGGGGCGGGGAGTGCGTGGACGGCCATGGTCCCTCCGGATAGTGGTTCCGGGGTCCTCTTCGCCGCCGGGGGCCCCGCTCCTACCCGGTTGCGTCGGGCGGGTGAACCAGCATCACCGTGCATGGGGCGTTGTACGCCAGGTGCTGCGCGAAGCTGCCGAGCAGCAGGTGCTCCACGGCACCCCGGTGGCGCACCGCCACGAGCAGGTCCACGCCGGCTCCCCGCGCCCAGTCGACGGTGGCGGTGGCGGGGTGCCCCTCGAGCAGGATGCCCTCCGAGCCGGGCGCAAGGGCCACCATCTGCTCCATCCACGCGCGGGCCTCGTGGAGGTCGTCGTTGATCTCGTCCGAGGAGTACCCGCTGTAGGCCGTGATGCCGGGCTCCATCACGTGCACGAGGGTGAGCGCGCCATCGCCCAGCGACCGGGTGCGGATGGCCGCCGCCAGGGCGGCATTCCCCGCGGGCGATCCGTCGAGGCAGCAGGCGATGTGGGCGTAGGACTCAGCCATGCCTGCAGGCTAAGGCATCGCGTCGGCGGACGTCGGGATCGACGCCGCGATGCGCACGGCATCGGCCTCGGGATCGCCCGTTCCGCGCACCTGGAGGCCGTAGGCGCGATCCTCCCGCTCCCACACCAGGAAGGCCATCCCACGGGCCCGCATGACGCCCGTCACTCCGCCGATGTCGATGGCCGTGCCCCGTTCGTCGGGCATCTCGGGCGATGCCAGGGGCCCGGGGCACTGGCGCAGGAGCACCCGCGCGTCGCCATCGTCCGGCATCCACGCGATGGCGATCGACGGCGGGGCGAACGGGTAGGCGGCCTCCGGCTCCACGCGCACGGTCGTCATGCCGAAACCCTCCGGCAGCCAGGAGGGGAGCAGCGCGGGGTATCCGGCCTCGAGCTCGGCCACGTCCAGGCCGGACACCGTGTCGCCGGCACCGAACCCCGCCGCCATGCCGTGGGTGGCGCCGCGCCGCCCCTCCACGCGGCCTGCCACCAGCGCCAACTCGGTGATGCCCGAGTGCATGAGCCTCCCGATCGACTCGCCATCGGGGGCGATGGCATCCACGGCCACGGGGACCGGGCCCGGGGGAAGGCGCCCGGCCACCACGCCATCGGCGTGCACCGGCACGTCCACCGCCTCGTGATCGGGCAAGGCGGCCCGCACGGCCATCACTCCCGGCGCGGCCCTGCCGAGCAGCAGGCGATCGGTCACGCCATCCGCCGACACCTCGCAGACGCTGGCGATCACCGGTCGCACCGGGCTCGGCACGCCCGGAGGACAGCCGAGGCGGGCCACGACATCGCCGGTGTCCGACACCCACGCCGCGCGCATGCGCGGCGGGTCGCCCGTGCGCGATATCGCCACCCGGGCCGCGCAGTCGTCGGTGGGGGGCAGCACCACCTCGACGGGGTGCCCGAGCACCCGCTCGATCATGCCGCGATCGGCCGAAGGGTCTGCCATGCGCGCACGTTAGACGCCCCAGCGGCTGGTCCGCGCGTGGCGTCAGGGCACGCGGTGGCGCACTACAGTGGGCCACATGAGCGACGAGCCGATCCGCATGGCCCTGGAGAACCCCGACATCATCCTCATGCAGCGACCGGAGTCACCGGCGCTCGTGCATGGGCGCGTCGACCGGGACGCCCATCCCGCCCTCGCGGCCCTGTGGGACGACGCCGACGGTACGCGCGGCACCGCGCGCGTCGAGCGGCGCGGCGATGACCTCGTGGCCGTGGCAACCATCACCACGCCCGTGGAGGTGGAGATGGAGGTCGTCCTCGGGCTTCCGGACGAGCTCGCCGCGGGCCTGGAGCGCCGTCCGTCAGCGCTGGTGATGATCTATCCGGACGATGAGACGCGGGCAGCGGGGCTCTCGGACTTCCGCACCGGCGGCGTGCGCGGCGACTGGTACGTGCTCGGCATCGTGCTGCCGAACGCCACCACCGACGCCCTGAGGCCCGGCGCCTAGAGGTAGGGGCGGGGGTCCATGGCGACCCCGTTGATGCGGATCTCGAAGTGCAGGTGGTTGCCGGTGGAGTGCCCGGTGCTGCCCACCCGCCCCACCAGCTGCCCGATGGCGACGACGTCGCCCTTCTTCACCTCGAACGCGCTCATGTGGCCGTAACGGGTGGTCTCGCCGTTGCCGTGATCGATCACCACGAGGTTGCCGTAGCCCGACCCCGGGCCCGCCGTGATCACCGTGCCGGCCTTCGCCGCGCGGATGGGGCGCCCCGCGGGCGCCGCGATGTCGAGGCCCTCGTGCATCCGCCCCCACCGCGGGCCGAAGGGAGAGCTCACCACGCCGTTCGCGGGCCAGATGAAGCCGGCGGCCGACGGCGTGGCGTCGTTCGGCTCGGGCACCGGGTACTCGTCGAACGGCGCGGCGTCCGTGGGGGTCCCGGGAGCCGGGGCCGTGGCGACGGTGCGCACGGTCACTCCGAGGCGCTTGAGCAGGGCGGGGCTCGCCACCCCGGTGGGGCGGTCCCCGAGGCGTTGCTGCAGCAGCCTGACGCCGGCGCGGGTGCGGGCGTCGTACGTGCCGCTGACCTTCACCGTGATGCCGCGCTTGCGCAGCGCCCGCTGCAGTCCGGCCACCTGGGCACCGCGCGCGCCGAGGCGCAGTCCATCGCCGGCACCTTCACCGGCGCCGGGCTGCGGGGCCTGGGGGCCATCCGGCGCCACGGGCTGGGCCACGGCTGGTGCGCCCGGCGTGGCCGCGGTGGTGGGCGCGGGGCTCGCGGGTGCGGCCGGAGCGGGAGCCTGGCCGCCGGCCGGGGGCTGGCTCGGGGCCGGGGCACCCGGCGCGGGTGCCTGCTGGGCGAGCGCCGGCGCGGCGAGCGCGAGTACGCAGGCGCAGGCAAGGCCGGCGGCCGTTGTGAGCGGCGTCAGGGGCATGCGGTGGATGACCCTAGCGAAGGCGGTGGAGCACACATTCACGATGGTTCCTTTGCGCCCGGGCTCGCGGCTCCTCGTGGGTTTCGGCCGCGATGGAACTCCGGCAATGCGGATTTCCCGGTTTTGCGGCACAATCGGCGCATGAGTGACATGCGCGTGATGGTGGACGGAGTGCTGATGGGAGCGGGGGAGACCCCCCGGATTCCGCTGGATGACGGGCTCGTGCGGGGTGACGGCGTGTTCGAGGGCCTGCGGCTCTACGGGAATCGCGCGCGCACCCTCGAGGCGCACCTCGACCGCATGGAGCGGTCGGCGAACATGGTGCAACTCGCCTTCGACCGCGGGCTGATCCGCGACGAGATCGACCGCTTCTCGGCCGTGACGTCCACGCCGGACTGCGCGCTGCGGGTGATGCTCACGCGCAACGGGCACCGCGTGCTGCGGGAGGAGGGGCTGTTCCCGGACGCCCCGGAGGGCTGGTCGGTGCTGCCCGTGCCGCATCGCATCACGCCGCTCCTCATCGCGTCGAAGACGCTCAGCTACGCCGCCAACATGCAGGCGGCCCGCCTGGCCACGGATGCCGGCGCGAACACCGCGCTGCTCATCGACGCCGACACCGAAGGCATTCTCGAGTGCCCGGTGGCCAGCTTCGTGTGGCTCGAGGGGGACGACCTCGTGGCGCCGTCGCTCGACACGGGCATCCTCGACTCCATCACGCGCCGCCTCATCGGCGAGGTGACCACGTTGCACGTGCGCGACCGGCGCGTTGACGACCTCGCGCAGGCAGATGGCGCGCTGGTCATCTCCACCGTGCTCGAGAGCCGCGTGGTGCGCGAGGTGCAGGGCGTGGCCACCTACGACGCCGGCGGGCGGCGCATCAACGAGATCGCCGATGCGCTGTCGGAGCTCTGCGCCACCGGCGACCCCGAGGGCGGGCGGGCAGTGCCGGCCTGACCCGTTCGCCTGCACGCGCTGCGCGGGCATGAAAGGATACGGCCGTGTCCTGGTGGCTGATCCTCATCATCGTCGTCGTGGTGATCCTGCTGATCGTCTGGATCATCTCGCTGTACAACCGGCTGGTGCGCCTTCGCGTGGAGACGCAGCAGGGGTGGGCGAACATCGACGTGCAGCTGCGGCGCCGGTATGACCTGATCCCGAACCTCGTGGAGACGGTCAAGGGCTACGCGGAGCACGAGCGCGGCGTGTTCCAGGCCGTCACCGAGGCCCGCACGCAGGCCATGGACGCCAAGGGCGTGGCCGAGACCGGTCAGGCCAACACCATGCTGGCCCGTGCGCTCGGCGGCCTCTTCGCCGTGGCCGAGGCCTACCCCGACCTCAAGGCGTCGTCGAACTTCCTGCAGCTGCAGACGGAGCTCGCGAACGTGGAGGAGATGCTCGCCGCCGCCCGTCGCTACTACAACAGCACGGTGGCCCAGTACAACGCCACGCAGAACACCGTCCCGAGCAACATGGTGGCGAAGTTCGGCGACTTCTCGGAGGCGGAGTTCTTCGAGGAGGAGGACGAGGCCGTCCGCGCGGCGCCGCAGGTTTCGTTCGAGAAGTAGGTGACGCTCCAGCAGCAGATCCGGTCGAACCGGTGGAGGACGCTGCTGCTGCTCCTGCTGTTCATCGCGCTGATCGCGATCATCCTCCTGGCGGTGTATCCGTTCGTCGACCTCGGCGTGCTGTCGGTGGTGGGCATCGCGCTCATCGCGTACGGCCTCTTCATGTGGTTCGCCGCGGCGAAGGTGGTGGCGTCGCTCGCGGGCGCGCACCCCATCACGCGCGACCAGCACCCCGAGCTGTGGCAGGCCGTGGAGGCCGCGGCGGTGGGGGCGGGGCTGCCCGTCACGCCGGCCGTGTACATCATCGAGGACCCGGCGCCGAATGCGTTCGCGGCCGGGCGCGACCCCCAGCACGCCTACGTGGCGGCAACCACCGGGCTGCTCGACGTGATGGGCCCGCGCGAGCTGCGCGCGGTGATGGCCCACGAGATCGCCCACGTGCGCAACCGCGACGTGCGCCTGATGGCGCTGGCGTCGGTGCTGGCGGGGATGCTGCTGATCCTCTCCGACATCCTGCTGCGCGTGTTCATCTTCGGGGGAGGGCGCAACAACGCCAACAACCCGTTCGCCCTCATCGGCGTGATCGTGGCGCTCATCCTCGCTCCGATCGGGGCGGCGATGATCCAGATGGCCCTGTCACGACGCCGCGAGTACCTGGCCGACGCCACGGCCGCGGAGATCACCGGCGACCCCGAGGGCATGGCGCGCGCCCTTGCGGTGCTGGAGGCCGATACGCGCCAGGTGTCGCACGTCGGGCGCGCCACGGCGCACCTGTACATCGAGTCGCCGCTGGTGAAGGGTCGCGGCCTCACGGGTTCGCTCGGCGGGCTGTTCCAGACGCACCCGCCGCTCGAGGACCGCATCAGCGCCCTCGAGCAGGCCGGCGGGTTCACGCTCGACCGGTCGTTCCTCGCCACGGTCCCGGTGCAGTAGCGATCGCAGGGGGCGCCGACCGGGGGGTATGGGCCCGCCCGGGGGGTGCAGTTGGAGTGCACATAACAATGATTTCCGGCGAGTGGGGAACCGAAGTCCCTTGAAACCGGCAGCGTGACGGGCATCGTTCCGTCATGGCGGAAGACCCCGGCTTCCACACTGCGCGTGACCGCACCCGGCCCGAGTTGCTCTGGTTCATGCGCAACGAGCAGGTGCTCGACCGCTGGCCGGTCATCCACGAGCCGTGGGCGCAGGCCGTCGAGGAGCGCCGGCAGGCCGAGATCAATCCGCCCGACCGCGACATCACCTACCTGCACGGCGCCGGCCGCTAGCGGGCTGATACCGGGCCGCTAGCCCCGTGACCTCCTGCGGGCGTCGTCGTAACGGCGCCTGTCGCGCTTGGTGGGCCGCGCTCCGAGTTCCGCCCCGGGCGGCGGCGGCGCCATCTTGCGCATCAGATGGGCCCGCTCGCGGGCGGCCTGGCTCTCGGGGGTCTCCTCGTAGAG
>JAGWYY010000031.1 GCA_018969105.1 Acidobacteriota bacterium | reverse complement strand
GCCTCGTAGCTCAGCACCACGCGGTGGCGCAGGGAGTCGTGGAACAGCGCCGCGACGTCCTCGGGCAGCACGTACGAGCGACCGCGCATCACCGCCAGGGCGCGGGCCCCGCGGATGAGCGACAGCGACGCACGTGGCGATCCGCCGAGCTCGAGGTAGGGCGCGAGGTCGGGCAGGCCGGCCTCGGCGGGGTTCCTCGTGGCGGTCACCAACTGCACGGCGTACGCGCGCACGCGGTGATCCACGAACACCTCGTCGGCCTTCCTCTGCAGCTCGATGATCTGGTCGGGGTCGAGCAGGCGACGCGGCTCGGGCGGATCGGACGCCATGCGGCGCACGATCTCCTCCTCGTCGGCGGCCGTGGGGTAGCCCACCACCAGCTTGAAGATGAAGCGGTCGAGCTGGGCCTCGGGCAGGGCGTACACGCCCTCGCTCTCAATCGGGTTCTGCGTGGCGAGCACGAAGAAGGGCTTGTCCACCGGATGGGTCTCGCCGGCGATCGACGCGTGGCCCTCGGCCATCACCTCGAGCAGCGCCGACTGCACCTTGGCCGGCGCGCGGTTGATCTCGTCGGCCAGCACGAAGTTGGCGAACACCGGGCCGAGGCGCGTGGTGAACTCGCCCTCGCGGTCGAGCACCTGGCCGCCCACGACGTCGCTCGGCACCAGGTCGGGCGTGAACTGGATACGGCTGAAGTGCCCGCCCGACACCTTGGCGACGGTCTCGAGCGTGAGCGTCTTGGCGAGGCCGGGCACGCCCTCGAGCAGCACGTGGCCGCGGGCGAGCAGCGCCACGAGGATGCGGTCGAGCAGCTCGTCCTGACCCACCACCACGCGCCGCAGCTCGTAGAGCACGGCCTCGAGCCGGTCGCGCGGCGTGGCGGTGGGCGACGGCACGGGCACGGCGCCATCGCCGGGATGGCCCCCGGGCTGCGGCGGGCCGGCGGCGGCCCCGCCGATCTCGGTGGTCTCCGGCATGGCTGCTCCTTCGTCGCTCACTTGACGTTCTCCAGTTCGATTCGCACCTGGTTGGCAGGCACCGCGAAACCGATGCCCACGTTGCCGGGAACCGGCGAGTTGATGGATGTGGGAACCCCCACGAGGCGACCGCGCAGGTCGAAGAGACCGCCTCCGGAGTTGCCCGGGTTGATGGGCGCATCGGTCTGGATCATCCGCACGCCACCCGAGTCGCCGGGGCGGTTCACCGCGCTTACGACGCCCACGGTCACGGTGCCCTGAAGCCCGAACGGGCTGCCGATGGCGAACACCTGGTCGCCCGGGCGCAGCGCGCCGTCGGGCTCGGACGCCAGCTCGATGCCCTCGCCCACCGACCCCTTGGGCTTCAGCACCGCGAGGTCCTTCGCGGGGTTGCGCGCGGCGATGGTTGCCGGCACCCGGCGCTTGTCGGCGGTGATCACCAGCACCTGGTCTCCCGCTGCGCCCTCCACCACGTGGTTGTTCGTGATGATGAGGCCACGCGGACGGACGACCACCCCGCTGCCGAGCCCACCGGGCGTCTGCACCTGCACCACCGCGCCATCCACCGATGCGATGGCGTCCTGCAGCGGCAGCCGCGCCTGCGACTCCGACTCCGGCGCGCTGGTGACCGCGGTGGTGGCCGGGTCCGATCCGCCGTCCCCGATCAGGTACGTGGTGGCGCCTCCGGCGACGGCACCCGCGACCACGGCCACCGCGATGACGGCCGCAAGGCCCGCCCGCCTCCCGGCCCGGTCGGATCGCGGGGGCTTCGGCGCGCGCGGCGCGCGGCCGATCGCGCGCGCGCCGCCTGCGGGTGGCGGCGCAGGCCCGGACCCGCCCGCAGATGGACCAGGGCCCTCCACGGGCGCGGTCACGTCAGCCGCTCCGGGCTGCGCCATCCGCGGCTCAGCCGGCCCGAGCGGCGGCAGCCCACCCTGCGACGGGGCGCGGCGCGGCGCCAGCGGCGGCAGGCCCTCGGATGGCCCGGCGGAGGAACCGAGTGGGGGCAGGGGATCGCTCGCATCGCGCTCATGCATGGGCACCACCATAGGCATGGCATGTGAAGGGGGCGGTAAGGCAGGTTAAGAAGTGCTGAAGAGGCACCCTGTACGAACGGCCATTGTTCATCCCGCCATCATGGCCCAGCGTTCCACGGGAATGGACGGAACGAACGAAAACGCCTACAGCTCCGCGCCCGGGACGGACGAGGAGTTCGCCGAACTGCTCGTGCAGCACAGCCCGGACGTCCTCGCGCTTCTTCGCGACGGCAGGGTGACGTGGTTGTCGCCGAATGCCCCGCAGGTGCTGGGATGGACTGACCAGAAGGCGATGAACGCCCCCATCGATTCACTGGTGCACCCCGATGATGAGTCCGCGGTGCGCAACGCCTGCCTCTCGGCATCGTCGGGAGATCGGGTGGCGCTGGTCGCCCATGCCCGCGCTGGGGCAGGTGGCCACACGCTGCCCGTGGAGATGCGCTTCGGGCCGCGCGAGGTCGGAGGGGCGGGAAGCGACGTCGCGGTGACCCTGCGCGCGATCGACGATGTCTTCGCGCTGCGCGATGCACTCACGGCGGCCACCCGGGCCGATCGGCGGCTGGCCGAGCGCGCGGGCGATGCCATATTCGTCGTCGACCCGCAGGGCATGGTGGTCGACGTGGGCGCCAACGCATACGACATGCTCGGGTGGCCCCCCGACGAGGTGCTGGGAATCCACCTGCCCGACCTGGTCCACCCGGACGACCGTGGGGCGATGGAGGCGTACCGCCGGGACGTGCGGCGGGACACCAAGGTGGGCTCGGTGGAACTTCGCGCGCGTACCCGCGGCGGCCGGTACCGCTGGGTGCTGGCCACCGGCCTGCTGCTGCAGACACGACCGGGTGCAGCCCCGAGCGATGATCGCGTGCTGGTGTCGTGGCGGGACATCGACGGCCTGGTGCGCGACACACGCCTCGCCGAGCGCGAGACCGAGCGGCTGCGGGCGATCATGGACACGGCACTTGACCCATGGATGCACCTCACGCCCCTGCGCGACCGCCATGGGGAGATCACCGACTTCATCATCGAGGATGCCAACGAGGGCGCCGCCGAGTACCTGCGGTGGCCGCGCGAGCGCCTCCTCGGCGCACGCCTGCTCGAGGAGTTCCCGAACGTCGCGGAGCACGGACTCATGGCCGCCTACGTCGAGGCCATGGACACCGGCGAACCGGTGGTCATCCACGACCTGCGATACCCGCACGACGTCTTCGATGAGACCCGCATGTACGAGCTGCGTGCCCGGCCGGCCGGCGACACCCTCATGCTCACCTGGCGGGACACCACGTCCGAGAGCCTCGCCCATGACGCGCTCGCCGAGAACGAGTCGCTCTTCCGCGCGGTCGCGTCGGCGGCCGGCAGCGCCCTCGTGATGGTCACGCACGGGAACGTGGCCTGGGCGTCGCCCGGGGCGGGGCAGATGGGCCTTGCAGCCGGGACCGACTTCGAGCAGGCGATGACCGGCCTCGTGGTGCCCGATTCCGCGGCGGGGGTGCGGGCCTGCTGCCTTCTCATGGGCCAGGGGCACAACTACCGGGGCCGATGGCACCGCGCGGCCGGGCCGCCGCTCGTGGTGAGCGCCACGACGCTTCCCGGCCTGGACGAACCGGGTGTCGTGACCATGATCGAGGAGTCCTGGACCGCGCCGGCGCGGCCCGAAAGCGCAGAGCCCTAGGAGCCGGACGCCTTCCGTCGCCGCGCCTGGTCGATGCGGTCGGCCAGGTCGTCGGCCAGCATGGCCCGGGTGCTGGCGCGCTCGGCCTGGATGCGCAGGCGCGCGAGCTCCATGCGGCCGTCGTCATCCAGCGCGTCGTCGCGATCGAGGGCCTCGAGGCGGGCGATGTCCGCCGCGATCTCCCGCACGCGGTCCCAGCGGCGGTCGGCCACCGAGCCCGCGCCCTCGGGACCCTCCCCGCTCATCCGGCGTCGGGCGCCGCCGTGTCGGCGCCGCTGGCCCCGTCACCGCCGGACGACGCCGCAGCACCCGCGGGGCGCCGCCTGCGCCTGCGGCGGCGCTTGCGCGGCTGGGCGGCAGCGCCGTTGCCATCGGCGGCCGGAGCGGCCTCGCCGTCATCGCCGCCGGCCGCGGGAGAATCGGCCGCGCCATCATCAGTCGTGCTTCCGCCATTGGTGGACGCCGCCGTGGTGGCGTCCGTGACCTCCGAGGTGGACATCTTGCGCCGGCGCCTGCGGCGCTTGCGCGTGGCGCCGCCATCCTCCGAACCCTGCGCGCCGATGCCGATCTCGGCGGCCTCCGGGAGCCGCGGCGCCTTCGGCCGTAGTTGGTTCCATGTCCGCGCGCTGTGCAGGGCGCGTGAGTTGCGGCTGCCCACCGCGGCGCGCAGCGCGCGACGGGCCTCGGGCTCGGTCCAGTCGATGGCATCCAGCGCGCCGCGCAGCGCGGCCCAGCCGCCGCACGTGCCGGCCGCGCGACTGGCCACGCGGATGTCCTCGCTGCGCAGCGGCACGTCGCCGGGGCCCAGCGCCAGCACCACGCGGCCAGCCTGGCCCACCTTGAGGGGCGAGCCCTCCGCGGGCGGCGCCACCGGGTCGGGCGCGGGCGCGCCCACGGCACGCAGCCACAGCCCGATGAGGCCAATCTCGCCACCGTTCTCGATGAGATGCTGCGACTCCCACTTCGCGATCCGGTGGATCTCCTGGTTGCGTCCGGGGCGGCTGGCGTCCGCGAGGCCGCGCGACACCTCCCATGCCCACGCGGGCGCCCACGACGACGCCGAGTCGAGGGCCGACCACCGGCGGCGGCGCTCGGCCGAGCGGCCCTGCTGCTCGAGCGACGCCACGTTCTCCCACTTCCCGGCCTGGTCGGCGTGGAACCACAGCGCGCGAATGCGCTCGCGGGCGGTCATGCGCAGGCGGTCGAGGATCGCCCGGGGGGCATCGGCCGGCAGCGCCTGGCGAAGGTCGGGCTGCACCAGCAGGGCCAGGGCCCAGGCGCGCCAGAGCGGTTGCTCGTCGCCGTTCTCGGCCTTGCGCGCGACCACGCCCGAGAGCGCCCACCATGCGTGCGCGCCCAGGGGGTCGACGCCGGCGGCGAGCCGCTCGGCCATCTCCTGCCAATCCGTGTCGCGCGCCGCGGCCTCGACCCACTCCTCCATCACGCCGATGGGGATCTGCGAGGGATCGGCCTCGCGCCAGCCGCCGTCCTGGAACCCGGCCACGAGCGCCGACGGCGACGCACCGGGGTTCACGAGGCTCGCGCGTCCGCCGTCCTGCTGGGCCAGCAGCTCGGCCGCGCGGGCCAGCTTGCCGCGCTCGCCGCCCTCGGGCGGCCCCGCCACGCGGCCGAGCGGCTTGTACCAGCCCATGCCGAAGAGGTCGTGGCTCGTCTGCACGCCCATGGGGTCGCCGGCCGGCAGGAACTCCACCGACACGGCCTCCTTCTCGGGGGCCGGGCGCATCACGCGACCGAGGCGCTGCACGAACACGCGCTCGCTGGTGGTGGGAGCCAGGTGCATCACCACCGAGGCGCGGGTCTCGTCCCATCCCTCGGTGAGCAGGTCGGCGTTGCAGAGCACATCGATCTTCCCCGACCCGAACTCGCGCAGGATGCGCTGCAGATCGCGCGCCGGGGTCTGGCCCGACACCGCGGCGGCCTTCGCGCCGCGCTCGGTCATCTCGTCGGCCAGGGCGTGCGCCTGGGCCACCGTGGCGGTGTATGCCACGCCCGCGAGGCCCAAGGGCATGAAGTGCTCGGCCCACACGTCGGCGCAGGCGCGGTGCCAGAGGGCGCGATCGAGGGCACGGCCCAGGCTGGCCTGGTCGAAGTCGCCGCGCACGCGGGTGACATCCGAGAGGTCCACCGCGCGCTCCACGCGCAGGGATCGCAGCGGGCACAGGATGCCGCGGTCGATGGCCGACTGGCGGTCGAGGGTGGCGGCGACGGGCCCGAACACCTGCTCCACGTGGCCCGTGGTGGTGGCGGGCGTGGCGGTGAAGCCGACGATCACGGCGTTCTCGGCCCGGTCGATCATGCGACGGGTCTGGGCGCCCAGGGTGGTGTGGGCCTCGTCGCAGACCACGAGCGTCACGGCATCCCAGTCGGCGTCGGCCTGGTTGCGCAGGCCGGCCTGGTAGGTGCAGATGGCCACGCCGGGACGCCCGATGGAACCCACCCCGTCCACCGTGAACGGGACGTCGGGGAAGAAAGTGGTGAGTGCGAGGGCGGTCTGCTCCGCCAGGTTGCGGCGGGGCACGAACACCACGGCCGAGCCGCCGAGGGCCGCGGCCAGCGCGCAGAAGGTGATGGTCTTGCCGGATCCGGTGGGGGCGTCCACCCAGGTGCGGGTGGCGCCTGCGCGCAACCGGACACCGAGCTCATCGAGGGCCTCGATCTGGTGCTCGCGCAGCACCACGTTGGGCCACCACGTGGCCGGATCGGCCAGCGCGGACTCGAGCCGCTCTGCGGGGGAGAGCGCCTCGGTGGGCTCTATTGACGTGCTCATGCCATCTCGCACCTCTCAGCGCATGACACGGCGCCATGCGCGGCAGGCCCCCGGGTGGGGACGATGCGGACTGAAGGACCCGTCACGCGGTCGGCGTGGCGCTCTGTCGAGGCGCCGGACGGCCCGCGGGTCGACGGGGAACATAGCAGCAGGGTGCGGCGTCGGCTAATCCGCAAGCCACCGTGCACCATGCCCCCGCGGCGGGTCGCTAGAGTGCCCGTCCATGGGTAGCCAATCCTCGGGAGGAGGCGGCGCGAGCCAGTGGGCACGTCCGGTGCTCCTCGCAGTCGCCTGCATCGTCATCGGCTTCGTCATCGGGTGGTTCGCCCGCGGCGACGGCGGAGGGGTCGTGCTTCCCACCGTCGCGGACGCCGTGCAGACCACGGCCACGGTGCCGACCACCGGCACCACCAGCACGGTGCCGGGCATCGACACCACGGGTACGACGGGAACGACCGGCACCACGGGCACGACGGGCACCACCGACACCACGGGCGCAACCGTGGCGGGGGCACCGGCGCGTGACCAGATCAACCTGGTCGTCCTCAACGGCACCGCCACCAGCGGACTCGCCGCCAAGACCCAGGCGCAGGCGGAATCCATCGGCTACTCGAACGTCGGCATCGGCGACGCCCCGGCGACGCAGGCCACCACCATCGCCTACTACCGCACGGGCGAGGACGCCGCGGCCAAGCAGGTCGCGGCCGATCTCGGTGCGCAGACCGAAGAGGCGCTCACCGCGGGCAGCGGTGTCGAGTCGGCGGCCGTCACGGTGCAGCCTGACGTCGACGTGGTGCTCGTCCTCGGGGGATGACCCCCGGGGAGGGCCCCGGCCTCCGGGTCGGGCTGCGGCTCCCGCAGTACGCATCCACGTGGCCTGACCTGCGCGACGCGGCCATCCGGGCCGAGTCGCTCGGGTTCGCCTCGGCGTGGCTGAACGATCACCTCTGGACGCCGGGGCGCCTGGCGAAGGACGACGCCTTCGACGTGTTCACCGGGCTCGCCGCGGTGGCGGCCGTCACCGACCGCATCGCGCTGGGCACCGCGGTGATGTCGGCGTCGTACCGGCCGGCACCGCTCGCGGCGAAGATGTCGTCGGTGGTGGACGTCATCTCCGGGGGGCGGCTGATCCTCGGCATCGGCACGGGATCCGACAAGGGCGAGCATCAGGCCTACGGCTACCCCTTCCCCGAGCCGAAGGAGCGCACCGCCGGGCTCATGCAGGCGCTCGACGTGATCGATGCCATGTGGTCGCAGCCCGACGGGGCGACGCTCGAGGGACTGCTCGACGACGCCCCGTGCAATCCGCCGGTGCTCTCCTCCCCCCGCCCGCCGATCCTCATCGCCGCCCACAAGAAGCGCCTGCTGCAGGTGGCGGGCACCCGGGGCGACGGCATCTTCGCGGCGTTCCTCGAGCCCGACGACCTGCGCGCCCGCGTGGCGATCGCCCGCGAGGCCCGCGAGCAGGCGGGCATCGAGAGCCCGCTCCGCGTGGCCGTGTACATCTACGCCCTGCCCATCCGCCACCACGACGAGGCCCTCGAGTGGATCGCCCCCGAGGCCGAGGCGCTGGGCAACAAGCCGGCGTCATACCTCAAGTGGCTCCCCTCCCGCGGACTCGCCGCCAGCCCCGAGGAAATCGCCGCCGAACTCGCCCGCTTCGCGGACGCGGGCGCCACCGACGCCGTCCTCGTGCTGCCAAACCGCGTGCCCCCGGAGGCCATCACCGCCCTGGCCGAGGTGATGAGCGCCCCCGGAGCGGTGACAGTCACCAACGCCGGAGGGGGACAGTCACCGGACGACCCAACACCGCATGAGGACGGGCGATCGGACCCGTCCACCCCGGCAGTGGTGACAGTCACCGGTACTGGGGTGGTGACTGTCACCGCCAACCTCGTCGACCTTCTCGTGGAGCAGCACCGGCGCGCGGGGCGGGGGGCGCATCCGGCGGTGAGTGACGAGGAGGGCACCTGGGACTTCGATGACCTGAGCGCTGCCATGCGGCGGGCGGCCGGGGCGCTACGGGCCGCCGGGCTGCGGCGCGGGCAGCACGTGGCCGTGGTGAACCGCGACGGGCGCCACTGGGTGCAGGCGGTGCTGGGCATCGCGGCGGCCGGCGGGGTGGCGATTCCCCTCGACCCGTCAATGGAGCCCGATCTCCTGAAATCGGTGCTCGACGACGCCGCGGTGAGCATCGTGATCGCCGACGACCCCGTGCCGGCCGGCCCCTGGCGCGTGATGCACCCCGAGCGCCTCGACGAGGCCCGCCCCTCCGCCATCACCCCCGTGGACTCCGACGACCTCGCCTACATCGTCTACTCATCGGGATCGACCGGGAAGCCCAAGGGCGCGATGCACGCCCACCGCGACATGCGCATGTCGGTGGAGGGCTACGCAGCGGACGTGCTCGCCCTCGGGCCCGGCGACACCTGCCACGCGGTGTCGCGCGGGTACACCTCGCTGGGCTTCGGCAACGGGTTCTTCCGGCCGCTCGGGCGCGGCGCCCACCTGGTGCACACGCGCACCAAGCCCAACGTGCGCACGGTCATCCACGCCTGCGAGGCCCATGGGGTGACCGTGCTGTCGGGCGTGCCCACCTTCTGGGCCCAGCTCACGGAGTTCCTCGCGCGCCACCCCGACCTGCATGACGCCATCTCCACCGTGCGCCTCGGCGTGTCGTCGGGCGACTCCCTCCCCGGCGCGGTGCTCACGCGCCTGCGCGAGGTGATTCCCGGCCTCGACGTGCTCGAGGGATTCGGGTGCTCGGAGGCATCGAACATCGTGCTCTCCACCCGCCCCGGCGACGACCTGCCCGGGCGCCTCGGCCGCCCCGTGCCCGGCGCCGAGGTGTCGCTGCGCGACGAGGATGGCCGCCCGGTGGAGCCCGGCACCCCCGGCCAGCTGTGGATCCGGAGCGAGAGCAACACCACCGGCTACTGGCGGCGTACCGACCTCACCCGCGACCTCGTGCAGGGGGAGTGGGTGCGCATGAGCGACATGCTCGTGGAGGAGGACGGCGTGTTCCGGCACGTGGGCCGCGCCGACGACCTCTTCAAGGTGGACGCCAAGTTCGTGAGCCCCGTGCAGGTGGAAGGGGTCATCCACGATCACCCCGCGGTGGCCGAGGTGGCCGTGGTCGGCCGTGCCGACGACAAGGGACTCATGCGCGTGGTGGCGGTGATCGTGCCGCGCGACGGCACCGACACCGAGGCGGCCGAGCACGAGATACGCCAGGCCGTGGCGCACGCGCTCGGTGCCTACTCGGCGCCGTCGGTGATCGAGTGGCGCGATGAGTTGCCGCGCCTGGCATCGGGCAAGGTGGCCCGCCGCGTGCTGCGCGAGGGCGCCTGACCGCGCGCCGCGCGCGCTAGCCGCCGAGCAGCGCCCCGAGGTCGTCCGCCACCGCCACGGGCTTCGCGCCCTTCCAGGCGTCGGCCTCCTCACGGCTCGTCACTCCGCTCAGAACCAGCGCGGCATCGAGCCCCGCGGCCACCGCCCCCCCGACGTCGGAGTCGAGCCGGTCGCCCACCGCCAGCACCGGTCCATCCACGCCCAGCCGCTCGCGCGCGATGCGCCAGGCATCCGGCCCGGGCTTGCCCACGGCCACCACGTCCACGCCCGCCGCGTACTCCACGTAGGCCACCACCGCGCCCGTTCCGGGGCGCACGCCGTTCTCGCCCGGCACCAGCCGGTCGCGCCCAGTGGCGATGACCGGCACCCCGCTGCACGCCGCCCGCACCGCCCACGTGAGCTCGCGGTACGAGAGATCCGCGTGCCCCGCCAGCACCACCACGTCGGCATCGGGCACGTGCGACTCGCGCGACACCACCTTGAGCCCCGCGGCCTGCACGTGCCGCACCATCGCGGGGCTTCCCACCACCACCGCCACGCCGCCGCTGAAGCGATCGGACAGGTACTCCTGCATCACCACGCCCGAGGTGACGATCTCGTGCACGGCGCCGCGCACCCCATGGCTCCAGAGCCTCTGCAGCACGTCCTCCGGCGCCGATGCCGGGTCGTTGGTGAGGAACACCAGCGCCCGGTCGGCGGCCCGCCAGCGGTCCACGGCCTGCGGCGCGCCCGGCACGGCCGACGCGCCCACCCACAGGCAGCCGTCGAGGTCGAGGATGAGCCCCTCGTACCTCTCGGCGATCGCGTCGGAACCCGGCATGGCGCGATGCTACCGCCGCCCGTACCATGCCCCGCATGGAGACCTACCAGCACGTGGCCGTTGCGGTGGAGGACAGCCCCGGATCGCACAAGGCGCTGCAGGAGGCCGCGCGCATGGCCGCGCTCACCGGGGCGCGCCTGTCGGTGCTGCACGTGACCAGCATCCCCATGCCGCCGCCCTACATGGGCGAGGGCGGGGTGTTCCTGCCCGATCCCGAGGTGATGCAGGCGGCCGCGCTCACGTGGCTGAAGGAGATGGTGCAGGAGATCCCCGGCGCGCAGCCGCAGGTGCTCGAGGGCCACCCACCGGAGGCCGTGTGCCAGTGGGCCGCCGACAACGACGTCGACCTGCTGGTGGCCGGCGCCGAGCGCGGACGGGTCGAGCGACTGCTGCTGGGCAGCTTCGCGCTGCACCTGGCGCGCCATGCGCCCTGCGACATCATGCTCGCGCGCCCCGACAAGCGGTGACCCTTACCCAATCCTTGACGTAACCCGGCCGAGTGCTTGCGGGGCGGGCTCGCGGCGACCCCGCGCGCGCCGCTAGGGTGCCCGCCCGTGACCTGGTACGAGGCGATCGTCTACGGGATCGTGCAGGGGCTCACCGAGTTCCTGCCCATCTCGAGCTCCGGCCACCTGCTGCTCGTCCCGGCCTTCTTCGGCTGGGAGGACCCGGGTGCGCTGTTCACCGCGGTGATCCAGCTGGGCACCATGGTGGCGGTGGTCCTGTACTTCTGGCGCGACCTCCTGGGCGTGGTCACCACCTGGGTGCGGTCGCTCTACACACCATCGCTGCGCTCGGAGCTGAACGCGCGCATGGGGTGGTACCTGATCATCGGCACGATCCCCATCGTCATCTTCGGGTTCATCTTCAGGGACCAGATCGAGACCGCTGCCAGGAGCCTGTACATCGTGGGCACCACGCTCATCGTGTTCGGCCTGATCCTCGGCGCCATCGACTGGGCCAGCAGGAAGACGCGCCCGGTGGGATCGGTGAGGCGCAACGACGCCATCGCCGTGGGCCTGGCGCAGGCCCTGGCGCTCATCCCGGGCGTGTCGCGCTCGGGCGCCACCATCAGCGCCGGCCTGCTCATGGGCCTCACCCGCGAGGCCGCCGCGCGCTTCTCGTTCCTGCTGTCCATCCCGGCCATCGTGCTCTCGGGCCTCTACGGCCTCTACGGTGAGCTCGGGTCGGGATCGGGCGGCGTGGGCCTCATGCCCATCATCGTGGCCACCGTGGTGTCGTTCATCGTGGGATACGCCGCCATCGCATTCCTGCTGCGCTGGCTGGCGCGCCACTCGCTCTACATCTTCGTGTTCTACCGCGTGATCCTCGGCGTGCTCGTGCTCGCGCTGGCCGCGGGGGGCGTGATCTCCTGAGTGGCGGCGGCAGGGGGCGCTATCCTGCGGGATCGTGTTCGGAGCACATCACGACAGCACCCTCGCCAAGGCCAAGCGCAAGGCCGCGGCCGAGGCCAAGGAGAAGGAGCAGCGCCGCCACGAGATGATCGAGGCGCTGCGCCGGGCCAAGGAGTCGGCGGAGGACCCCGCCGAGCAGGCCCGCAGGGAGCGCGCCAAGCGCCACAGCGAGGTGCTCGAGCGCTGGCCCGCGAACTGGTAGGGCGCCCGTAAGCGGAGCCGCCACCGCGCGCGGTACCATGTAGGGGCGATACACGCCGAATCCGGATCCCGCCGGGGACCGGCCGGGGCGCCGAAACCGGGCGCCCGCCGCCCGGTGGCGCGATCAGATGGCACGAGGAGAATGAATGTTCGAGGTTGGGGACAAGGTCGTCTACCCGCACCATGGCGCGGGTACCGTGCTTGCCAAGGAGTTCCACGAGATCCGCGGCGAGCGCCGTGAGTACCTGACGATCGAGATCCTGCAGCCGCAGATGACGGTCATGGTCCCGTGCGAGAACGCCGAGACCGCCGGCCTGCGCCCGGTCATCAACGAGCGCGCCGTCAACGAGGTGCTGGCCGTGCTGGCCGCCGACGGCAGCGAGATGCCCGCGCAGTGGAACCAGCGCTTCAAGCGCAACCAGGAGAAGCTGCGCAGCGGCGACATCCTCGAGCTGGCCGAGGTGGTGCGCAACCTGGAGCGCCGCCAGCAGGACGCCCGCCTCTCCCCGGGCGAGATGCAGATGCTCGAGCGCGCCCGCCGCGTGCTGGTGAGCGAGCTCATGTACGCCCGCAACATCGATGAGGAGACGGCCAACAAGCTCATCGACGACGTGCTCACCGGCGAGCACGTGGTGAAGCACAAGCCCACCGGCAAGCGCATCGCGCCGAAGCCGCCGCCCAAGGCCGACCCCAAGGCCGCTGCCGCCGCGCGTGCCGCCGCCGCCCAGCAGTCGCGATCGTCCATGCGCGCCACCGTGCGCCCGCCGCTGTCGTCCACCCCGCCGTCGGTGCAGGCCATGGCGCGTGCCGCCATGGAGAAGGTGGCCGAGACCAAGGCACCGGCGAAGGACGCTGCGAAGGCACCGGCCAAGTCCCCTGCCAAGGCGGCCGCGAAGCCCGCGGCGAAGGCCGGCGCGAAGACCGCCGCCAAGCCGGCGGCGAAGGCTGCTGCCAAGCCCGCGGCGAAGACGCCCGCAAAGGCTGCGGCAAAGCCGGCGGCGAAGGCTGCCGCAAAGCCGGTGGCGAAGGCGGCGGCCAAGCCCGCAGCGAAGGCCCCGGCGAAGGCTGCTGCCAAGCCCGCGGCGAAGACGCCCGCAAAGGCTGCGGCAAAGCCGGCGGCGAAGGCTGCCGCAAAGCCGGTGGCCAAGCCCGCAGCGAACGCCCCGGCCAAGAAGGCGGCACCGGCGAAGGCGGCTGCCAAGGCACCGGCAAAGAAGGCGGCTCCCGCCAGGAAGAAGTAGCTCGCCGGCAGGCCCCTGCGCGGAGAGGTCGGGCGGTCAGGCCTCCCGCAGGAACAGCACCTGCGTGATGTCGCCGCGGTGCACGGAGAGCAGCGACAGGCCCTCCACCCGCAGGGCCGCCACATCGTCGGCCGTGCGGGCGTCGTGCTCCACGATGGCCCGGGCGAGGCGCCCCTTCGCCTGCTTGCCCGCATGCCCCACCGACCGGCGCCCGCCCGGGCCGTCCTCCACGATCTCCACGCGCACGAGTCGCCCTCGTGCGAGCGCGGAGGGGTCGATGGCCGCGCGATGCTCCTGCGGGAGCAGGTCGATCACCGCCCCGCGCCCTGCCCGCACGGCGAGCGCCCGCGAGACCGCGGGGCGCCACCAGGCCGACAGCACGCCGAGGCCATCGAGCCGGGCCGACATCTTGAGCCGGTAGGCCGGGATGAGATCACGTGCTCCCACGAGACCCCAGAGCGCGGAGGGGACCACGATGCGGGACATCGCGCGGCGCCGTGCCGGGGCCGGGAGCGTGCGGAGGTCGAGCCCGCCCCACACCACGCCCGCGTAGCGCTCGGCGGCGGGAGCAGTTGCGGAGGCATCGATGTGACGCCACTCATCACGGGCGCGCTCGAGGTGCGCACCACGTACGCCCAGGAGCTTCTGCGCGCCCGCGGCACCACCCGAGCGCAGCGCGCGGCGAACGGCATCGCGTACCGCGCGACGATCGGCTGCGAGATGACCGAAGGCGCCCATGGCCCAGTCGACGGGCGTCACGCTTCCGCCCTCGGCCTTTCCCTCCGATGGGGGGAGGAGCAGCACGGGGATGGCGGCGGCCATGCGCCCTGCCTATCGGTGCGCCGGGCGCAGGGCTAGGCGCTCAGCACGAGGGCGATGACGTTCACGATGAGGGCCACCGCGAAGAGCACGGCAACCCATGCCCAGCGCGTCCAGCTGGGGTTCCCCGCGCGGCGGATGGCGATGGCACGCATCACGTAGATCACGGTTGCCACGGCCAGGAAGGCCGCGAGAAACGACTGAAGCCAGGTCACCTCGTAAACGTAGGGGTTCGGAAAGTGTGAGAAAACGGTGAAGCGTCACCGGCACCTGTACCGACGGGGGGTTTCGGGCGTAGGTTCCCGTCCATGAACCGCCCGCGCCCCACCTCACGTCGTGTGATGACCACCCTGATCGGGTCGGCCGTACTGGCCGGAGGGATGGTGGTCGCGGGCTCCGCGTCCGCCGCCGCCGAGACGCCGCAGATCGTGCTGGTGGAGCCCGGCGCCAACCTCTCCGCCATGGTGCGCTCCGAGGAGCGCCGCGGCAACGACGTCGACCAGGTCATCAGGACCATCGGCAAGGGCTTCGTCGCCGACCTCGACCGCGCCGACATCGCGCGGCTCGAGAACAACCCCGACGTCATCCTCGTGGAGCCCGATCGCCCGGTGCAGATGATCGGCGGCGTCACCGCCGCCCAGGCCGGCACCCAGGCCGATGAGCCGGCTCCGCCCTGGAAGACCCAGGCCGCGGCCAACGACCCGTTCGCCGGCGCGCAGGAGCTCACCGGCAACAGCGGCACCACGGCGGGCACCACCGTCGGCGCATCGCGCGAGGCCGGCGAGCCGTCGCACGGCGGTGGCGGCGGCAGCGCCTCGATCTGGTACCGCTGGACCGCGCCCTCCAACGGCACCCTCAGCGTCACCACGCAGGGGTCCACCTTCGACACCCTGCTCGGCGCCTACACCGGCTCGGCCGTGTCGGCACTGTCCACCCGTGCCTCCAACGACGACGCCCCGGGCAACCTCTGGAGCCGCGTGGAATTCGCGGTGACCGCCGGCACCACCTACTACCTGGCCGTGGATGGCTACGGCGGCTGGAAGGGCGCCACGGTGCTCAACTGGTCGATGACCGGTGACGCGCCCGCGCCGCCCACCGTACCCAACGACCTCTTCTCGGACGCCCAGGAGATCACGGGCGCCAGTGGATCGACCACGGGCACCACCATCGGCGCCAAGCGCGAGTCGGGTGAGCCCAATCACGGCGCGAGCAACGGGCGCGCGTCGATCTGGTACCGCTGGACGGCCCCGTCCACCGGCACCCTGCGGCTCTCCACCCAGGGCTCGGCCTTCGACACCCTCCTCGCCACCTACACGGGTGACGCCGTCGCCTCGCTCAACCAGCTCGCGGCCAACGACGACGCACCCGGCGGACTCTGGAGCGAGGTCGCCGTGCCGGTGACCCAGGGCACCACCTACCGGATCGCCGTGGATGGCTGGGGCGGCTACACGGGGGCGACGAACCTCACGTGGACCATGTCGGCGAGCACGCCGGCTCCCACGCCCACTCCCACTCCCACCCCGACGCCCACTCCCACGCCCGGTCCCGCGCCGAGCCCCGGTGGCACGGACCGCGCCGCCGCTTCCTGGGGCCTCGACCGCATCGACCAGGCCGCCCTTCCGCTCAACGGGCGCATCACCGCCAGCCAGAACGGCTCCGGCGTGACGGCCTACATCATCGACACCGGCGTGAGGCCCGACCACCAGGACTTCGGCAGTCGCGTCAGCGCCGGGTACACCGCGGTGGCCGACGGCAACGGCAGCAACGACTGCAACGGCCACGGCACGCACGTGGCGGGCACCGTCGCCGGCGCCACCTACGGCGTCGCGCCGGCCGCCACCATCGTTCCCGTGCGGGTGCTCTCGTGCTCGGGCTCAGGCTCCACCTCCGGCGTGATCGCCGGCATCCAGTGGGCCGCCCAGCACCACCAGGCCGGCACGCCGGCCGTGGCCAACATGAGCCTGGGCGGTGGCTACTCGGCGGCGCTCAACGCCGCCGTGGCCGCGGCGGTGGCCGATGGCATCACCTTCGCGGTGGCCGCCGGCAACTCGAGCGATGACGCCTGCTCCTACTCGCCGGCCTCCGAGCCCACGGCCATCACCGTCGGGTCCACCACGTCGTCGGACAGCCGCTCGTCGTTCTCGAACTGGGGCTCGTGCCTGGACGTCTTCGCGCCGGGCTCGGGCATCACCTCGGCGTGGTACACGTCGCCCACGGCCACCAACACGATCTCAGGCACCTCGATGGCCTCGCCGCACGCCGCCGGCGCCGCCGCCCTGCTGCTCTCGGCCCAGCCCACGGCCACCCCGGCCGCGGTGCGTGCCGCCATGGTGCAGGGCGCCACCCAGAACGTGGTGGCCGACCCGGTCGGCTCGCCCAACCTGCTCGTCAACGTGTCGTCCGGCGTCACGCCGCCCGCGCCGTCGGTTCCGGCCCAGGACACCACGCCCGGCAACGCCCCGCGTCCGTCCACCAGCGGCCCGCGCAATGGCGCCCCGCCGGCCACCACGCCGCCGGTGCTGCGCCGCACCGTCGCCCCGCCCGCACCCAAGCTGCTCGGCGCCAAGCGCACGACCAACGGACTCGCGCTCAGCATCACCGGCAAGGGCACGGGCTTCGAGGTGATGGTGAACGGCAAGACGGTGGCGCGCACCACGTCGACGTCGCCGATCATCCGCACCAAGTGGGCCAAGCCCGGTGCCCGGGTGCGCGTGCGCGCCTACAACTCGGGTGGCGTGTCGGCACCGTCCAACACGGTGCGCATCTAGGCCGCCGCACCGGCGAACCCGCTTCCCGGGAGCCCTGCACCGCGCGCCGGTGCAGGGCTCCCTGCGTTTTCGGGGCCGGGTGCCCGCCGAACCGCTTGACTGGCCGCATGTACGAGCCCACATGGGAATCGGTGAGCACCCACGAGGTGCCGGCGTGGTACGACGACGCCAAGCTCGGGATCTTCCTCCACTGGGGCCTCTACTCGGTGCCCGGCTGGGCGCCGCAGGTGGATGACATCCAGAAGCTGCTGCACGACGCGGGGCCCGAGGAGATGCTGCGGCAGAACCCGTATGCGGAGTGGTACCTCAACACCAGCCGCCTCGAGGGCAGCCCCACCTGGCAGCACCAGCGCGACACCTATGGCCCCGACGCCACCTATGACGACTTCGTGGCGCCGTTCGACGAGGCCTCGTCGGCCGCCGACCTCGATGCCATCGCGGGCATCTGCAGCGACGCCGGCGCGCGCTACGTGGTGCTCACCACCAAGCACCACGAGGGATTCTGCCTGTGGCCCACCGCGCAGGAGCACCCGCGCAAGGGCCGCTACCACGCGAAGCGCGACCTGGTGGGCGACATGCGCCAGGCCGTGCTGGACGCCGGCATGCGCATGGGCCTCTACTACTCAGGTGGCTACGACTGGCCGTACAACGACGCGCTCATCGACAACCCGGCCGACACCTCGCTCGCCGTCCCGTACCAAGACGACTACGTGGGCTACGCCACGCGGCACGTGCAGGAACTCATCCACCAGTACGAGCCGTCGGTGCTCTGGAACGACGTCTGCTGGCCGTCGGGGGGCAACCTCGCCGGTCTCTTCGCCGAGTACTACAACGCCGTTCCCGAGGGCGTGATCAACGACCGCTGGCTCGAGCCCACCGGCCACCGCGGCACCATGAGCGACGCCGTCGCCCGCCTGGGGGGCTGGCTGGTGCAGCGCTTCTGGTCGCACATCCCCGACGCCAGCAAGACCCTCACCTTCCCC
>JAGWYY010000158.1 GCA_018969105.1 Acidobacteriota bacterium | reverse complement strand
TGCCAGTCGGCGGTGTGCAGGAAGCGCATCGGACTCACGAGGTTAGGTCGCGGACCGGACGCGCGGGCATTACGCGGGGTTGCCCCTCAGCGGGGGGTGAGCCCGGCGCGCATGGCATCCACCGGGGGCTCCGTGCCGGTCCACTGGGCGAACGCCGCGGCCCCCTGGTGCAGCAGCATGCCGAGGCCATCCACGGTGGGCGCGCCGCGGTCGGCGGCGGCGCGCAGCCATGGCGTGGGCTCCTGCCGGTAGACGATGTCGTAGGCCACGGTGCCCGGCCCCAGGGAGTCGACGGGCAGCTCGGGCGGCACCTCGTCGGTGCCCATGCCGAGGCTCGTGGCATTGACCACCAGCACGCACTCGGCGGCGGCCCGCTCCATGGCATCGCGCGTGAACTCCACGGGGTCGCCCAGGGCGGCGGCGCGCGCGGTGGTGCGGTTGGCCACACGCAGGCGGGCCCCGCGGCCCGCGAGGGCGAAGGCGATTGCGCGCGCGGCGCCGCCCGCGCCGATCATCAGCACGTCCCGGCCCTGCAGGTCGACCGGGGCGGCCTCGTCGAGGGCGCGCAGGAAGCCCTCGGCATCGGTGTTGTCGCCGCGCACGCGGCCGTCGCCCAGGGGCACGAGCGTGTTGGCCGCGCCGATGGCCTCGACCGCGGGGGTCACCTCATCGCAGCAGGCGATGACAGCCTGCTTGTGCGGGATGGTCACGCTGAGTCCGGAGCAGCCGGCGTCGAACAGCCCCCGCACCGCGGACTCGAGGTGCTCGGGCGCAATGGGAAACGCCAGGTAGGCCCAGTCGAGCCCCAGCGCGCGGAAGGCCGCGTTGTGCATGGACGGCGACAGCGAGTGGCCCACCGGCCAGCCGATGACCCCGGCGAACCGGGTGGACGCCGTGGGCCAGGGCTCCTGCATCAGCCCCCGCCGTTCGCCGCGGCGCGCTTGATGTTGGCGATGTGCTCGGCCTCGGTGGTGGCGAAGTAGTGCAGGTCGGTGCCGTCGTTCTTCGACACGTAGAAGAGGTACTTCGACGGGATCGGATTGGCCGCGGCCTTGAGGGAGTCCTCCCCCGGGTTGCAGATGGGCCCGGGCGGCAGTCCGAAGTACTTGCGGGTGTTGTACGGAGAGGCGATGGCGAGGTCGTCCTTCGTGAGCTCCGCCTTCCATGATCCCACCGCGTACTGCACCGTGGCGTCGATGTCGAGGCGCATGCGGGCGCGCAGGCGGTTCTCGATGACCCCCGCGATGATGCGCCGCTCCTTCGTGGTGCTGGCCTCGCGCTCCACGAGCGACGCGATGATGAGCACGTCGTACTTCGTGAGGTTCTTGCGCTTCGCGGCCTTGTAACTGATGCCCTCGGTGCGCTGGGTGAAGGTGTCGAGCTGGTAGTTCACGAGATCGGTGACCGGCTTCTTCGGGTCCACCGGGTACGTGGCCGGGAAGAGGAATCCCTCGAGCGACGTGGGCTTCTTCGTGCCGGCAAGGCGCTGCCCGAGCGCCGACGGGTCGGTGGCCTTCATGTAGTCCGCGGCCGGGATGCCGGTCTTCTTCTGGAGGATCTCCGCCATCTCGCTGCGGCGCAGCCCCTCGATGAAGAGCACGTCGACCGTGGTGGGCGTGGTCTGGGCCGCCTGATCGGATCCGTTGCCGCCCCAGGTCACCCAGAGGCCGATCACGATTACCAGCAGCGCGATGACCGGGATGACGATGGCCAGCACCTTGCGCCCGGCGGGCGTGGCGCGCTGGGGCCGGCGCCGACGCCCCGGCGGCGGGCTCCCGGACGGCGCGGCGTCCGGCAGGGGGCCGCCGGGCGGGGGCGCGCCGGGGCTCATGCGGCCTCCTGCTGGGCCGCCAGCCAGGCCTCGAGGATGACGCAGGCCGCGATGCTGTCGATGTCGGACCCCGAGCCGGTCTCGCGCGCGCGCCGCTCCGCCTCGGCCGTGGACATGCGCTCGTCCACCAGCACCACGCGGGCGTCCACCCGCGACCTCAGGCGCCCGGCGAACGACGACGCGTGGTGCGCCTGCTCCCCGGCCTCGCCCGACATCAGCAGGGGCTGGCCGATGACGATCACCTCGGGCGCCTCGCGGGCGATCACCTCGGCGAGCGCGGCCGCGCCCTCGGGCCGGTCGACCTCGCGGATCACCGGCAGTGGCCTCACGAGCGTGCCCGTCGGGTCGCTCACCGCGACCCCGGTGCGCGCGCGCCCGAGGTCGAGCGCCAGCGCCTTCATCCGGCCGGCTGCCTCAGCACGGCCCAGGCGCGCTCGATGGCCTCCGCCATCCTCGACGGGTCCTTGCCGCCGGCGCGGGCCATGCCGGGCTTGCCGCCCCCGCCCCCGCCCACCACCGGCGCGACCTCGCGCATGACGTCGGCAGCCGAGAGGCCTGCGGCCTGAGCGGCGTCGTCGAAGTTGGCCACGAGCAGGGCTTTCCCGTCTGCGACGGCGCCGAGCACCACGGCCGCGCCGGCACCGACGGACTGCTTCACGCGGTCGGTCAGCTGCAGCAGCTCATCCATCTCGGCGGCCTCCACCTCGGCGGCCAGCACGCGTGCCACACCGACGTCCTCGGCGGCGGCGGCCACCGCGGCCACGTCCACGCGCCCCGAGCGGGCTCGCTTCAGGTCTGCCTCCAGCGCCCTGATGCGCTCGTCGCGCTGCGCCAGCTCGGCCGACAGCGCGGCCTCACGTGCGCGCAGGTGCTCCACGGCGGCGAGCCCGGTGACGGCCTCGATGCGCCGCGTGGCCGCGCCCGTGCTGCCCTCGGACACGATCACCATGGGGCCGATCTCGCCGGTGCGCGACACATGGCATCCGCCGCAGAGCTCCTTCGAGAACTCCCCCGCCTGCACCACGCGCACCACCTCGCCGTACTTCTCCTCGAACAGGCCGATGGCGCCGAGCGAATCGGCCTCGTCGCGGGGCATCACGGCAGCCACCACGGGAGCATCCTCGGCCACGCGGTCGTTCACGCGGCGCTCG
>JAGWYY010000030.1 GCA_018969105.1 Acidobacteriota bacterium | reverse complement strand
CGTCTTGCCCGTCTGGCGGTCGCCGATGATCAGCTCGCGCTGGCCACGGCCGATCGGGATCAGCGCGTCGATGGCCTTGATGCCGGTCTGCAGCGGCTCCTTCACGCTCTGGCGCTGCACCACGCCGGGAGCCTTGAACTCCACCGGGCGGTACTCGGCGGCCTCGATGGGGCCGCGGCCGTCGAGCGGGTTGCCGAGCGGGTCCACCACGCGCCCGAGCAGGCCCTCGCCCACGGGCACCTGGATGACCTTGCCCGTGCGCCGCACGGGGTCGCCCTCCTTGATGAGCACGTCATCGCCGAGGAGCACCACGCCGACGTTGTCCTCCTCGAGGTTCAGGGCCAGGCCGGTCACGCCGTGCGGCAGGTCGAGCATCTCGAGCGCCAGCACGGACGGGAGGCCGTACACGCGGGCGATTCCGTCACCCACCTGCAGGACGGTCCCCACCTCGTCGGCCTCCGCGACGCCCTCGTACTGCTCGATCTGGGCGCGCAGGACCTTCGTGATCTCATCGGGGCGGAGCTTCATCGGTAGGTGTTCCTCTTTCCTGGATTGATGCGTGCGGAGCGGATGGGCTCAGGCCTCGATCGCGCTCGCGAGATCGACGGGTGCGGACTCGAGGGAGCGGCGCATCTCCTCGAGGCGGGTGCGAAGGGAGGCATCGACGACGACCTCGCCGACGCGCAGGACGAGCCCGCCGATGATGGTCGGGTCGACGGTCTCCTCGAGCTCGGCGTCGCGGCCCGTCTGGGCGCGCACCTTCGCGCGGATCTGCTCGCGCAGCTCGGGAGTGAGCGGTACGGCGGTGACGGCGGTGACCACCACGCGGCCCTCGGCCACGTCGACGCGCTTGGCGAAGGCCTGCGCCATGTCACCGATCTCGCCGATGCGGCCGCGGTCCACCAGCACCTGGGCGAAGCCCGAGGTCACCGGGTGGGCGCCCTCCATGATCTCCGCGAGGGCCGCCCGCTTCGCGGCGTCCGGCACCTCGGGGTTGAGCATGGCCGTGCGCAGGTCCGTGCCGTCGGCCATGGCCTCGGCCAGGTCCGCCAGCTCGGTGCGCACGCGGTCGACGGCCGACTGCGCCTCGGCGGCCTCGTACAGCGCATCGGCGTATGTGGCCGCGACGCTCATCAGCCGTTCTGCAGTCCGCTCAGGTCGGCGTCGTTGAGGGCCTCTTCCACCAGGCGGCGGTGGTCCTCGTCCGACAGCGACTTCCGGGTGACCTTCTCGGCCGCGGTGATGGCCAGCACCACCACGTCGTCGCGCACGCCTGCCACCGCCGCCCGCGCCTGGGCGTCGATCTGCACCTGCGTGTCGCTGACGATGCGCTCGCGCTGCTCCTGCGCCTGGCCGACGATGTCGGTCTTCTGGCGCTCGCCCTCGCGGCGGCCTGCCTCGCGCAGCTCGTCCGCCTCGCGGCGGGCGTCAGCGAGCTGCACCTTGTACTCCTCGAGCAGGCGCATGGCCTCGTCGCGGCTGGTCTCGGCCTCGTCGATGCTGGCGGCGATCTTCGCGCGCCGCTTCTCGATGGCGTCGCCGACCGGCCCGAAGACGAACTTCTTCAGGATGAACAGCGTGATGAAGAACATCACGACGGTCCAGATCATCAGGCCGGGGCTCGCCGACAGGAGGGGGTTGCCCCCCGCCTCGGCCCCGACGTACTGGACGTGCTCGAGCGGGTTCATCACCTAGACCAGGAAGAAGGCCACGAAGCCCATGAGGAGGGCGTAGAAGGTGATGGCCTCGGTGAGCGCGAGGCCCAGGAACATGAGTCCCATGATCTCGCCGCGGAGCTCGGGCTGGCGCGCCACGGACTCCACGGTCTTGCCCATGAGGTAACCCACGCCGGCACCCGGGCCGATCGCGCCGAAAGCGGTCGCGAGGCCGAGCGTCAGGACCTTTGCCGCGTCAACAACATTGCCTTCAAGTGCCACTAGTCCGTCCCTTGTGTCGGTTGAGTACGGGTTTGGTTGGAATCAGTGCGCGTGCTCGACTGCGAAGCCGATGTAGATGCCGCTGAGCATCGCGAAGATGAATGCCTGCAGTCCTGCGATCAGGACCCATTCGAAGAAGTAGAAGAAGAGGCCGAACGGAATCGCCACGAGGCCGACGAAGCTGCCGAGCAGGATCGCGAAGCCGGCGGCCATGATGATGAGCAGGTGCCCCGCCAGGAGGTTGGCGAACAGACGCACCGAGAGGCTCACCAGGCGGAGGATGCTCGAGAGGAACTCGAGCACGAAGACCACGCCCTTCATGAACGGGTTGATGTCCCCGCTCGGCACGAAGCTCTTGAGGTAGCCCCAGGGGCCATGTGCCCTGATGCCCTCGTAGTTGTAGATGAGGAACGTGCAGATGGTGAGCGCGAGGGTGACGTTGAGGTTCGCCGTGGCGGCATAGAGCGAGAGGTCGGGGATGAAGCCGATGGCCGACTCCTCGCCGCCGGGCAGCGGGATGAAGCTGATGAGGTTGTTGATGCCGATGAAGATGAACAGCGTGGCCACGTAGGGGAAGTAGCGCTGGAACACCTTCGGCGGCAGCGTGGCCTTGGCGATGGAGTCCTCGGTGAACTCGTAGGCGATCTCGAGGATGTTCTGGCCGTCGCCCAACCGGTCGGAGAGCCCGCGGCGCACCACGATGAGCCCGAAGACGATCGCGATCAGCGAGGACAGGATGAGGTACATCACCGCCTTGTTGATCGACAGGTCGAGCGGGCCGAGGTTGATCGACAGCCACGGGTGCAGGCCGAACTCGTTCTGCGGCTTGAACTCGTCGAGCGACTGCACCTCGGGAGCCATGATGAGGGCGAAGATCGACCAGATGGCCAGGAAGGCCACGGCTCCCCAGCCCACCCACTTGATCGTGGTGTTCTTCTTGCGCGGGGCGGGCGCTGCCGCCTGGTCGAGGCCGGCGTCGGTGCTCATGCGGCCTCCTCCCGGGCGATGCGGCGCTTCTTCTCGCGGATGCCGAAGAGGATCGAGCGGCTGAGGAGGTCGATGGTGAATGCCACGGCGAACACGCCGGCGGCCACCAGGCCGATGGTCTTGTCGACCCTCAGCGCGACCACGAAGAGGATGGCCACCACGATGATGGCCCGGCCGATCGACGAGATGCCGGCGATGCCCACGGCCTGCGTGGGGTCCATGCGCTCGGCCATCCGCGTGATGGCCAGTTGCGCGCCCCAGCTGGCGGCGAAGAGCACGGCGCCGATGAACCATCCCATGAAGGGGCCGCCGAGCAGCCACACGAATGGCAGCTCGATGAGCAGCGTGATGAAGCCCAGGGTCGCCAGGACGAACTCGAGCACATCGGGGCGGTCCGACTGGGGAACGGTGGCCACTGCGCTGCTCATGCCTCCTGCTCGCTCGGTCGACCTGCGCACTTGGGTGCTATCTCGTGCCTCCTCGAGGGCATGGGTGACGCCGCGACGATCCGGACGCGAGCGCGCGTCTGGTGCGGCGGACGTCGGCACTATACGCACAGCCCGGAGCCGCGGTGCCGAACCCGCCGGGAGTACCGTCGCGGGTCGGGACGAACGTCCCGGCGCCCCGCCTAGGGCCGGTTCGCCACCCGCTCGCGCGCCCGGCCGCGGTGGCGGCGGACGATGGTGACCACCGGCTCGTTGCGCCACTTCAGGATCTCGAGCACGTACACCAGGTAGATCGCCCCGGCCAGCCCCAGTGCGGCGATGGCGGCCAGCAGGGCGGTCCACCCCACGTTCCAGTCGCCGGGGGCGTTCATGTAGGGAACGAAGCGCATGGCCAGGGCGAGGATGGCCATGAGGCCGGTCCACGCGTAGATGGCCAGCACCGTGCGCCGCTGGCTCCAGCCGATGGCGAGGAACCGGTGGTGGAAGTGGCTCTTGTCGGCCGAGTACACGGGGGCGCCGTGCTTGATGCGCTTGAGGATCACGAACGACGTGTCGAGGATCGGGATGGCCAGCACCACGAGCGGCAGCACGATGGCGATGGCCGCCGCGCTCTTCATCACGCCGCTGATGGCGATGCCGGCCAGCATGAAGCCCAGGAACATCGAGCCGCCATCCCCCATGAACGTGCGCGCCGGGTGGAAGTTGAAGCGCAGGAACGCCGCGCAGGCCCCGGCGAGCGCGGCGGCGAGGATGGCCGCATCGGCACGCCCGAGCGACGCAGCGATGATCGCGAAGGTGGTCGACCCGATGGCCACCACGCCGGCGGCCAGGCCATCCATGCCGTCGGTGAAGTTGATGATGTTCACGATGGCCACGAACCACAGCACCGTGAGCGGGTACTGCGCGGCGCCGAGGTCGAACGCGCCGAAGAAGGGCAGCGTGAGGTGGTCGATGGTCATCCCCGCGGCCACGGGGATGCACGCGCAGGCGATCTGCCCCGCGAACTTCACGGCCGGCTGCATGCCGAGGATGTCGTCGGCGATGCCCAGGGCGGCGATCAGCACCGCGCCGGCGATGAGGCCGCGGGCCGCGGGCTCGATTGGCAGGAACCACAGGGCGGGCAGCAGGAAGCCGATGAGGATCGCCACGCCGCCGAGCCGCGGGATGGGCCGGTCGTGGATGCGACGGGCCGAGGGCTCATCGACGGCCCCGACCCTCCTGGCCAGCGCCATGGTGGCGGGCGTGAGGATGAGCACCACGACTGCCGCGGCGATCGCGCTGAGTATGGGGATCAGCGTCGTGGTCATGGTGTGGCGGAGTCCGTCACGGCCTCCGGAAGGTCATTCTACGAGTGCCCGGCCGGCACCTGCGCGCATCCGGGCGCGGGGTGTCAGTGCCGGGGGCGGTGATAGAGCCCCGCTCCCCACGCCGAGAAGGCCTCGCCCAGCAGCCCGGTGAGCGGAATCGTGAAGGGCGCGAGGGGCCCGCTGGCCACCACGGGATTGCGCCGGCGGCGATCGAGCACGCGGATCACCCGCGCGGCCACCGACCCGGCCGACTCGGTGGGCATGAGCCTCGGGAGGTCCTTCCCCCACCCCAGGCGGTGGAAGGCCGTGCGCACCGGTCCGGGGCAGATCGCGAAGGCCCGCACCCCGGTGCCGCGGAGCTCCTGGTCGATGCCGCGCACGAAGCGCATCTCGAACGCCTTGGTGGCCGCGTACGTGGACATGTAGGGAATCGCCTGCGACGCCGCGGCCGACGACATCACCACCAGGTCGCCCCGGCCGTTCGCCACCATGCCCGGCAGCACGTGCGACGCCAGGTCGACCACCGCCACGCAGTTGAGGCGCACCTCGCGCACCTCCGCAGCGCGGTCGAGGTCCACGAAGCGGCCCTGCGTGCCGATGCCGGCGTTCAGCACCGCCACCTCGAGCGGCCCCCTCAGCTGGTCGAGCACGCCGCGCACGGCCACCCGTCCCTCCTCGCGCGAGAGGTCGGCGGCCACGCCGCGCACCTCCACCCCGTGCTCGCGCCGTGCCTGCTCGGCCAGCGCCGCCAGGCGGTCGCCGCGGCGCGCGACGATGACCAGCGGGTGCCCGCGGCGGGCGAGCCGGAGCGCCACCTCGGCACCGATCCCCGCGCTCGCCCCGGTGACGAGCGCCCAACCGCGCCGCTCAGCGCTCATGCGGGATCAGACGCGGGCGGTTTCGGCGATGAGCTCGGGGTACAGCGGGAAGCGGTCGCCCAGCGCCTTGCTGCGCTGGCGCAGGGCGTCGAGGTCGGCGTCGGTGGTCTCCGGCGTGAGGGCCTCGGCGATGATGGCGCCCACCTCGCGCAGCTCGTCCGGGCCCATGCCGCGGGTGGTCAGCGCTGCCGTGCCGATGCGCACGCCCGACGTGACCGTGGGCGGGCGCTCGTCGAAGGGCACGCCATTCTTGTTCACCGTGATGCCCGCGCGGTCGAGGCGGGCCTCGCCGTCCACGCCGGTGAGCGGGGTCTTCGAGAGGTCGACGAGCACGAGGTGGTTGTCGGTACCACCGGTGACGAGGTCGATGCCGCTGCCCACGAGCACCTCGGCCATGGCCTGGCAGTTGTCCACGGTGCGCTGCTGGCGCTCGCGGAACTCGGGCGTGAGGCACTGGCCGAAGGCCACGGCCTTGCCGGCGATCACATGCATGAGCGGGCCGCCCTGCAGGCCGGGGAACACCGCGCGGTCGATGGCGCTGCCGAACTCCTCGTCGCACATGATGAAGCCCGCGCGCGGTCCGCCGAGGGTCTTGTGCATGGTCGAGGTGACCACGTGGGCCACGCCCACCGGGCTCGGGTGCGCGCCGCCGGCCACGAGGCCGGAGATGTGCGCCATGTCGACCATCAGCTTCGCGCCCACCTCATCGGCGATTGCGCGGAAGGCCGGGAAGTCGAGCGTGCGCGGGTATGCGCTGGCGCCAGCCACGATGAGCTTGGGCTGCACCTCGTGCGCCTGGCGACGGATCTCATCCATGTCGAGGCGGCAGGTGTCGGGGCTCACCCCGTAGCCGTGGAACTCGTACATGCGGCCCGAGAAGTTCACCTTGAGGCCGTGGGTGAGGTGGCCGCCGTGCGCGAGCGACATGCCCATCACCCTGTCACCGGGCTCGATCAGCACGCTGTAGGCAGCCTCGTTGGCGGTGCTGCCCGAGTGCGCCTGCACGTTCACGTGCTCGCAGCCGAACACCTCCTTGGCGCGCGCGATGGCGAGGTCCTCCACCTCGTCCACCACCTCGCAGCCGCCGTAGTAGCGCTTGTGCGGCAGCCCCTCGGCGTACTTGTTGGTGAGCACCGATCCCACGGCCTCGAGGATGGCCATGCTCGTGAAGTTCTCGCTGGCGATCATCTCGAGCGTCTCGGCCTGGCGCTCGAGCTCCTGCCGCAGCAGGCCCGCCACCGCGGGATCGGCCTCGGCGAGCGGCTGGGACAGGTGGCTGTCGGAATCGAAGAAACTCACGGCGATGCACTCCGGCGGGTGAGGTGGCGGCTGTCGGGCCCCATCGTAGCGGGGGCCCCTGACTACCCCGCCCGCCGAAGTGCGAGTACTACGCCTTTCCGCAGCGCATCTGGAACTGCACCACGGTCGGGTTCTTGGCCTTGGTGAGCGTCATCGACACCATGCCGCCGTTGTTGCCCTTCGGCGTCATCGTCACGTTCACGAGCGAACGGTCCTTCCACCTGGGCGAGGTGTGGTTGGCCGGAAACTCCTGGACGGTGTAGGCGAGCTTGCCCTTGCGCACCATGCCTGCGGGGCAGGTGCGGGTGTCGGTACGTGTGACGTTCGTCTTCAGGGCGTACTCACGCGCGAGGGATGCCTTGTTGCGCACCTTGTCGACGATGTCGAGCTGCTTGTCGCGGATGCGCACCGAGGCGGCGTGTGCCACCTGGGCTGAGGACCGCTCCATCGAGTGCGATGCGCGCTCGAAGTTGGTGTTCCCGGACGCGGTTGCGCCCGCGGCATTCACGCACGCGATGGCGGCCTGCCAGTAGCCGCTGCCGCCGGTGTTGCTTACAGTCGCGCCACCCGTGCCGTACTGCTGGGCACCCGTGTTGCCCGTCGTCACGCTGCCGGTCCAGGCCCACTGAACGAGGTTTGCGCTCCCACTTCCGGTCTGCCATCCGATGGTGTTCCACGGGTCATTGCCGGAATCGGTGCTCGCCAGTGCGTACCACTCGGGACTGTTGACGTATGCCTGTCCATCGAGGCTCCACGAGAGGCCCGGCGATCCTCCGGGGGCGTTGTTGGAGCAGCTGATCTGCTGGTTCTGGGTGTAGTCCTGATTGATCTGAATCCAGCCGGTCACTGACTGCATGCAGAAGGTGCCGATCTCGGTGCCGGCCATGGATGGAGTCCACGACTCCTGAGCAACGCCACACGTGCCCGAGCCGTTATCGCCCCAGTTCGATGAGTTGGCCGAGGCACTGCTGGCACCAATCGCCAGGGCGCCCAGTGCAAGTGGGATGGCGGCACGTGCCGCCCGGGTCCGCATCGTCGTCATGAGGGGTTCTCCTTACGCCTTTCCGCAGCGCATCTGGAACTGCACCACCGTCGGGTTCTTCGCCCGGGTGAGGGTCATCTCGACCATGCCGGCGTTCCGGCCCTTGGGGGTGAGCTGGACGTCCACGAGGGCGCGGTCCTTCCACTTCGGGGCCTTCCCGTTGGCCGGGAACTCCTGCACGGTGTAGGCGAGCTTGCCCTTGCGCACCATGCCGGCGGGGCAGGTGCGGGTGTCGGTGCGCGTGACGTTCTTCTTCAGCGCGTACTCACGGGCGCGGAACGCCTTGCCGTTCTTGCCGTCGACCGTGTCGATGGTCTTGTCGCGCACGCGCACCGGGGCGGCGTCGGCCACCTGGACGGAGGGGCGCGCCGGCGAGTGCGGCTTCCGCTCGCCCTCTGCATAGCCCGACCCCGACACGCTGACGCCCGCGGTGTTGACGCAGCCGATGGCGGCCTGCCAGTTGCCGCTGCCGCCCCAGTTCGTCACGCTCGCGCCCGCCGACCCGTACGAGCCCGTGGATGCGTTGCCGGGCGTGACCCCGTCGTACCAGGTCTCGCCGGAGAGCGATGCGCTCCCGCTGCCGGTCTGCCAGGCCACGAAGGTGGCGTAGGTGTAGCTCAGGGGGTTCGTGCCGTCGATCGCCAGCGCCGGCCAGGGGCCCGCGTTGTCGTACGACTGCCCGTCGAGGCTCCACGAGAGCCCCGGGGATCCACCCGGAGCGTTGTTGGCGCAACTGATCGCCTGATTCTGGCTGGCGCCGCCGTTGATCTGGATCCACCCGGTCACCGACTGCATGCAGTACTGCCCGAGCTGGGCGCCGCCGACATGCCAGAAGGTGCTCTCCGGATACGAGCATGTGCCCGAGCCGTTGTCACCCCATGGAACCTGGGAGCTCGAGTTGGCAGAGGCGCTCGTGGCGCCGATGGCGAGGGCGCCGATGGCGAGCGGGATCGCGGCCAGTGCCGCGCGGGTACGCACCTTCTTCATGAGGGTTTCTCCTTAGGCCTTGCCGCAGCGCATCTGCACCTGCACCACGGTCGGATTGCTTGCCCGGGTGAGGGTCATCTCGACCGTGCCGGCGTTCGTGCCCTTGGGCGTCAACTGGACGTCAACCAATGAGCGGTCCTTCCACCGTGGCGACGTGCCATTGGCCGGGAACTCCTGGACGGTGTAGGCCAGCTTGCCCTTGCGCACCATTCCGGCAGGGCAGGTGCGGGTGTCGGTGCGCGTGACGTTCTTCTTCAGCGCGTACTCACGGGCGCGGAACGCCTTGCCGTTCTTGCCGTCGACCGTGTCGATGGTCTTGTCGCGGATGCGCACCGGGGCGGCGTTGGCCACCTGGGCCGTCGGCGCGGCGGCGCCGCGCTCGTTCGGCATCGCGCTCACGCCCGCGGCGTTGAGGCAGGCGATCGCCGCCTGCCAGTAGCCACTCCCGCCGATGTTGTCGACGGCCGCCTGCCCCGTGCCGTACACCGGGGGAGAGGAGCTCGCGGAGCCCGCGGTGATCGAGCCGCCGATCTGCGAGTCGAGGTAGGCGCTGCCGTTGCCGGTCTGCCAGCCGACGTACTGGCCGATGTCGCTGCTCTGGGCGAGCTGGGGCCACACGCTGCCGTTCTCTGTGGTGTACGACTGCCCGTCGAGGCTCCACGAGAGCCCCGGGGACCCGCCGGGGGCGTTGTTGGCGCAGCTGATCGCCTGGTACTGGGGCTGGCCCCCATTGATCTGGATCCAGCCGGTCACCGACTGCATGCAGTACTGGCCGAGCTGGCTCTGCGATATCGCTGCGGAGCAGGTGCCCGAGCCGTTGTCACCCCAGCTCGACGAGTTGGCCGAGGCGCCCGCCACGCCGATCGCGAGCGCGCCCAGGGCAATGGGCAGGGAAACCAGGGCATACCTGAGCGGCGAGGCGCGCATGGCCATTCCTTCGTTCGGGGGATCCGTGCAGCGGACGGTAGGGCTACCCCCCAAGCCCGTCAAGCGACTTTGGTCTGAGGCGAGCCCCTCAGGCACGACGCCCGGCGACCACCCGGACGATGCCCGCGAGGTCGGGGCGCGTGATGCAGTCGGCGAAGCCGTGCGTCAGGAGAAAGGCCACGACGGCGTCGTGCTGCCCCTCCCCCACCTCGAGCACCGCCACCCCGCCGGGATCGAGCACGTCCGCCGCCTCGCGGATCACGCGCTCGTGGTCCTCGGTGCCAACCGGCCCGGCCACCAGGGCCTGCTCCGGCTCGTGACGGAGCGCCGGGTATCGCTCGAGGTCGGCGGGCACCAGGTAGGGCGGGTTGCTCACCACCACATCGAAGCGATCGCCCGCAACCGCAGCCATGCCGTCGCTCTGGAGCAGGCGCACGCGACCTTCCAGGGCGGGGTGGGCATCGAGGTTGCGCTGCGCCACCGCCAGCGCGGCGGGGCTGCGCTCGAGGCCGGTCACCGTCACATCGGCGCGCAGGTCGGCAACCGACAGGGCGATGGCTCCCGAGCCCGTTCCCCAGTCGACGATGCGCGCGCCCTCGGGCGCCATCTCCACCACGAGGTCGACCACCACCTCGGTATCCGGGCGGGGCACCAGCACGTCGGGCGTCACCTCGAGGTCGAGGCGCCCGAAGGCCCGGCGCCCGGTGATGTGCGCCACGGGCTCCATCTCCCCCCGTCGCGCGATGAGCGCCCGGCACTCCGCCAGCTCATCCTCGGTGAGAGGGCGATCAGCCTCGGTGTAGAGCTCGATGCGCTGAAGCCCGAGCGCATGCCCGATGAGCACCTCGGCATCAAGCCGCGGGGTGTCCGACCCCTTCCCCGCAAGCCACTCGGTGGACTTCTGCAGAACCTCAGAGAGCTTCATGTTCCGCAGCATGCCATCGCCGCCCCGACAGGGGTTATGTGACTTGCTGCTCGAGCAGCAGCCGGCGCTCCTCGGCCTGGAGGGCGTCGGTGAGCGACGAGAGCTGGCCCTGCAGCACCTGCTCCTTGAGCGGAACCGTGACGCCGATGCGGTGGTCGGTCACGCGGTTCTGCGGGTAGTTGTAGGTGCGGATCTTCTCGGAGCGGTCGCCGCTGCCCACATGCGCGCGGCGGGTGTCGCGCATCTCGGCCTCCTGCTCGGCCTGCGCCTTCTCGAGCAGGCGCGAGCGCAGCACGCGCATGGCGCGCTCCTTGTTCTGGAGCTGGCTCTTCTCGTCCTGCATCGACACCACGACGCCCGTGGGGATGTGCGTGATGCGCACCGCGGAGTCGGTGGTGTTCACGCTCTGGCCGCCGGGGCCGCTGGAGCGGTAGACGTCGATCTTGAGGTCGTTCTGGTCGATCTGCACATCGACCTCCTCGGCCTCGGGCATCACGGCCACGGTGGCGGTGGAGGTGTGGATGCGCCCCTGGCTCTCGGTGGCCGGCACGCGCTGCACCCGGTGCACGCCGCCCTCGTGCTTGAACACGCTGAACGCCCCGGAGCCCTTCACCGCGAAGGTGGCCTCCTTCAGCCCGCCGGCGTCGGCGTCGCTCACGTCGAGCAGCTCCACCTTGTAGCCGCGGGCGGTGGCGTAGCGCTGGTAGATGTCGAGCAGGTCGCGGGCGAAGAGGGCAGCCTCCTCGCCGCCTGCCCCCGCGCGCACCTCCACGATCACGTCACGCGAGTCATTCGGGTCGGGCTCCACCATGGCCTCGCGGATGAGGGGCTCGAGCTCGTCGATCTCGGCCTCGGCCTCCTTGAGCAGCGCGCGGATGTCCGGGTCGTCATCCTCGGCCAGCATCTCGCGGGCCTCGTCGGCCTGCTGGCTGGCGTCACGCCAGCGCGCGGCCAGCGTCGCGGCCTGCTCCAGGCCGGAGTACCGACGCGTGAGGTCGGCGTAGCGCGCGCGATCGGATGCTGCGTCCGGGTCGGACAGGGCGTCCGACAGCTCGGCGCGCGTGCGCTCGATCTGCTCGACGAGGGGGGCGACCCCGCTCATGCCGTTGAGGCGCCCTGGGGCGCTACTGGGCCTTCTGGCGCTTCTTGTTGAAGCGCTCGATGCGCCCGCCGGTGTCCACGATCTTCTGCTTGCCGGTGTAGAAGGGGTGGCACTCGGAGCAGATCTCGACGCGGATCTCGGGCTGCGTCGAGCGGGTCGTGAAGTGGTTCCCGCAGGTGCAGGTGACATCGCAGACGACGTACTCGGGGTGGATCTCTGCCTTCACGTTCCCTCTCGATTCCCTCGGTGTGCGTGGCCCGGTCGGTGCCACGGGGGCGGCATGATAGCGCGGCCGGGGCGAGGCCCGGCCGCGCGGTGATTCATGCCCGCTCGGGCGCTAGCCCTTGCGCTGGTTGATGAGCTCCGTGAGCTGCGGGACGATCTCGAAGAGGTCCCCCACCACGCCGAAGTCGGCGAACTGGAAGATCGGGGCCTCCTCGTCCTTGTTGATCGCCACGATCACGTCTGACGTCTGCATGCCCACCTTGTGCTGCACCGCGCCCGAGATGCCGCACGCGATGTAGAGGTTCGGCGAGACGGTCTTGCCGGTCTGCCCCACCTGGTTGGGGTGCGGGTACCAGCCGGCGTCCACCGCGGCGCGCGAGGCGCCGACGGCCGCGCCGAGCGAGGCGGCGAGCGCCTCGACCACCGCGAAGTTCTCCGGGGCACCGAGCCCACGGCCGCCGGAGACGATGATGCTGGCCTCCTCGAGGCTGATCTTGCCCTCCTCGGCCGGCTTGCGGGCCGTCACCTTGGCGCGCTGGGCACCGTCGGAGATCGACGGCGTGACCGCCACCACCTCGGCCGACCCGCCGCTCTCGGAGGCCTGGAACGAGTTGGGGCGCACCAGCGCGATCTGCGGGCCGCCGGTCCAGGTGCTCTGCACGAGGTTCTGGCCGCCGAATGCCGGGCGGGTGGCCTGCAGGCCGCTGCCGCCGGGCGCGAGGTCGGTGGAGTCGCTGTTGAGGCCCGCGCCGAGGCGCGCCGCGAGGGCGGCCGCGGTGTCGCGGCCCTGCAGGGTGCCGCCGAAGAGGATGGCCGAGAAGTCGTTCTCTGCCTGCAGCTGCGCGAGCACATCCACGTGCGGGGCGGCCAGGCCGGTGCCCAGCGCCTCGTGGTCGGCCACGAACACCTTCTCGGCGCCGTAGGCACCGAGCTGCGCGGCCTGGTCGGCCACGCCCGAGCCACCGACGTAGGCCGCGAGCGGCCCGCCGGTGGAGTCCTTGAGTTCGCGCGCCTTCGAGAGGATCTCGAGGCCTACGCGACGGAAGCCGCTGCCCTGGGGCTCGGCGACGACGAGGATGCCTGCCATGTCGTTAAGTTCCTTTCGGTTCCGAGTCCGGGTTCAGACGATCTTCTTCTCGATCAGGAAGTCGAGGATCTGCTGGGCGCCGTTGCCCTCGTCCTTGACCACCTGACCGGCCTGGCGAGCAGGCGGGGTCTCGACCGACAGCACCTTGGTGCGTGCGCCGGCCTCTCCGACCGTGGAGGCGTCGATGCCGGCGTCCGCCAGCGACTTGACCTCCTGCGGCTTCTTCTTCGCTCCCATGATGCCCTTGAGCGACGGGTAGCGCGGCTCGTTGATCGCCTTGGTCACGGAGATCACGGCCGGAAGCGGGAGCTCCACGGTGTCAACCCCGTCGTCGCTCTGGCGCTCCACGGTGACGGTGCCACCGTTGACGGCCAGCGAGTTGGCGGCGGTCACCCAGGCGCGGCCCGAGACCTCGCCGAGGGCGGCGGCCATCACGCCGGAGCGCGCGTCGGTGGCCTCGCTGCCCAGCAGCACCAGCTCCGCGCCGGAGTCGTCGAGCACCTTGGCGAGCGCATTGGCCGTGCCGAGGTAGTCCGACCCGGCCGCGGCCGGGTCGCTAACGAGCACGAGGCTGTCGGCGCCCATGGCGAGGGCCTGGCGCAGCGACTCCACGGCCTTCTCGGGGCCGAGCGAGATGAGGATCACCTCGTCGGCGGCGCCGGCCTCCTTGAGGCGCACGGCCTCCTCCACGGCGTACTTGTCGAACTCATTCAGCATGCGGTCGCCCTCGTCGCGGACGAGGCGGCCGGTGCCGGGGTCGATCCGCTTCTCGGCGGTCGTGTCCGGCACCTCTTTGACGCATACGGCGATCTTCACGAAGACGGGCTCCTGGAAGTTGACAAGGGCGCGCGAAAGGGAGAAAGGCACAGCCCTGCGAACGGCGGCGAGCATACCAACGGGGGGCAGGCGCCATGCGGGCGTACGGCCACCTCGGGCCGAGTGTCAGGCGGCTAGCCGGCCCACGACGGCGGGCGCTTCTCGAGGAAGGCGGTCATGCCCTCGAGGCGCTCCCGGTGGGCGAACTGCTGGGCGAAGGCCTCGGCCTCCGCGGCGAGGAGGTCCTCGCGCGGGCCGAGCGCCGCGTGGATGAGGCGCTTCGAGAGCGCCACGGCCGACGGCGACTTCTGCGCGATCTCCTCGCCCATCGCCACGGCGGCGTCCAGCAGGTCGTCGGCAGGATGCACCGCCGACACCAGCCCGGCGGCCAGGGCCTCGTCCGGGCCGATCATCGCGCCGGTGAGGATCATGCGCTTGGCGAAGCCCTCGCCGCAGATGCGCGGCAGGCGCTGCGAGCCGCCCCAGCCGGGCGGGATGCCCAGCGCAACCTCGGGCTGCGACATCTTCGCGGCGTCGGACGCCAGGCGGATGTCGCATGCCAGGGCCACCTCGCACCCGCCGCCAAGCGCGAAGCCGTTGATGGCGGCGATCACCGGCACGGGGAGGTCCTCGATGGCGTTGCACATGCCGTGCCCCTGGGCGGCGAACTCCCGGGCGCCGTCGACGTCCATGCCGGCCATGCGGCTGATGTCGGCCCCGGCCGAGAACGCCCGGCCCGCGCCGGTGAGCACCACGGCGCGCACGCCGGGGTCGGCGGCGGCATCGGCAAGCGCGGCCATGAGGTCGTCGATTTGCTCGGGCGAGAAGGCGTTGAGGGCCTCCTGCCGGTCGAGCACCAGCACCTGCACCGCACCGCGGCGCTCGCGCTGCACGGCCACTAGGCGGCGACGGCGCCCTCGAGGAACGACACCATGTCGTCCACCGGGGCCCCGGGGGTGTAGACGGCGGCCACGCCCAGCGCACGAAGCTCCTCGGCGTCGTCTGCCGGGATGGTGCCGCCCACGATCACCAGCACGTCGTCCGCGCCCTCGGCGGCCAGAAGCTCCATGATGCGGGGCACGAGGGTCATGTGGGCGCCGGAGAGGATCGACAGCCCCACGGCGTCGGCGTCCTCCTGCACGACGGTGGCCGCGATCTGCTCGGGCGTCTGGTGCAGGCCGGTGTAGATGACCTCCATGCCCGCATCGCGCAGCGAGCGGGCAACGATCTTGGCTCCGCGGTCGTGGCCGTCGAGGCCGGGCTTGGCGATGACTACTCGGATCGGGCGTCCCATGGCGCGGGCAGGATACCTACTGCGGGGGCACCTCGGTCATGGCGGTGATGCCGGCCGCGGGATCCGACCACGCGGTGGTGCATGCACGGGCCGCGGGGCACTTCGAGATGGCGCCTTCCGCCCGGGCGCTCGCGATGGTTCCCTGACCGACCCAGAGGGTGTCGTCCGACACCGCGGCGAGTGCCGTCACCGGCGCTGCCGAGGGGTCGCCCGGCTGCGGGTCATCCACCGGGGCGGGGAGCTCCACCGGGGTGCACGGTGAGCCGTCCTCACACGCGAGGACGGCTCCCGACAGGCCGCGTTCATCGGGTGCGTCAAGCGCGAAGCCCGCGAAGACGGTCTGGCCGTATACCTGCACCGCCGTCGCGACGGCGCCGGGCATGGACGCCACCTTCGTGCACGCCGGCGTGCCGCTCCCTCCCGTGGGGCATGTCCACACCGCACCCGCGGCCGTCGCCACCCCGAGGGTGCTGCGGAACGGGCTCAGCGCCTTGATGCCGCCGCCGGGCCTCGCAAAGGTGGTGCATGCACTCGTGGCCGCACCCGTGGCACAGCGGAGGATGCGGCCGTCACTCAGCCCCGCGTACACGTTGCCCCCGATGATCGCCATCGAGGCCACGAAGTCCCCTGGGGCGGGCGTGCCGACCTTCGTGCATGAGGCATTGGGATCATCCTGCGGGCATCGCCAGATGTCGCCCTCCGCGCCCTCATATCCCACGGTAGTGCCCACGTACACCGCGGGCGCGGCATCGTCGGCGGCACCTGCTTCCGCGGCAACCGCCGTGGCCCCACGCACGGTGCCGACGGCATCGCAACTCGCGGGCTGGTAGGGGTCGCACCGCAGCACGGGCCCGTCGAAGGTAGCCGCGAAGAGCGGGCCGCCCTCCTGCATCGCGACCTGGCCGATCGGGCTCATCGCGCCGTCGAGCCTGCTGCAGGCGGGACTGCCACTCACCGTGCATCGCAGGATGTTCACCGCGCCGCGCCGCCCGGCCTGCGACACCGCGGCGATGCCCCAATCGCCATCCGCGCTGCCCGCTGCACCGCGCGACGTCGTGCCGTCGCCGCCCCCGGACGACCCGCATCCCACTGCGGCCACCATCGCGAGCCCGAGCAGGGCCACCGCGAGGAGTCGGGGGGGAAGCTGGGTGAGCGTGCGCATGGCGTTCCTCATGGCTCGGGGTCGCGTGGACAGGCACACTACCGGCCATCGCCCGCGAGAGAGGACACGCCGCATGAACGTCACGACCAGCCGCGCCACCGACCCCACCCGCATCAAGGCCGATGCCCTGGTGGTGCCCGTGCCCTCTCCTCCCGGCGACCCCGAGGGGGCCCTGGCCGCAGTGGACAGCGCGCTGGGCGGCCTCGTATCGGCGGTGATCGCCGATGGCGAGGTGACCGGCGCGGCCGGGCAGGTGCGCGTGCTGCACGCCCGCGGCGACCTGGCCGCGGCGCGGGTGCTGCTGGTGGGCGTGGGCGACGAGCCCGATCGCGGGGCGTGGGCCGCCGCCGGTCGGGCGGCCGCGCGGGTGGCGCGCGACGCGGGGGCCAACCGGGTGGCGCTGCTGGCCGACCCCGGCACCGACCGGGGCGATGTGCGTGCCATGGCGGAGGGGCTGGCCACGGGCGCATGGCGCCTCGAGTCCTTCCGGTCGACGAAGAAGGCGGGGGGCAAGCGCGGTCGCGACCGGGGCGAGATGGAGGTGGTCGTGGCCGGGGGCGGCCTGGCGCCGGCCGCCGCGAAGGCCGTGGCCGCCACGGCCGAGGCCGTGAACCTGGCGCGCGAGCTGGCCGAGACGCCCTCGAACCACATGACCCCGACCATCCTCGCCAAGCGCGCCGAGCAGGTGGCCCGGGGCCGCCGCACGCTCTCGATCGACGTGCTGGGGCCGCGCGAGCTCACCACGCTCAAGGCCGGGGCCCTGCTGGCCGTCGCGCAGGGCTCGTCGGAGCCGCCGCGCATGATCGTGATGCGCTACCGGCCGCCGAAGGCCGCGCGCACCACCCGCGAGGTGCTGGGCCTCGTGGGCAAGGGCGTCACCTTCGACACCGGCGGCATCTCCATCAAGCCCGCGGGGGGCATGGAGGAGATGAAGATGGACATGGCTGGTGGCGCGGCGGTGATCGCGGCCATGGGGCTGATCGCCGACCTCGAGGTGCCGGCCGAGGTGCTGGCCGTGGTGCCGTCCACCGAGAACATGCTGAACGGCGCCGCGATGAAGCCCGGCGACGTGTTCACGGCCATGAACGGCACGACCATCGAGGTGACCAACACCGACGCCGAGGGCCGGCTGATCCTCGCCGACGCCCTCACCTACTGCGCCCGCCAGGGGGCCACGCGCATCATGGACATGGCCACGCTCACGGGGGCGATCGTCGTGGCCATCGGCGAGGTGTACGCCGGCCTCTTCGGGTCGGACAAGGCCTTCACCGAGCTGGTGCGGGAGGCGGGCGACGACACCGGCGACCTCTGCTGGCCCATGCCGATGCACCCGGGCTACGACCCGCTGGTGAAGAGCGCCGTGGCCGACCTCAGCAACTCGGCCAAGAAGCGCCAGGCCGGCGCCGTGTACGCCGCGCGCTTCCTGCGCGACTTCACCGAGGGGCGCCCGTGGTGCCACGTGGACGTCGCCGGCACCGCCATGCAGGGCGACCACGCCACCGGCTTCGGCGTGCGCCTGGCCGCCGACGTGGCCGCCCGGGTGGCGCGCCTGAGGTGAAGCGCCTCCTCACGCTGATCCTGCTCATGGCCATCGCCGCGGGCGTGGCCTTCCTCATCATGCGCACGGTCGCGCGCACCGAGGTGACCGACGTGTTCACCGCGCCCGGTCCCATCACCGACGTGTCGGTGGAGACCGGCGCGGGAGGTGTGGCGGTCGACGCCGGGGCGGACGACCGCCTGACCGCCCGCATCACCAAGGGCTACGCCTTCTTCGCACCGGAGGTGACCGCCACGACGACGGCGGGCAAGGTGGTGCTCGACACCGACTGTCCCACCCTGGGCGTGCTCACGGGATGCTCGGTGGACTTCGACGTGGTGATGCCGCCGGCGGCATCGGTGCGCGCGAAGAGCACGGCGGGGTCGGTGATGGTCACCGGCACGTCGGGGCCCGTGGTGGCCGAGAGCAC
>JAGWYY010000029.1 GCA_018969105.1 Acidobacteriota bacterium | reverse complement strand
ACCGCCCGCTCAAGTCGCTGTCCGACATGCTCAAGGGCAAGCAGGGCCGCTTCCGCCAGAACCTCCTCGGCAAGCGCGTGGACTACTCGGGTCGCTCGGTCATCGTGGCCGGCCCCGAGCTGCGCCTCTACCAGTGCGGCCTGCCGAAGCTCATGGCGCTCGAGCTGTTCAAGCCGTTCATCATGAGCCGCCTCGTCGAGCGCAAGCAGGTGCAGAACATCAAGGCGGCCAAGAAGATGGTCGACTCGATGATCCCCGAGGTGTGGGACGTGCTCGAGGAGGTCATCGCCGAGCACCCGGTGCTGCTCAACCGCGCGCCCACCCTGCACCGCCTGGGCATCCAGGCGTTCGAGCCCGTGCTGGTGGAGGGCAAGGCCATCCAGCTGCACCCGCTCGTGTGCACCGCCTTCAACGCCGACTTCGACGGCGACCAGATGGCCGTGCACCTCCCGCTGTCGGTGGAGGCGCAGTCCGAGGCCCGCGTGCTCATGCTCTCGGCCAACAACATCCTGTCGCCGGCGCACGGGCGCCCGATCGCGGTTCCGAGCCAGGACATGATCCTCGGCCTCTACTACCTCACGTACTGCCCCACGGTGTACGCACGGGAGAAGGGCGAGTCGGGTCCGGGCCGGGCGATCGAGATGATCGACCTGTGGGACTCCGAGGGCCGCAAGTACGTGATCCCGAAGGGCCACGAGGCCCGCATCGAGGGCGTCACCGACTGGGTTGCCGATCCGTTCAAGGAGGCCCCGCAGGCGCCGCCGCGCGCATTCCGCGGCGACGACGAGCTGCTGAGCGCGCTCGACCACGGCATCGTCGACCTCCAGGACCTCGTGGAGATCCGTCGCGATCCCGACCACGCCGCGGGCCGGCTGGTCACCACGGCCGGTCGCGTGCTCTTCAACCACGAGCTGCAGGTGGAGCTCGAGCAGCTGCTCGCGCACGAGGAGGACCCGCACCCGTACCCGTGGCAGAACCGCGTGTTCACCAAGCGCGAGCTCGGTGACTTCATCGAGGAGCTCGTGGACCTCTACGGGGCTACGGTCGTCTCGATGATCCTCGACACCTTCAAGGCGCTGGGCTTCCGCTACGCCAGCCAGTCGGGCATTACCATCTCGAAGAACGACGTGGTGATCCCGCCCGAGAAGCAGGACATCCTGGCGAAGTACGACGCCGAGGTGCAGCGCTTCGAGGACTTCTTCGCCGAGGGCCTCATGACGGCCGAGGAGCGCCACGAGCGCGTGGTGTCGCTGTGGGATGACGCCACCGACGAGGTCGCGGCCGCCATGCAGGACCACCTGTTCCGCCTCAACCCCATCTTCATGATGGCCAACTCCGGCGCGCGCGGATCGTTCAAGCAGATCCGCCAGCTCGCCGGCATGCGCGGCTGCATGGCCAACCCGAAGGGCGAGATCATCGAGCGCCCGATCAAGAGCAACTTCATGGAGGGGCTCTCGGTCCTCGAGTACTTCATCTCCACCCACGGGGCGCGCAAGGGCCTCGCCGACACCGCGCTGAAGACCGCCGACTCGGGCTACCTCACGCGGCGCCTGGTCGACGTGTCGCAGGACGTCATCGTGCGCGAGCGCGACTGCGGCACCACCGAGGGCATCGACACCCCGCTGGTGCGCGACGGGCACACCAACCCGTCGCTGCTCGGCCGGGTGGTCATCGGTCCGGTCGTGGACTCCGCCACGGGCGAGCTCATCACCGACCTGCGCGGCGACGCGCCGGCCGAGGATGACGACGCAGCCGTCGACGCCTGGCGCTCGGTGGAGATCGACAGCGCCCTCATGCAGGAGCTGACCGACCTCGGCACGCGCCACCCGAAGGCGTCCATCACGGTGCGCTCGCCGCTCAAGTGCCGCAGCGCCGTGGGCGTGTGCACGCACTGCTACGGCCGCAACCTCGCCTCGGGTGAGATGTGCGAGCCCGGCGACGCGGTGGGCATCATCGCCGCGCAGTCCATCGGCGAGCCCGGCACGCAGCTGACCATGCGCACGTTCCACACCGGCGGCGTCGCCGGCGCGGACATCACGCAGGGCCTTCCGCGAATCGTCGAGCTGTTCGAGGCGCGCAAGCCGAAGGCGCTCGCGCACGTGGCGGCCCACGACGGCTGGATCCGCATCGAGGACGATGAGTCCCGCCCCGGCGGCGCCATCATCTCGCTCGAGTCGCCGGTGAGCATCGAGGTGGGTCGCAAGAAGGAGCCGGTGCGCGCACCGGTCACCTACACCGTGCTCAAGCGCACGCAGATCCGCCGCGACCTGGAGGACGGCTCATGGGTGGAGGCCGGTGACCTGCTCACCGACGGCTCCGCCTTCCCGAGCGACATCCTCGAGGCGCAGGCCGGCCTCGACCTGGGCATCACCGGCACGGTCAAGTCGGTGTCGGACGGCCGCACCGAGAAGGGCGCCCGGGCGATCAAGGTCGAGGTGAAGGGCGAGGACGGCGTGGAGGTGCGTCACCTGCGGGTGCCGCTCGACCGCCCGGCCCCGCCGATCCACAAGGGCATGCACGTGCGTGACGGCGTGTCCATCACGGGCCCCGGCTGGGGCGCGGGCGACCGCGCCACCAAGACCGAGGCCTACCTGGTGGCCCAGGTGCAGGAGGTCTACCGCTCGCAGGGCGTGGAGATCAACGACAAGCACATCGAGGTCATCGTGCGCCAGATGCTGCGCAAGGTGCGTATCGAGGACCCGGGCGACACCAACTTCCTGCCCGGCCAGCTGGTGGACAAGCCGGTTCTCTTCCGCGAGAACCAGCGCGTGCGCCTGGCCGCCGCGGACAAGCTGCAGCGCAGCCGCAAGAAGGTGAAGCGCACCGCGGAGGAGACCGAGGAGCTTCTCGACTCGGCCATGGCGCGCTACGTGCCGCTCATCCTCGGCATCACCAAGGCCTCGCTCGCCACGGAGTCGTTCCTGTCGGCGGCCTCCTTCCAGGAGACCACCAAGGTGCTCACCGACGCGGCACTCGAGGGCAAGGTCGACCACCTGCGCGGCCTGAAGGAGAACGTCATCATCGGCAAGCTCATCCCGGCGGCCACGGGCCTTCGCAGGTACCGCCAGCTGGAGATCGAGCCCATCCGGCGCGCCCCGGCGCTGCTGGAGTTCGACCTCGACGAGCCGTTCTCGCTCGTGGAGGACGACGCCGACGACCTCGTGGGCCTCGTGGACTCGGGTGGGACCTACTCGTTCGAGCCCGAGCCGGATCCGGTTCCGGAGCCCGACGAGGACGCGGCCGACCAGCAGTAGCACGCAGCGGGCCGCGGGAGGCGGCCTCCGGGGTCATGCCCCGGTGGCCGCCTCCTCGTGGTTCTGCCGCCTGCGCTGCCAGAACCACATGGGCATGTGGCGGTCCTCCGGGTAGCGCGCCTGCGCGCGGGTGGACTGCCTGACCCCGTAGAACTTCCGGGCCCAGAGCGAACTCGGGCGTGCGAGGCGCAGGGCACCGACGAACGCCATCGGCCAGAAGATCAGGCCGACGAACGCGAAGCTCCACTTCCCCTTGAGGAAGGTCACGACGCAGAAGATGGCCGTGAGGCCGTGCCATGTGGCGACGATCCAGCTGCCCGTGATGTCGGAGTTGTTCCAGATGTCGACCCAGAATGGGATTCCCAGGGCGGCCAGCGCCAGCACCACGGCCAGCACGATGACGGCGTCAACGGATCTGCGCCCCTCCTTCGACCAGTAGACGTCCTTGAGGGTGAGCCACAGGGCGAACTCGTCGAGGGTCAGGGCCGCGCCGATGCCGAAGAAGGTGGGCACGATGAGCCCCGCCACTCCCCCCGGCTGCCAGTCGATGGCGATGCCCACCACGCCCGTGACCAGCAGCAGGATGATGCCCGGCACGAGGTGGTGGATGTGCGTGCCCCCGACGGACATGTCACCGAAGGGCCCCTTCCCGTGCTTGATCGACCACGTGATGCCGCGCGTGATCAGGAACGTCACGAGGAACGCCACCAGCGCCATCTGGATCGTGCCGATGCCGGTCTGGCGGATGCGCTCCTGGAAGGCGTCGGCCACCGGGAACGACTCCGACCAGAAGTCGGCGGGCATGAGGATGAGGGGACCCATCGACACCTACCCTACCGGCGCGCGCAGGGGACGCCGTCCGCCGCGCGGCGGACGCCCGCCGGTCAGCCGGGGAATCTCACGTGCAGGTGGTCATCGTGGTTCGGCCAGCGCACCACGACCCCGCCCGGGCCATGCAGGTCGAGGGACGGCCCGATGAGCACCAGGTTCGCGCCCCGCGCCACCATGTGGTCGACGACCTGCTGGGTGAGTGCGCGGTCGTAGTTGCCCGGGTCCGCTGCGCCGCGCACGCGATCGCGCCGCGGAAGGCGGATGTCCACGTCGAGCCCGTTCTGGTGGGATGAATGCCCGTCGATCGTCCCGCCATTGCGGCGCGAGAGGTCGCCGATGCCCAGCGGACCGGCCCCGGGATGCGTGCGCGCCCACCACTCGCCGAGGCCGACGACCTCCTTCACGAGGCGTGCGGTGCCCCAGCGGGTCTCCAGTCCCCCCGGCTCGTCCTGCGTGCGCGGGTCATACGTGTAGTACCCGGTGCCGGAGGCCGGCAGGCGCACCGCGCCCGTCAGGCGGCCGCCGTTGGGTGATCCATCCGGCACGCTCTCGCGCCAGTCGATGATGGCCCCGCCGTCCTCGCCGGTCACCTCGATGGTCTGCGGAATGAGCACGGGCTCGCGGGGGATCGCCATGGTCACGGGGCTCGAGGGCACCGGCTGGGCCGGCTGGTCGCGATCGGGCAGCGCGGCGGCAAGCGGCACGGAGCAGGCCAGGAGGCCCACGAGGCCGATCCACAACGCGCGCCCGCGCCGGCCGTGGCGGGCCTCGCGGCGGTGACGGCAGGCCACGCATGGGCAGGGTGCATTGAGCAGGTTCCGGGACATGGGGAGGGCACGCTAGGTGCGCGGTGCCCACCCGTGGGAAATGCGCGTTTCGGGCTGCGTGCGTCGACCCTTGCGACCGATCTCCTCCCCCGATCGCACCGCTGCCCTACCATCGCGCCATCGTGTCCCGCCTGGTCCGTCCCGTCATCCTCATTCCCCTCGTCCTCGCGCTGGTCCTCATCGGACTCGGTGCGTGGTGGTGGTCGCAGGCGGGCAGCAGCACGCCGGTGTCCGACGACCAGGCCGGCCGCGAGTACGGGTCGTCGGACGCGCCCGTGGTGCCGGGCGCCCCGAAGTCGGGCGTATGGAGCTACCGGGCATCGGGGGACGAGACCGTGGGCCTCGGTCCGGCCACGATCGACCGCGACCTGCCCGCGAAGGCGCAGATCGTGGTGCGGCCCGCGGCGAAGGGGTTCTGGCGCACGCTGGTGCTCAGCGAGGAGCACGTGGAGGCCTCGCGCCTGCGCATCGCGCCGGCGGGGGAATACCTGGAGGAGCGCGTCACGACCCTCAAGGTGACGGGCTTCGGCCGCGACGACCGTGAACGGCTCGTGCCCCCGGCGCTGGTGTACCCGTCGGCGATGGAGCCCGGCGACACGTGGACCGAGCGCTACATGCTCGACAAGGTGCGCGTGGTCACGCGCTCCCGGGTGCTGCGCGCCGACACCGTCCAGGTGGATGGCGCGTCGGTGAAGGTGCTCGTCATCGACAAGCGTGGAACGGTGAGCGGCCCCCTTGCCGGCGGGCGCACCGACCGCATCTGGTGGTCGCCCGACATGCGGATGCCGGTGCGCTGGGTGATGCACACCACGCTCGACGGCTTCGCCTCGCTGCGCATGGATGCCGAGCTCACGCTCACCCGCGCCGCGCCGGATCCGGCATCGTGAGCGGCCCCGTCGCGGGCGACCGGGCGCCCATGCCCGTGGTGCTGCTGGTGCTGGTGGCGGGCGTGCTGGCCTTCACCACGAACCAGCCCCTCGTGCTGGCCGCGCTGGCAATCGGATCGGTGGTGCTGCTGCGCCTCGCCCCGGGCAGCCCCGGTCGGCTCGTGGTGATGGCCGCGGCGATCTCCGCCCTCGGCGTGTTCCTGCTCACGCCGCTCCTCTCGGGGCAGGGCGACCTCGTGCTCTTCGACATCCCCATGCCGCCGCCGCTCAGCGGCGAGGTGACGGCCGAGGAGCTCGTGGCGGCCCTTTCCGCGGCCATGCGGGTGCTCGCCACCATCGCCCTGGCCGCTGCGCTCTTCGCGTGGGCCGACCCCGATCGCATGCTGGCCGGCCTCGGTCGCGTGGCGCCGCGGTCGGCCCTGGTGTCGGCCCTGGCAGCACGCCTGGTGCCCACCATGAGGCGCGATGCGCGGGCGATCGCCGAGACCGCGCGCCTGCGGGGCGTAGGGCTCACCACGGGCTCGCGCCTGCAGCGCGCCCGCGCGGCCGCCCCGCTCGCGCTGCCGCTGGTGGGATCGGCGCTGGAGCGCGGGCTCGATGCCGCCGAGGCCATGGCGGCGCGTGGCTACGGCGAGGGGCGCCGCACGCGGCTTCCCGAGCGCCGGCGGGATGCCGGGGAGCGGCTCACGCTGGCCATCGCGGTGCTGCTCGCCGGGGTGGTGGCGTGGGCGCTCGTCACCGGCGCGACGGCCTTCACGTTCTACCCGGTGCTCGATCCGCTGGTCACGTGGCAGTCGGTTGCGTTGTCGGCCGCGGCCCTGGTGGCGCTGGCCGGCGCGGCGGTGGCGCTGTCGCGCACCGGGACGGCCCCGAGCGATCTTGGACGGCCCTATTCGCCGTGATACGGTCCCGGACCGCTCGCCCGCCGAGGCGAACGACCCGACACGCCCACAGTCCGGAAGAGGCTCGTGCCAACGATCAACCAGATGGTCCGCAAGGGCCGCAAGCCCAAGGCGACCAAGACCTCCACGCCCGCCCTGCGCGGGGCCCCGCAGAAGCGCGGGGTGTGCACGAGGGTCTACACCACCACCCCGAAGAAGCCGAACTCGGCGCTGCGCAAGGTGGCGCGCGTGCGGCTCACCAACGGGATGGAGGTCACGAGCTACATCCCCGGCGAGGGCCACAACCTGCAGGAGCACTCGGTGGTGCTCGTTCGTGGTGGCCGCGTGAAGGACCTCCCGGGAGTCCGGTACAAGGTCATCCGCGCCGCCCTCGACACCGCAGGCGTTTCCGACCGCAAGCAGGCGCGCTCGAAGTACGGCGCCAAGACACCGAAGTAGGCAGATGCCCCGCCGCGCAGCAATCACACGCCGTCCGCTCATCGCGGACCCCGTCTACGACAACGTCGTCGTGACCCAGCTCATCAACAAGGTCCTGTCGGCTGGCAAGAAGTCGGTGGCCGAGCGCACCGTGTACGACGCCCTCGAGCGCATTCGCGAGCGCACGGGCCGCGACCCCGTGCAGGTGATGGAGGAAGCCATCCGCAACGTCACGCCGGCGCTCGAGGTGAAGAGCCGTCGCGTGGGTGGCGCCACCTACCAGGTGCCGATCGAGGTGCCGTCGCGCCGCGGCCGCACCCTGGCCATCCGCTGGATCGTCCTCTTCGCCCGGCAGCGTCGCGAGAAGCAGATGAGCGAGCGCCTCGCCAACGAGCTGCTCGACGCCCTCGGTTCGCAGGGCGGCGCCTTCAAGCGCAAGGACGACCTCTACCGGATGGCTCAGGCCAACAAGGCCTTCGCGCACTACCGCTGGTAGCGCCCGTTCCCCGGCCGAATCGGCTCGGGGTGGGCTTGCATACAGAAGAGACGTCGCGGGGGAGGGTTTCCCCGTGCCACATCGCTACGGACAGGTGAGATTCAGTGTCTGAGAAGAAGGTCCCGCTCGAGGACACCCGGAACATCGGGATCATGGCCCACATCGACGCGGGCAAGACGACGACGACCGAGCGCATCCTCTACTACACCGGTCGTACCCACCGCATCGGCGAGGTGCACGAGGGCGCCGCGACGATGGACTGGATGGAGCAGGAGCAGGAGCGCGGCATCACCATCACGTCCGCCGCCACCACCTGCTTCTGGCGTGACCACCGCATCAACATCATCGACACCCCCGGCCACGTCGACTTCACCGTCGAGGTGGAGCGCTCGCTGCGCGTGCTCGACGGCGCCGTCGCCGTGTTCGACTCGGTTGCCGGCGTCGAGCCGCAGTCCGAGACCGTGTGGCGCCAGGCCGACCGCTACCGCGTGCCGCGCATCGCCTACGTGAACAAGATGGACCGCATCGGCGCCGACTTCGACGCCGCCGTGCAGACGATGATCGACCGCCTCGGCGCCCGCGCCGTGCCGATCCAGCTGCCCATCGGCGCCGAGGCCGACTTCGCCGGCATCGTCGACCTGATCGAGATGAACGCCACCACCTACAAGGACGACCTCGGCACCGAGGTCGAGGTGGGGCCGATCCCCGAGTCGATGGCCACCGACGCCGAGGTGGCGCGCGAGCAGCTCATCGAGGCGTTGGCCGACAGCGACGACGAGCTGGCTGAGGCCTACCTCGAGGGCAACGACATCACGCCCGAGCTCATGAAGAAGGCCATCCGCACCGCGGTGCTGGCCATCGACATGACCCCGGTGCTCTGCGGTTCGTCATTCAAGAACAAGGGCGTGCAGCCGCTGCTGGACGCCGTGGTCGACTTCATGCCGTCGCCGCTGGACGTGCCGCCCGCCGAGGGCATCGACGACCGCGGGGAAGAGGTGGAGCGCCCGGCCGACCCGTCGGCGCCGTTCTCGGCCCTGGCCTTCAAGGTGATGAGTGACCCCTACGTGGGCCGCCTCACCTTCCTGCGCGTGTACTCCGGCACCATCAACGCGGGTGACGGCATCGTCAATGCCACCAAGGGCGAGCGCAAGGAGCGCATCGGCCGCCTGCTGATGATGCACGCGAACCACCGCGAGGAGGCCGAGAGCGCCTCGGCCGGCGACATCGTGGCCGCGGTGGGCCTGAAGAGCACCACTACGGGGGACACCCTCTGCGACCCGGCCGACCCGGTCGTGCTCGAGGAGATGACCTTCCCCGACCCGGTGATCCGCCTGGCCATCGAGCCCAAGACGAAGGCCGACCAGGAGAAGCTCTCCACCGCCCTTCAGCGCCTGCAGGACGAGGACCCGACCTTCCGCGTGCGCACCGACGAGGAGACCGGCCAGACGGTCATCGCCGGCATGGGCGAGCTGCACCTGGAGATCATCGTCGACCGCCTCATGCGCGAGTTCAGCGTGGACGCCAACGTGGGCGCGCCCCAGGTGGCCTACCGCGAGACCATCCGCAAGCGCGTCGAGAAGGTCGAGGGCCGGTTCGTGCGCCAGTCCGGTGGTCGCGGCCAGTACGGCCATGTGTACATCTCGGTCGAGCCGAACGAGCCCGGCAAGGGCTACGAGTTCGAGAACAAGACCGTGGGTGGGTCGATCCCGAAGGAGTACATCCCGGCCGTCGACGAGGGCATCAAGGAGGCCCTCGAGGGCGGCGTGGTGGCCGGCTACCCGATGGTGGACGTGAAGGTGGAGCTGATCGACGGCTCGTACCACGACGTCGACTCCAACGAGGGCGCCTTCAAGATCGCCGGCTCCATGGCCATCCGCGAGGCCGCCAAGCGCGCCAGCCCGTGCCTGCTCGAGCCGCTCATGGCCGTGGAGGTCGTGTGCCCCACCGAGTTCATGGGCACGGTGGTGGGCGACCTGAACGGCCGCCGCGGTCGCATCGGCGGCATGGAGGAGAAGGGCACCACCGGGACCATCCAGGCCCAGGTGCCGCTGTCGGAGATGTTCGGCTACGCCACCTCCGTGCGCTCGGCCACGCAGGGCCGCGCCACCTTCACCATGCAGTTCGACCACTACGCCGAGGTGCCCCAGAGCATCTCCGAGGAGATCAAGGCGAAGGTGGGCGCGGCGAGCGACTGACGCCCGCCGCATGATGTTTCCGAGGGGCCGCCATCGTGCGGCCCCTCGTCGTTGCGGCTACTCGTGCAGCAGGCGGTCCAGGTGCACGGCGGGGTGCTCGGCATCGCGGCCCGTGAGGTCGCGGATCTGCTCGCGGCAGCTCACCCCGGCCGCCACCACGGGGGCCGATGACGCGCGTACCTCGGGGGCGAGGCGGTCCTCGCCGATGAGGCGCGACACCTCGGGGTGCAGGTAGCCGAACGCACCGGCCATGCCGCAGCACCCGGCATCGGTGGCGTGCGCGCCCGGGCCCATGGCCGCCACCGCAGCGGTGTCGCCGTCGGCGCGGGCGTGGCAGTGGCGGTGCACCAGCGGGGCATCGCGCATGCCGGGCACCTCGAGGCCCAGGTCGACGACCGCCTGCTCGAACGAGATGACGGCATCGGCCACCCACTGCGCGCGCGGGTCGTCGGGCAGGATCCATGGCAGGTCGGACGCCAGCATCGACAGGCAGGAGGGCTCGAGCACCACGATGGGGTGCCCGGCCATGGCGTACGGCGCGAGCGTGCGCAGTACCTTGAGCCCCTGCTTGCGCGCGAGGTCGGGCATGCCCTGCGAGAGCGCGGGACGACCGCAGCAGCCGCCCTTGAGCACCTCGGCGCGGGCGCCCGCGGTGCCCAGCACGCGCATCGCGGCATCACCCACGGGTGGGTGCAGGAAGCGCGTCCAGGTGTCGGCGAACAGCCCGATCGGGCTGCCGTCTCCGCTGGGCGCCGGTGGCCGCCACTCGCGCACCGGCAGCGGGGCGTCGCGCCCGAGGCGCCCTTCGGCGAGCCGGGCCGCCCGCCGGGCGAGCCGCGGCGACGTCGATCCCGCGCGCATGAGGTCGTGTGCGTGGGCTGCGGCGAGCACGGCGGGGGACGGGCGCTGCTCGGCGTGGCGGTGCACCATGGCCTCTACCTTCAGGCGCGACATGTCCACGCCGGCGGGGCACTCGGTGGCGCAGGCGCGGCATGAGAGGCAGAGGTCGAGCGCCTCCGCCAGCCCGGGGTCGGCCAGGCCAAGGTCGAGGTTGCCCTCGATCGCGGCGCGCAGCAGCACGGCGCGACCGCGCGTGGAGTGCCGCTCATCATGCAGTGCCTGGTACGACGGGCACATCACGGCATCCGACCGGCGGCACTGCCCGTTGCCGTTGCAGGCCTCGGCCGCGCGCTGCAGGCCGCCCAGGGCGTCGAACGACACCGCCGTGCTGATGTGGTGCAGGGGAGGGGACGCCGCGATGCGCAGGCCCTCATCGAGCGGATCGGGGTCGGTGATGATGCCGGGGTTGAGGATTCCCGTGGGGTCGAGTGCCCGCTTCACCTCATCGAAGCGCCTGAGCAGGTCGCCGCCGTACATGCGTGGCAGCAGCTCGCCGCGGAGCCTGCCGTCGCCGTGCTCGCCCGAGAGTGACCCGCCGTGCGCCGACACGATGTCGGCCACGGCCTCGGCCACCCGGCGCACCTGGGCGGGGGCGCCCGGCTTGCGCAGGTCGACCATCGGGCGGATGTGCAGGCACCCCACGCTCGCGTGGCCGTACCAGACGGCGTCGCCCATGCCCTCGTCGGCCAGAACCCCGCGCACCTCGCGGGCGAACGGGGCGAGCGCCTCGGGCGGCACCGCGGGATCCTCGATGAACGGGATGGGCTTCTCGTCTCCCTCGGCGCGAAGCGCCCGGGCGATGCCCGTGCGCCGGATGGTCCACACGGCGGCCTGGTCGGCCGGGTCGTCGATGACCGTCGCGCCGGCCAGCGCCCGGGCCATCTGCGTGGCCTCTCCGGGCTCCCCCGAGTACTCGACCACCAGCATGGCGGGCGCGCGGCCCACGATGCCGAGCAGCGCCCGCTCCGCAGGCTGGCGGTTGGAGGGGTCGACGAGCGAGGCATCCATGAGCTCGATGGCCGAGGGGCTGGTGGCGATGAGGCCGGGCACGGCCTCGAGCGCGGAGTCGACATCGGTGAACGGCACGATGGCCAGCGCGCGCTCGGGCGGGATGGGCAGCAGCCGCACCACGGCCGAGCGCATGACCGCCAGCGTGCCCTCGCTGCCCGAGAGGAATGCGGGCCAGTCCGGGTCGGGCCCGGCCAGGCGGTCGAGCGCGTAGCCCGACACCCGCCGCATGAGCGCGGGGAAGCCCTGGTCGGTGGCGAGAGCGCGCGCGGCCTCGAGCGCCGGGGGCGCCGGGCCGCCCCTGGCGAGCGACGCCTGCGTGCCGTCGGCCAGCACCACGTCGAGCTCCACGAGGTTGTCGGCGGTCATGCCGTAGACGATCGAGCGGGCGCCCGCGGAGTTGTTGCCGATCATCCCGCCGAGGGTTGCGCGGCTGCCGGTGGCCACGTCGGGTCCGAACATCAGGCCGTGCGCCGCGGCCGCGCGGTTGAGGTCGTCCAGCACCACGCCCGGCCCCACGCGGGCGGTCATCGAGCCCGCATCCACCTCGATGCCGCGAAGCCGCGAGCAGTCGACCACCAGCCCGCGGCCCACCGACTGCCCGGCGAGGCTCGTGCCCGCACCCCGCATGGTGAGCGGGATGTCGTGCCGTGCGCAGGCATCCACGGCCAGTGCGAGGTCGTCCTCGTGCCCCGCCAGCAGGGCCCCGATGGGCACGCGCCGGTAGAGGCTGGCGTCCACGGCGTAGAGCTCGCGCGTGGCGTTGTCGCCGCGCACATCGCCGCGGGCCTCGCGGGCCAGATCGAGCAGTGCATGGCGTGCGTTATCCACGTCCCCGATGCTATGCCCGACCGCTCACCGAAGTCCCGCTTGCGAGCCGCGTTCCGCGTGCTATGTTCCCCCGGCTCGAAAGAGCAACGGCCTTCTAACGCGCGGCCAAACGTGGCCGCGCGTTGCATGAGTGGGCCTTTTCGGAAGCACAGGCGGGTGGCGACCCGGATGGTCGCACGCCCGCTCGGACGCGCATGAGGAGCATGGGATGGCGAAGGAGAAGTTCGACCGCTCGAAGCCCCACGTGAACGTGGGCACCATCGGTCACGTCGACCACGGCAAGACGACCCTCACTGCTGCCATCACCCAGACGCTCGGCCAGAAGTACGGCGGCGAGGTGCGCAGCTTCGATGAGATCGACAACGCCCCCGAGGAGCGCGAGCGCGGCATCACCATCGCGACCTCGCACGTGGAGTACGAGACGGAGGGCCGTCACTACGCCCACGTCGACTGCCCGGGTCACGCTGACTACATCAAGAACATGATCACGGGTGCCGCCCAGATGGACGGGGCGATCCTGGTGGTGTCGGCCGCTGACGGCCCGATGCCGCAGACCCGTGAGCACATCCTGCTCGCCCGCCAGGTGGGCGTGCCGTACATCGTGGTGGCCCTCAACAAGGCCGACATGGTGGACGACGAGGAGCTGCTCGAGCTCGTGGAGCTCGAGGTCCGTGAGCTGCTCAGCGAGTACGAGTTCCCGGGTGACGACATCCCCGTCGTCAAGGTCTCGGCGCTCAACGCCCTCAACGGCGACGCCGCAGCCCAGGAGCAGATCCTCGAGCTGATGCAGGCCGTGGACGACTACGTGCCGCTCCCCGAGCGCGACGTGGACAAGCCGTTCCTGATGCCCGTGGAGGACGTCTTCACCATCACCGGTCGCGGCACCGTCGCCACCGGCCGCGTGGAGCGCGGCATCATCAACGTCAACGATGAGGTCGAGGTCGTCGGCATGCAGCCGGAGATCGAGAAGACCGTCGTCACCGGCGTCGAGATGTTCCGCAAGCTGCTCGATCAGGGCCAGGCCGGCGACAACATCGGCGCCCTGCTCCGCGGCGTGAAGCGCGAGGACATCCAGCGCGGCCAGGTGCTCGCCGCTCCCGGCAGCATCACCCCGCACACGAAGTTCAAGGCGCAGGTGTACGTGCTCTCCAAGGAGGAGGGCGGCCGTCACACGCCGTTCGTCAACGGCTACCGCCCGCAGTTCTACTTCCGCACGACCGACGTGACCGGCGTCATCCAGCTCCTCGACGGTGCCGAGATGATCATGCCGGGCGACAACGCCGTGCTCGAGGTGGAGCTCATCGTCCCGATCGCCATGGAGGACGGCCTCCGCTTCGCCATTCGCGAGGGCGGCCGCACCGTGGGCGCCGGGGTCGTGGAGCAGATCCTGGAGTAGCAGCACTGGCAGGACGGGCCCCGCCACCCCACATCAGGGGGGCGGGGCCCTCGCTTTCCCCGAGCAGTACCCGACGACGCAGAACGAGAAGACCGAACCTTGATCACGCAGAACAAAATCCGCATCAGGCTCAAGGCCTATGACCATGAGCTGATCGACAAGAGCGCGGCCTCCATCGTGGAGACGGCCCAGCGGAGTGGCGCGACCATCTCCGGTCCCGTGCCGCTCCCCACCGAGTGCCACCGCTACTGCGTCATCAAGGGCCCGTTCAAGGACAAGGACTCGCGGGAGCACTTCGAGGTGCGCACCCACAAGCGCCTCATCGACATCTTCTCGCCCACCCCCAAGACGGTCGACTCGCTCATGCGCCTCGACCTGCCCGCCGGCGTCGACATCGAGATCAAGGTCTGACGATGGCCGCGATCATCGGACGCAAGGTCGGAATGACCCAGATCTTCGCCGAGGACGGCGCGAGGGTGCCCCTCACCGTCATCGAGGCCGGCCCCTGCCCCGTGGTGCAGGTGAAGACCGACGAGCGCGACGGCTACTCCGCCGTGCAGCTCGGCTTCGGCGCGGCGAAGGCGAAGCACATCAACAAGCCCGAGCAGGGCCACCTCGAGAAGGCCGGCTCCCCGCTGATGCGGCACCTGCACGAGTTCTCGCCCGAGGACCTCGGCCTGGAGGAGGGCGAGGAGCTCTCGGAGGGTCAGATGGTCACCGTCGACCGCTTCGTGCCCGGCTCATACGTGAAGGTGACCGGCACCTCGAAGGGCAAGGGCTTCGCAGGCACGATCAAGCGCCACAACTTCGCGAGCGGCCCCAAGAGCCACGGCTCGCACAACGTGCGCCGCCCGGGATCCATCGGCGCCGCGGCCTACCCCGCCCGCGTATTCAAGGGCATCCGCATGGCCGGCCACATGGGCGCGCGCCAGGTCACCCAGCGCGGCCTGCAGGTGATCGACCGCGATCCCGAGCGCAACATCCTGCTCGTCAAGGGCGCGGTGCCCGGCGCCGTCGGCTCGATCGTCTATGTGAGGCCCGACTGATGGCTGCGCACCTTCTCACCAAGACCGGCAAGGCCTCCGGCGCCGCCGACATGGGCGCCGAGATGCAGGCCCAGGCCATCAAGCCGCACCTCATCCATGAGGTGGTCACGGCCGAGATGGCGTGGCGCCGCGCCGGCACGCACAGCACCAAGACCCGCAGCGACGTCAGCGGCGGTGGCAAGAAGCCGTGGCGCCAGAAGGGCACCGGCCGTGCCCGCGCCGGATCGAACCGCTCGCCCATCTGGACCGGCGGCGGCATCACGTTCGGTCCGCACCCGCGCAACTACGGCGGCAAGGTGAACCGCAAGGCGTACCGCCAGGCGTTCCGCTCGGCCATCAAGGCCCACGTGGAGCGCGGCACCATCGCCGTGATGGAGCCCACGGGCTGGGACGCTCCCAGCACCAAGCGCGCCGCCGAGTACCTGGCGAAGGCGCCCGCCGAGCTCGCGGCCCGTCCGCTGCTCGTGGTGGTGACCGAGTCGTCGTCGCCCGAGGCGCTGTCGTTCCGCAACATGCGCGATGTGCGCGTGCTCGAGGCCCGCGACATCGAGACGGTGGACGTCATGGCCGGTCGCTCGGTGCTCGTGGAGCGCGAGGTGTGGGACCGCTGGAACGGCGCTGCCGCCCCGGCCGCCGACGCCGAGGGGGATGACGCGTGAGCACCAGCAACGACCTCCGCGGCGATGTCCGCCGCGCCATCGTGAGCCCGGTCGTGTCCGAGAAGAGCTACCTGCTCGTGCAGGCGCACAACCAGTACACCTTCCGCGTGCTCGACGATGCCCACAAGGTGGAGATCCGCCAGGCCGTCGAGGAGCTCTTCGACGTGACGGTCACCGACGTGCGCATCGTGAGGGTGCAGCCCAAGCCCAAGCGGCGCGGGCGCAGCATGGGCACCCGCCCGGGCTGGAAGAAGGCCATCGTCGAGCTCGTGCCCGGCGATTCGATCGACATCTTCGAGGGCGCCTGATGGGTATCCGCAAGCACAAGCCCACCTCGCCGGGCCGGCGCTTCGTCGCCAGCTCCGACTTCGCCGAGGTCACCAAGAGCACGCCCGAGAAGAGCCTTCTCGAGCCGATCCACAAGACCGGCGGGCGCAACAACAACGGTCGCATCACCACCCGGCACAAGGGCGGCGGGCACAAGCGCCGCTACCGCGTGATCGACTTCAAGCGCACGAAGGACGGCGTTCCCGCGCGCGTGGCCGCGATCGAGTACGACCCGAACCGCACCGCGCGCATCGCGCTGCTGCACTACGCCGACGGCGAGAAGCGCTACATCCTCGCGCCGCAGCGGCTCGAGGTGGGCGACACCGTCATGAGCGGCCCCGGCGCGGACATCCGCCCTGGCAACGCCCTGGCGCTGCGCGACATCCCGACGGGAACGATCGTGCACAACATCGAGCTGCAGATCGGCCGCGGCGGCCAGATGTGCCGCTCGGCCGGTACCGGCGCCCAGCTCGTGGCGAAGGAGGGCGACTACGCCACCCTGCGCCTGCCGAGCACCGAGATGCGCATGGTGCACATCGACTGCCGCGCCACCGTGGGCCAGCTGGGCAACTCCTCGCACTCCAACGAGGTGGGGGGCAAGGCAGGCCGCAGCCGCTGGCGCGGCGTGCGCCCGACCGTCCGCGGATCCGCCATGAACCCGGTGGACCACCCGCACGGCGGTGGCGAGGGCAAGAGCAACTCGGGTCGCCATCCGGTGACCCCCTGGGGCAAGCCGACCAATGGGCACCGCACGCGTGACCCCAAGAAGGCGAGCCAGAAGCTGATCGTCCGCGGTCGCAAGCGCGGAAAGCACACGGAAGGCCGATGAGCAGAAGCCTCAAGAAGGGTCCGTTCGTCGACCCCAAGCTGATTTCCCGCATCGAGGAGATGAACACCTCGAACGAGAAGCGCATGCTGCGCACGTGGTCGCGTTCGTCCACGATCTTCCCGGAGATGGTGGGCCACACGATCGCCGTCCACGACGGCCGCAAGCATGTGCCCGTGTTCATCTCCGAGAGCATGGTGGGCCACAAGCTGGGCGAGTTCGCTCCCACGCGCTCGTACAAGGGCCACGGCGACGACCGGCAGACCTCGAGGCGCTGACGTGAGCACCGAGACCACAGCCGAGGCGACCGAGGCGGAGGCTCCCGACGTGGAGACCACCGACGCGGAGGCCACCGAGACCGACGTGGAGGCCCCCGAGGCCACCACGAACGAGCCCGCGCGCTCCGACAAGGTGCGCAACCGCAAGCCGGCGCGCCCGCAGGCCACGGCCAAGTTCGTGCGCGTGTCGGCCCGCAAGGCCCGGCTGGTCGCCGACCTCATCCGCGGCAAGTCCGTTCCCGAGGCCCAGGCGATCCTGGCCTTCTCCACCCGCGCCGCCGCCGAGCCGGTGCGCAAGGTGCTGGAGTCGGCCATGGCCAACGCCGACCACAACGCGGGCCTCGACGTGCGCGAGCTCTACCTCACGCGCGTGACCATCGACGAGGGCCCCACCATGCGGCGTTTCCGCCCGCGTGCGCAGGGCCGGGCATCGCGCATCAACAAGCGCACCTGCCACATCACGATCGGCCTTGGCCAGTATGGCTCCGAGGCGGAGGGACGTGCCTGATGGGCCAGAAGGTCAACCCCACCGGATTCCGCATCGGCATCCTCCAGGGCTGGAAGAGCAACTGGTACACCGAGCGCGACTACGCGGCGTACCTCGACGAGGACCGCGCCGTGCGTGACCACATCACGCGCAAGCTCAGCCACGCCGGCCTGTCGGACATCCAGATCCGCAAGGACGCCACCAAGCTCACCGTCGACATCTACACGGCCCGCCCGGGCATCGTGATCGGCAAGAGCGGCTCCGAGGTGGACGCCCTTCGCCGCGAGCTCAACCAGCTCACGGCCAAGCAGATCCAGATCAACATCAACGAGATCAAGCGCCCGGAGCTCGACGCCGCGCTGGTGGCGCAGTCGATCGCCGAGCAGCTCGAGAACCGCGTGTCGTTCCGCCGTGCCATGAAGCGCGCGCTCACCTCGGCCATGCGCTCCGGCGCCCAGGGCGTGAAGGTGCAGTGCGGCGGCCGCCTCGGTGGCTCGGAGATGTCGCGCTCGGAGCACTACTCCGACGGACGCGTTCCGCTGCACACGCTGCGCGCGGACATCGACTACGGCTTCGCCGAGGCCAAGACCACCTTCGGCCGCATTGGCGTGAAGGTGTGGATCAACAAGGGCGAGGTGCTCCCCGAGGGCGTCGTGGACGCCCGCGGTCGCAGCAACGAGCTCGACGCACCGCCCCCGAGGCGCCCGCGTCGCGACGGCCGTGGCCGTGGCGGGCAGGGTGGTCCGGGTGGCGGCGGCGGAGGCCAGGGCCGTGGTGGCCAGGGCGGCCAGGGCCGCGGTGGCCAGGGTGGCCCGCCGGCAGAGGGATCGAGGTAGCCCCATGTTGATGCCCAAGCGCACCAAGTACCGCAAGGCGCACCGCGGCCGTCGCCGTGGCGAGGCCAAGGGGAA
>JAGWYY010000157.1 GCA_018969105.1 Acidobacteriota bacterium | reverse complement strand
CGTGGGCCTCGGCGTGCCCGACGGGCTTACCGGCGACGAGGTGGACGAGATGTATGCCGCCATGGAGCAGCTCGCCGAGGCGAACGGCATGAGCATCGCCGGGGGCGACGTGTCGTCGTCGCCGGTGCTCACGCTTTCGGTGGCGATCGTGGGCCGCACGCCCGCCGGCGTGCGGCCCGTGCTGCGCTCGGGCGGCCGGGATGGCGACCTGCTGGTGGTCACCGGGCCGCTCGGTGCATCGGCCGCCGGGCTCATGCTGCTGCAGGATCCCCTCCTGGCCCCCGCGAGTCCGGAACGCGACCGCCTGGTGGGGGCGCACCTGCGCCCCGTCCCGATGGTGGACGACGGCATGCACCTCGCCGAGGCGGGGGCCACCGCGATGATCGACATCTCCGACGGGCTCCTGCTGGATGCCGACCGCGTGGCGCGGGCGTCGGGCCTCGTGGCCGAGATCGACCTCGCCTGCGTGCCGATCGCGTCGGGCATCGGAGAGATGACCGCCGCGCGCCCATCCGGGCACGGCGCGGATGGGGATGACGACGGGAATGCCGATGCCACGGGCGCGCTGGCGCTCTTCGCGGCGACGGCGGGCGAGGACTACCAGCTGCTGGCCGCCGTGCCCCCCTCGGCGGGGCTCGAGCCGCACGTGACCGTCGTCGGCCGCCTCGTCGCCGGTGAGCCGGGAGTGCGGGCGATGCTGGGCGGCCACGACGTGACGCCGTCACGCCTCGGCTGGGAGCACCGCGCGGGCTAGGAGCGCGAGCGCTGCGTGGCGCGGCGCCAGAGCGCCGACGGCCACCAGGTGCGATCGCCCAGGTCGAGCACGATCGCGGGCACGAGCAGGGTGCGCACCACGAGGGTGTCGAGCAGCACGCCGAAGGCCACGAGGAACCCGATCTGGGTGATGCTGACCAGCGGCAGCACGGCGAGCACGGCGAAGGTGCCGGCCAGCACGATGCCGGCCGAGGTGATGACCCCGCCGGTCACCGCGAGGCCGCGCAGCATGCCCTCCCGCGTGCCGAATTGCTCGGTTTCCTCGCGCACGCGGGCCATGAGGAAGATGTTGTAATCCACCCCCAGCGCCACGAGGAAGATGAACCCGAAGAGCGCCAACGCGGGGCTCTCCCCGGCGAATCCCCACACGTCGAACACCAGGCAGGCGATGCCCATGCTGGCCAGGAACGACAGGATGACCGTCGCGATCAGGATCAGCGGCGCGGAGATGGCGCGGAGGAGCAGCCCGAGGATGATGACCACCACGATGAGCACGATCGGGATGAGCAGCTTGAGGTCGCGTTGCGACGCCGCATCGAGGTCGGCCTCGGTGGCGGTGGGGCCGCCCACGAGCACGCCCTCTCCCCCGGCCTTCTTGCCGGCGACGCGGATGGCGTCGATCGTGGCGTAGGCCTTTCCGCTGTAGGGCGGATCGGTGAGGGTGACGTCGTACAGCACCCCGGGCTCGCCCTTGCCGATCGGCCGCAGCGAGCTCACGCCGGGCGTGGCCTTGATGGCGGCGAGCACATTCGCCTGGTCGGCGCCGGGGGGCACGATGACGCTGGTGGGCGCGGATGATCCCGCCGGGAAGGCCTCGTTGATGAGCTCCTGGCCCTGGATCGACTGCACGTCGCCGCGGAAGTCATCGGCCGAGGTGAGGCTCGGGCTGTACGACAGCAGCCCGAAGCAGCAGGCCGCCAGGATGACCGCGGTGGTAACCCACGTGGCGCGCGGGCGCCTGCCCACGCGATCGGCCACGCGGCGCCACCAGCCCTGGGTCTCGTTGCTGCCGGTGGATCCATACCGCGGGATGAACGGCCAGAACGCCCAGCGGCCCCCGAGCAGCAGCAGGGCCGGCAGCGCGGTGATCATCACCAGCATCGCCACGGCCACGCCCAACGCGCCGATGGGGCCGAGCCCCGCCGTGCCGTTCACCTCGGCGATGCTCAGGCACAGCAGCGCGGCGATGACCGTGCCCGCGGACGCCACGATGGCCGGTCCCGCCCGCTTGATGGCGATGGCCATGGCCTCGTGCTTGTCCTCCGTGCGCCGGAGTTCCTCGCGGTAGCGCGCGGTGAGCAGCAGCGCGTAGTCGGTGCCCGAGCCGAACACCAGCACCAGCAGGATGCCCGCCGACTGCCCGTTGACGATTACTCCGGCGTCGGCGATGAGGTAGCCGAGGGCGCGCACGGTGATCTCGGCGAAGCCCAGGGCGATGAGCGGGAGGATCCAGAACACCGGACTGCGATAGATGATGAGCAGGAGGATGAACACCAGCAGCACCGTGGCCAGCAGCAGGTTGGTGTTGATGCCGCTGAAGACCTCGATGGCATCGGCCGAGATACCCGCGGGGCCGGTCACCTTCACCACCAGGCCCGGTGGCGCCGCCGCGGCCAGGTCGTCACGCAACTTCGTCACGTCGTCCAGCAGCAGCTCGGAGTCGCCGTCAACCTTGAGGTTGGCGACCAGCAGCTGCGCGGTGCCGTCCTTCGACACCGGGCCGGGTACGAGCCCGGGGGGCTCGATGCCCTTGGGGAGGGGCGAGTTGAACTTCGCGGTGGCCTTTGCGAGGGCGGCGCGGTCGGCGGCGGTGAGCCCGCCCTCGCGCAGCGCGACGGCCACGGCCGGGGTGACGTCCCCACCCGGGAACTTCTCCTGCAGGTCGAGCACCGTGACCGATTCGGCGCTGCCCGGCAGGAAGCTCGAGGGCTCGTTCGACTGCGCCGACTCGAACTTCGAGGCGAGCGGGAACAGCGCCACGAGGATCAGGATCCAGATGCCGAGCACGATCCACTTGCCCCACTTCGTGGCGGGGAAGGTGGCGATGCGGGAGAGGGCACTTCTCACGCGGGCGACACTACCGGCACTGCTTGCGCGCGCACCGAGTGAACGGTCATCGGCGCCGCGGGGCGATACCGTGCGCGACGTGCAGGAACTGATCTCGCCGCTGGACGCCTTCGAGGCCCTCGTGGAGGACGCCGTGAAGGACGTCCCCGAGCCCTTCGCCTCGGCGCTCGACGAG
>JAGWYY010000156.1 GCA_018969105.1 Acidobacteriota bacterium | reverse complement strand
GCGTCCTCGGCCACGCGGTCGTTCACGCGGCGCTCGATCTCGGCCAGCTCGTCGGGCTCGATGCGACCACGGTGCGTGAAGTCGAACCGCAGCTTGTCGGGGCCCACGTACGAGCCCGCCTGGCGCACGCCGTCGCCCAGCACGCCACGGAGCGCCCAGTTGAGCACGTGGGTGCCCGTGTGGTTGGCCTGGGTGGCGTGGCGCGCGGCGGCGTCCACTCGCGCGGTCACCTCGGCCCCCTCCGGCAGGTCGCCATCCACGGCGATGCGCAGCACCTGGTCGTCGCCCAGGCGCAGCACGTCGAGCACCTCTGCGCCGCCGGCGTTGCCGGTGATCCACCCGTGGTCGGACACCTGCCCGCCGCCCTCGGCGTAGAACGGCGAGGTCGCGAGCTTGGCGAGCGCCTCGCCCCCGCCCAGGTCGGTGACGGCCGTGACCGTGGTGACCACCTCGAGCTGGTCATAGCCCACGAAGGCGGTCACCGCGCTGCGGGCGGCCAGCGCCTCCGCCGCCTGGCGGTCCACGCCCTTGCCCTTGCGCCCGGCGGCGCGTGCGCGCTCGCGCTGGTCGCCCATGAGGGCCTCGAAGCCGTCCTCGTCCACTGCCAGGCCGTGCTCCTCGGCGGCGTCGCGCGTGAGGTCGAGCGGGAATCCGTAGGTGTCGTGCAGGCGGAAGGCATCGTCTCCCGAGATGACGCCACCGGCCCTCGAGCGGTCGAGCACCTCCTCGAGCAGCCGGGTGCCCTGCTCGAGCGTGCGGGCGAACTGCTCGGCCTCGGCGCCGACGGTGTCGGTCACCTCCGCGCGCTCGGCCACCAGCTCGGGGTAGGCGTCGCCGTAGCCCTCGGCCACCACCTCCACGAGGCCCGTGATGCGCGATGGCTCCAGGCCCAGGTAGGCACCCTCGCTCACCGCGCGGCGGATGATGCGGCGCAGGATGTAGTCGCGGCCCTCGTTGCCCGGACGCACCCCGTCGGCAGCGAGGAAGGTCATGGCGCGGCCGTGGTCGGCCAGCACGCGCATGGCGCGGTCCACGCGCGGGTCCGATCCGTATGCGCGGCCCGAGGCCTGCTCGGCCCATGCCACCAGCGGCCGGAAGCCGTCGGTCTCGAACACCGTCTGCTTGTCCTGCAGGATCGCCGCCAGGCGCTCGAGCCCGGCGCCGGTGTCGATGTTCTTCGCCGGCAGCGTGGTGAGCGTGCCGTCCTCGGCGCGGTCGTACTGCATGAAGACGAGGTTCCAGAACTCGAGGAAGCGGTCGGTGCCGGTGACCGGCCCGCCCTCGGGGCCGAAGTCGGGCCCGCGGTCGAGGTAGAGCTCGGTGTTGGGGCCGCACGGCCCGGTGGGTCCGGCCTTCCAGAAGTTGTCGGCCTCGCCCAGGCGCTGGATGCGCTCGCGGGGAATGCCCATCTCCACCCACTTCTCGAGCGCCTCGTCGTCGGCGGGCACGCCGTCCATGCCCTCGAACACGGTGATCCAGATCTGCTCGGGGTCGAAGCCCAGCACCTCGGTGGAGAGCTCGAACCCGAAGCGGATGGCGTCATCCTTGAAGTAGTCGCCGATCGAGAAGTTGCCCAGCATCTCGAAGAAGGTGAGGTGGCGCGCGGTGCGGCCCACCTGGTCGATGTCGAGGGTGCGGAAGCACTTCTGCGAGCTGGTCATGCGCTGCGCGGGCGGCTGCGCCTGGCCCAGGAAGTACGACTTCAGGGGCTGCATGCCCGCGATGGTGAGCAGCACGGATGGGTCGTCCTCGAAGGGGACGAGCGAGGCGGAGGGGATCCTGAGATGGCCCTCCCGCTCGAAGTAGCGGAGGAAGCCCTCCCGGATCTCAGCGGTCGTCACGCGGGGAAATGTACCGCGCTACCAGGTGTGGGCGCGCTTCCTGGCCTCCGCCAGGTCGTCGTCGAACGCCTTCTCGGCGCGCACGCCGGCCTGCGCGCCGTCCACGAGGGCCTCGCGGGCGTCGTGCAGGGCGTCGCCGGCCTCACGTCGCACGAGATCGGGCCACTTGCGCGGGTCGCGCTCCTTCACGGTGAGCCAGGCGATCGCCCCCGCCACCAGGATCACCGGTGTCGGGATGCGGGGGATGCGGCGCGCGCGGATCAATACGGGCTCTCGTGCCGCGGGGGCTCCGACGGCCTGCCGGCGGCGCGGCGCGCCTTGAACGACCGCAGGGCCTCGCTCGCCGAGGCGGTGACGCCGCTGAGGGCGCGGGCCGGCGCGGTGACGGCCTTCGACACGGTGCTCGCGGCCTGCTCGGCGCTCTTGGTGGCGCTGACGGCCGTGGTCATGATCTCGTCCACGTGGCCGAGCTGGGCGTTCACCTCGTCCACCGTCACCTGCACGCGGGTGAGGATCGGCACGGTCTCGTCGGTGATCTCCTCGACGGAGTTGTCGAGCTGGCCGAACAGCCCGCCCAGGCGGAAGAACAGGTAGAAGAGACCCACCCCCACCAGGATCAGGAAGATGGCCAGCGCGAGGCTGGCGACGTCCGACCAACTCATTCAGTCCTCCATGCCGTGCCCGGACGTCGTCCGGGCGATGGTTCCTGCGGCGACGAGGCGCCCCTCGTCGTAGAGGGCCGCGGTCTGCCCCGGGGCGACTGCCTCGGCGACATCCTCGAGCACCACCTCCCCGGTTCCATCGCCCGTGACGAGCAGATGGCCCCGGAGGGGTCGCCCATGATGCCGGATTCGCACGTCGAGTGCGCGATCGGGCACGTCGTGCGCCACCAGGCCCTCGAGTGCGATGCTCGTGCGGGCCAGCGCATCACGCGGCCCCACCACCACCTCGTTGCGCTCCGCGTCGGTTGCCAGCACGTACACGGGCTCCCCCGATGCCACCCCCAGGCCGCGGCGCTGGCCCACGGTGTACCGCCAGAACCCCTCATGCGTGCCCACCTGCTGCCCCTCGGCATCGACGATGCGCCCCGGGCGCGGCGCCAGGCCGGAGTAGCGCTCGAGGAAGGGCCCGTAGCCCCCCTCGCCCACGAAGCAGACGTCCTGGCTCTCCACCGCATCGGCCGCGGGGAGCCCCCGCTCGGCCGCGATGGCGCGCACCT
>JAGWYY010000155.1 GCA_018969105.1 Acidobacteriota bacterium | reverse complement strand
GAGAGCTTGGAGAAGAGCTGGCCGCGCTTGGCATCGGCGGCGCCCTTCTTGCGCTTGATGGTGGCCCACTTACTGTGCCCCGACAACGGTGTCCTCCTCGTGCTCCGATGCTGCTGCCTTCTGACGGACCCCCTCGACGAACAGACGGTGCAGTCGCCTGTCGTCGGTGAGCTCCGGGTGGAATGCCGCCACGATGCGCGTGGCGTCGCGCGCGGCAACCGGATGCCCCCCGTGCTCTGCGAGCACCTCGACCCCGGGGCCGACCCGCTCGATCCAGGGAGCGCGGATGAAGATACCGCGCACGGGCGGATCACCCAGCACGGGAACGTCCACCGGCGCCTCGAACGAGTGCACCTGGCGCCCGAACGCGTTGCGGCGCACCACGATGTCCATGCCGCCCACGAGGGGCTGGGGGCCGCCTCCGGCGATGCCGCTGGCGAGCATGATCATGCCGGCGCAGGTGCCGAGCACCGGCAGCCCGTCGTCCACCCGCGCGCGCAGGGCGTCGAGAAGGCCGGACTCCCCGGCCACCAGCCCGAACGTGGTGCTCTCGCCCCCGGGAATCACGATGCCGTCGAGACCCTCGAGGTCGGCAGCGCTGCGCACGCGCGAGGTGCGCGCGCCCACGTCGGCGAGCGCGGCCTCGTGCTCGGACACCGCCCCCTGCACGGCGAGCACGCCGATGCGGGGGCGCCGTGCGTCCCCTCCGCTCACCAGCCCCGGGTCTGCAGCAGTCCGCCCTCGCCGAGCTCGGCGATCTCGATGCCGGGCATGGCCTCGCGCAGGCCGCGGGACACCCGGGCCACCACCTCGGGGTCGTCCCAGTGCGTGGTGGCCTCCACGATGGCGCGGGCACGAGCGGGAGGGTCCTCGCTCATGAAGATGCCGCTGCCCACGAACACGCCCTCGGCGCCCAGGTGCATCATCAGCGCGGCGTCGGCCGGGGTGGCGATTCCGCCAGCCGAGAAGTTCACCACCGGCAGGCGGCCGTGCAGGCCCACCCACTCGATGAGCTCCAGCGGCGCCGCCATCTCCTTGGCGATCGCGAAGCGCTCGTCGGGGGTGGCCGATGCCACGCGGCGGATGTCCTGCGTGATGGTCTTCATGTGGCGCACGGCCTCCACCACGTTGCCGGTGCCGGCCTCGCCCTTGGTGCGGATCATCGCCGCGCCCTCGGCCACGCGACGCAGGGCCTCGCCGAGGTTGGTGGCGCCGCACACGAAGGGCACGGTGAACGCGCGCTTGTCCACGTGGCTCGCCTCATCCGCGGGAGTGAGCACCTCGGACTCGTCGATGTAGTCGATCTCGAGCGCCTGCAGCACCTGCGCCTCGACGTAGTGGCCGATGCGGCACTTGGCCATCACGGGGATGGTGACGGCCTCCTGGATGCCCATGATCATCTCGGGGTCACTCATGCGCGCCACGCCGCCGGCCTTGCGGATCTCCGCAGGGATGCGCTCGAGCGCCATCACGGCGCAGGCGCCGGAATCCTCGGCGATCTTCGCCTGCTCGGCGTCGACCACGTCCATGATCACGCCACCCTTGAGCATGCGGGCGAGGCCCGCCTTCACCGCGTCGGTGCCGGTGGCGCCCTGGGCGCCGTTGCCTGCGACGTCGTCGCTCACTCAACAACTCCTGATCGGGATCGCCGGGAGTGTAGAACGGCGCGTGCCCGACAGGGGGACCGTAAAGGCCCGTTACGCGCTAGGCAGGGATGGCCGTCAGGGTGCGCCGCGGCAGCTGGTGCGCCGCGATGCCGTGCGCGAGGGCCTGCGCCACCGCCACGAAGGCGGTGAGGCTGGGCTCGCCGCCGCGCTCCTCGGCGGGAACGACACGCACCACGGGGGCGCGGGCGGCGGCGGAGAGGCTGGAATCGACGAGCGCCACCGCGGGGGCGCCGGCCGACCGCGCGGCGGCCACGGCGTACTCGGCCACGCGGGTCTCCTTCCCGACGGAGACGGCGATGAGACCGCCCCCGCGGGCGAGGGCACCGAGGCGCATGCGGATGCGGGGCTCGCCGGAATCGACCACCAGCACCTCACGTCCGCCACGGGCGAGGCGATCCTCGAGAAGGGCCAGCACGGGGCGGGCGGCGGCGTCGCCGGCCACGACGATGGGCGCCACGCCGGCGAGCGGCGTCACCAGGGGCTGCACGCCCTCTGTGCCGAGCCGGGCGGCGAGGTCCTCGAGCGCGAGGCGATCGGTGTCGAGCACCTGCACCCGTCCGGGCTGTCCGGGAGCCCCGACGGCGCGCACCCCGAGGCCCGGCCTGTGGGCCTGGCGCACGGTGCGCTGCAGCTCGGGATAGCCCGCGTAGCCCAGGGCCTGCGCGAAGCGCACGACCGTGGCGGGGCTGCAATGGGCGGCCTGGGCCACCTCGTGGGCCGACACCAGCGGGAGCTCCGCGAGGTGGTCCACGAGGTATCGGGCGAGGGCCTGCTGGGCCGGGCTGAACCGCTCGTAATCGCGGCGGAGGACCTCGGCGAGCTCGGTGGCGTCAGGTGGCACGTGCCTGTGTTTCGACAGGCGGGCGCCCCTCCCTTCCCGCCTCGGCCTACGATTGTCGCGTGCTTCGCGCCCTCGCCCTCACCGCGGTGCTGATCGCCCCCGCCGCCGCGACGTCCGCCCCGTGGCTCCCGCCCACCGCGCTCGCCCCGCCCACCCGCGGCTCGGGCCCGCCCGCCGTGGCCGGCAACGACGACGGGCGGGCCGTTGCCGCATGGGCCACGCGCGACGGCGTGATGGCATCGCTGCGCACCCCGGGAGGGCCGTGGTACTCCCCGGCACGCGTGCCGGGCAGCGGGCGCGGCGCCACGGACGTCGCGGTGGCGATGACCGATGACGGGCTCGCCGCCGTCACGTGGGTCGAGCGCGGCCGGGTGCGCGGGAGCATCCGGCCGGCGCGCAAGAGGTTCCTGCCCTCCACCTGGATCTCGCCGGCCGGGCGCCTGGCGCTGGGTCCCCGCGTGGCGTTCGGCCTCGGATGCGGCCCGCTGGTGGCGTGGCAGTCGGAGGAGCAGGCCGGAAGCGCCATCCGCGCCGCGTGCGGGCGCGGGGATGGCCGCTTCGGCGCGCAGGCCCGCGTG
>JAGWYY010000154.1 GCA_018969105.1 Acidobacteriota bacterium | reverse complement strand
TTCAGGCCGTCACCTTCCCCGATACCGATGCGGCCGTGCAGGGCGTGCCGGCGCTTATCGAGCCGGGCGACGTGGTGCTGGTGAAGGGCTCGCGCGGCATGGCCATGGAACGCGTGGCCCGGGCGATCGCCGGGGGGTCGTAGCCGGTGCCGCGCATCCTCATCGCGGCCATCGGCGCCGCCATGCTGCTGATGTTCCTGGGGCCGCGCGTCATCCGCTGGCTGCGCGACCACGACGTGGGGCAGTTCATCCGGCCGCAGGGGGAGATCCCCGACGCCCACGCCGAGAAGCAGGGCACCCCCACCATGGGCGGGCTGCTCATCCTCATCGCGATGGCCGTGCCGTTCCTCATCCTCTCCTCGCGCAGCACGGCGGCCATGCTCGTGCTGTTCACCACGCTGGCCTGCGGCGCCATCGGCTTCATCGACGACTGGATGAAGATCGTCAAGAAGCGCTCCCTCGGCCTGTCGGGCCGATGGAAGATGCTGGGCCTGGTCGTCATCGCCGTGGCGCTCGCGGTGCTGGCGGTGAACGTGGTGGGCGTGCCCACCACCATCGACTTCCACGTGGTGGCCTACTCGCTCGAGATCGGGCCCATCGCGTTCGGGGTGGTGGTGTTCCTGGTGCTGGCCGGGGCCACCAACGCCGTCAACCTGACCGACGGCCTCGACGGCCTCGCCGCGGGCACCATGGCCATCGCGCTGCTGGCCTACGTGGGGATGACCTTCGTGGTCACCGGGCAGCGCGACCTGGCGATCCTCGCGGCGTGCCTCATGGGCGCGTGCGTGGGCTTCCTCTGGTTCAACTCCTACCCGGCCTCCATCTTCATGGGCGACACCGGGTCGTTCGCGCTGGGTGGAGCCATCGCGGCGCTCGCGGTGATGACCAAGACCGAGGTGCTGCTCATCTTCATCGGCGGCGTGTTCGTGATCGAGGCCATCTCGGTGATGATCCAGGTGCTGGTGTTCAAGCGCACGCGCCGCCGGGTGTTCCTCATGGCCCCGGTGCACCACCACTTCGAGATGGCCGGCTGGAGCGAGACCAAGATCATCGTGCGGTTCTGGCTGATCGCCCTGGTATTCGCGGGAATCGGCTTCACGCTGTTCTTCCGCACGCTGCCCGCGTGAGCGCGCTGCCCGATCCCGGGCGTGCCCTCGTGGTGGGGCTCGCGAAGTCGGGGCGGGCCGCCGCGGTGCTGCTGCGCGACCTCGGCTGGCAGGTGGTGGCCGTGGACTCCTCAGCGGTGGACGCCGCCGACCTGCAGTCGGCGGGCATCGAGGTACGCGCGCCGAGCGACGACCCCGTGCCGGCCGACCTGGTGGTGCGCAGCCCCGGGGTGCCCCGGGAGTTCCCGCCGCTCGCCGCCGCCTACGCCGCGGGCACGCCGGTGTGGAGCGAGATCGAGCTGGCCTCGCGCGCCACGTCGAACCCGATCATGGGCATCACGGGCACCAACGGGAAGACCACCACCACCGAGCTGCTTGCGCACGTCCTGCGCGAGGGCGGCCTCGACGCCGTGGCCTGCGGCAACGTGGGCACGCCCATGGCGTCGCTCGTGGGCGAGGTATCGGGCAATACGTGGCTGGTGGTCGAGTGCTCGTCGTTCCAGCTCGAGGACGTCCCCACGTTCCGCCCGCACGCCGCAGTGCTGCTGAACGTGACGCCCGACCACATGGACCGCTACCCCGACTTCGATGCCTACCGGCGGGCCAAGCTCAACCTGTTCGCGCACCAGGGGGAGCACGACCTGGCGATCCTCCCCGAGGGGCTCGACGCCACCGGGGCCGCGCCCACCCGGCGGCTGGCGGCCTCGGGCGCGCCGGGGCCTGACGCCGTGTCATGGGCCGAGGGGGGCCTGCATGTGCAGGGGTTGGGCCTGGTGGCCCCATGGAGCGACATTCCCCTGCTCGGAGCCCACAATCGCGAGAACGTCATGGCCACCGCGGCCATGGCGGCGCACGCCGGGCTGGGCGCGGAGGAGATCGCCCGCGGGCTCGCCACGTTCCCGGGGGTGCCGCACCGGCTCGAGGTGGTGGGCGAGGCCGACGGCGTCACCTTCGTGAACGACTCCAAGGCCACCAATCCGGCCGCGGCCATCGCCGCGCTCGATGCCTATCCCCAGCGCGTGCGGCTCATCGCGGGGGGCAGCAGCAAGGGCACGCCGTTCGACGACCTCGCGCGGGCGGCCGCGGGTCCGGTGCTGCGGGCGTACCTCATCGGCGAGACCGCTCCCGCCATCGCCGCGGCGATGGAGGGCGAGCACGTGGAATACGCGCTCGAGCCCGACCTCCCGACGGCCGTGTCACGGGCCGCTGCGGACGCCCAGCCGGGCGACGTGGTGCTGCTGGCCCCGGCATGCGCATCGTTCGATCAGTTCACGGGATACGAGCACCGCGGCGAGGTGTTCCGCGAGGCCGCGCGGGAGGCCGGGGCGCGGTAGGGAACCACCGGCGCGCGGCGAAAGACGTCACGTGCCGCCCGCGTCCTCTGACAGCTCCCGTCGCACCTCCGCGCCCCCCCGCAAGAAGAAGGCGCGGTCGGGGGGCGACGTGGCGCCGGAGGCCGTGCTCTCGATCGCCATCCTCGTGCTGGTGTGCATCGGCGTGGTGATGGTGTACTCGGCGTCCAGCGCGAGCGCGCTGCTGTCGGACGAGAACCCGTCCGGCACGCTGATGCGCCAGGGAATCTTCGCGGTGCTCGCCCTCATCGCGTTCGGCGTATGCGCCCGCGTGAACACGTCGGTCATCCTCAAGCTCGGCAAGCCGGCCGTGCTGGTGTCGCTCGGCCTGCTCGTGGTGGTGCTCATCCCGGGCTTCGGCATCCAGGCCAACGGCGCGCGCAGCTGGCTGGGCGTCGGGCCGCTGCAGATGCAGCCGTCCGAGATCGCCAAGCTCGCGCTCATCGTGTGGCTGGCCGCGTACCTGGCGCGCAACGTCGACCGCCTCGACACCTGGGACGGCCTGAAGATCCCGATCGGCCTCATGGTGGGCATGGGCGTGCTGCTCATGCTCGAGCCCGACCTCGGCACCACCGCGGTGATGCTCGGCACGGGCTTCCTCATGCTGATGATCGCCGGGGTGCCGGGCCGCATCCTGCTCATGCTGGCCGGCGCCGCAGGGGTCATCACGGCGGGCCTGG
>JAGWYY010000028.1 GCA_018969105.1 Acidobacteriota bacterium | reverse complement strand
CCGGCCACGAGCATCTCCTGGACGTCCTCCGGCAGCTCGAGCAGCCTGATGAGGTTGGCCACGGACGACCGGCTGCGGCCCACCCCGCGGGCGACATCGGCCTGGCTCTGCCCGAAGTCCTCCACCAGCACGGCGAGCGCCTGGGCCGTCTCGATGGGGTCGAGGTCCTGGCGCACGAGGTTCTCCACGAGGCCCGCCTCGAGGCGCTGGCGCTCGTCGGCGTCGCGCACGACGGCCGGAACCTCCGCGAGGCCCGCCATGCCGGCCGCGCGCCACCGGCGCTCGCCGGCGATCAGCTCGTAGTCACCACCGCCCAGCTCGCGCAACACGACCGGCTGCAGCAGGCCCGTGCTCGCGATGCTGTCGGCGAGCACCTGCAGTGCCTCGTCGTCGATGCGCTTGCGGGGCTGCGACGCGTTCGGTCGAATTCGAGCGAGCGGGACGACCCGCAACCCCTCCCCGGACGCCGTCGCCGCCGGCGCCCCGCCGGCGGCGGGCGCCACGGCCACCGGGGCGTCGCCCAGAAGCGTCGACAGTCCGCGACCCAGCCGCGGGGTGGGCTTCCTCTCAGCCACGTGCCATGACCTCCCTCGATGCCTCCTGGTACGCCTCGGCCGCGGCGCACTGCGGGTCGTACCGCACGACCGGTTCGCCGAACGACGGGCTCTCGGTCACGCGCACGTTGCGCGGCACCACGGTGTCGAGCACGAGGCCGGGGAAGTGCGTGCGCACCTCGTTCACCACCTCGCCGCTGATGCGCGTGCGCGGGTCGTGCATGGTCATCAACAGCCCGCTGATCGCAAGCGCGGGATTCAGCCTCGCGCGCACCTCGGCGACCGTCTCCATGAGCCGCGAGAGCCCCTCGAGCGCGTAGTACTCGCACTGCACCGGCACGATGAGCCGGTCGGCGGCCACGAGCGCATTGATCGTTATGAGGTCGAGGGATGGCGGGCAGTCGATGAACACGTAGGGGTACTCGGCGGTGGCGGGCTGCAGCGCCTCGCGCAGCAGCCGCTCGCGCCCGACGCGATCCACCATCTCCACGGCCGCTCCGGCCAGGTCGGCACTCGCCGGCACGAGGTCGAGCCCCGGCACCACGGTGGGGATGCGTGCCGCGGCCACGGAGGCGCCATCCAGCATCACATCGGCGGTGGTGAGCGCATCCGCGCCCGGCCGCTCGCCGCCCAGCACGCCGCTGGTGGCGTTCGCCTGGGCATCGGCGTCCACGAGCAGCACGCGGTGGCCCGCTGCCGCGATGCACGCCGCCACGTTGATCGTCGTGGTGGTCTTGCCCACGCCCCCCTTCTGGTTCGCGACGGCGTAGATCACGCGATGGGGCGCTTGGCCGCCATGCCAGGACGTCGGGGGTAGCGGTCGGGCGCGGGAGCGACCTTGTTCCACACCGAGAAATACCTGCTCACGCCGGGAATCGGTGTGACATCGATGTCAGGGGTTCGGGCCAGGCCGAGCTCGGCAGCCGCGGCGTCTGCGGCCGCGGTGTCATCCGCGTCACGGCGCCCGCGCCACGCCACGAGATGCCCCCCGGGGGCGATAAGCGGCGACGCCAGCTCCATGACCACGGGCAGCGACCCGACCGCGCGGGCGCACGCCACGGGAAATGCTTCGCGCTCTTCGCGCGCGAGGGTTTCGCTTCGCTCCGCCACCACGCGCACATTAGGGAACGGCGCGGAGGCCCTGCGCAGCCAGTCGGCCTTTCGTTGCTCGCTTTCCACAAGGGTGACGGGCACGTCGGGCAGCGCTGCGGCAAGCGCCAAGCCGGGGAAGCCTCCGCCCGCACCGAGATCCAGGATTCCCGTCGCGCGGGCGATCGCCGGCACTGAGAGGCCGCTCAGCGAATCCACGGCGTGCAACCACACCGCCTGATCGATGTCACGCACCGAGGAGAGGTTCTGGGGCTCCGCCAGCATGGCCTCGACGATGTCCGCGATAGCCGCGGCTGCCTGTGGCTGTACGTGCACGCCGCACTCCGCACAGCGCTCGACGATGAGGTCGGCCGGTGTTTTCACGTGAAACGGTCGCTCAGCGGGGTTCAGGGGGTCGGTCAGCGGGGGTCGCGGCGCCGGTCAGCGGGGGTCAGGGCGTTTCACGTGAAACGCTGCTGCTACTCCGCGACAGGGACCACGATGATGCGGCGGCGGGGATCCTCCCCCTCGCTGCGCGTCTCGATGTCCGTGCGATCGGCCAGGGCCATGTGCACCGTGCGGCGATCGAGCGCGCTCATGGGCTCCAACTCGATCTCCTCGCCAAACTCCACGGCTTCGTCCGCGGCCTTGCCGGCCAGCCGCGTGAGCAGCTCAGCGCGGCGCGCGCGATAGTCACCGGCGTCCACGAGCACGCCGCGTCGCTGCCCGCCAGGCTGGCGGCGCACGGCCTGTGCGGCCAGCACCTGCACGGCATCGAGCACCTCGCCATCGCGGCCGATGATCGGATCGAGTCCGTCACCCTCGATGCGGGCGATGAGGCCGTTCTCCTCGCCGTCCTCCACGATCACCTCGGCCTCGAGGCCAAGGCCGTCGACCGCGGCCCTCACCACCTCCTGCAGGGCCTCGCGGCCGGAATCATCAGTGCTCACTTGCGCCTCTTCGGTGGCTTGCGACTGGCGGGCCTTCCGGGGCCGCCCTTGACCTTGCGCGATGGTGGCTTGCGCTTCTTCGCTCCCCCGCCCTGCTGGGCCTTTGCGGCCCCCTCCGGGTCGGTGTCGTCGGTTGCGCCCTCCGCTGCAGCGCCAACCGCGGCGTCCCCGGCGGATTCGTCATCCGCGCCGGCCTGCTGTGCGGTGACTGCCGCCCCATTAGCTGCCTCCGGCGGGGCGGGAGGGGCGTCGTCAGGCGTTCCCCCTGCGCCGTTCCCCTCGGCATCCGCCTGATCCTTGGCCTTCTTCCGGCCGCGGCGGCGGGGAAGGGCCTTGCTCCGCACCTCGACGTCCTCGGTGGCCATCGCGGCGGCGGCACCCGCGGGAGCGGCGGCGGGGGCATCTGCTGCCTCATCGGCCTCGACGTCGTCGTCGCCGGCGTCGTCGGCGTCATCAGTGGGCCTGGTGTTGAGCAGGGAGCCGCCCGCGGCCTCGATATCCGCCTCGATGCGGCGCTTGAGCACCAGCTGCTGCCCGGCCGTCCACAGGTTCGTGGTGGCCCAGTAGATGACGAGTCCGGCGGGCACCGGGAACTGGAACACGAAGAACACGATGCCGATGGGCAGCAGGCGCATGAGCCAGCGCTGGTTCTTGCTCATGTTCGCCGTGGCAGAGAGCTCCGACGAGATGAGCTGCGAGAGCGCGTACACGGCGATGAGCGGGATCACCGCCCAGCCGATCTCGGTGAGCAGCTTCGAGACGTCCGGGATCACATACATGAACGACACGTCGGTGCCGTCCGAGAAGTTCTGGCTGCGCAGGGTGTAATAGAGCGCGATGAAGACCGGCGCCTGCAGCAGCAGGGGGAGGCAGGAGCCGAACGGATTGACGTCGTTCTCCTTGTAGAACTTCATCATCTCTTCCTGCAGCTTCTTCTTGTTCCCCTTGTACTTGCGCTGCAGCTCCTTCATCTGCGGCGCGGCCTCCTGCATGCGCCGGGCAGACTTGTACTGCTTGACGAACAGGGGGAGCAGGATCAGGCGCACCAGCAGGGTGAGCATGACGATGGCCCAGCCCCAGGTGAAGCCGATGCCGTGGAAGAAGTCCAGGACTGCGCGAAGTGGCGCCTCAAGGAGGTCGAGCGGGTTCATCGCGCCCCGAACAACGTCTGGTCCGCGGGGTAGTCGACCCCGCCCTTGCTCCACGGATTACACCGCAGCAGGCGCCACCCCGCAAGCACAAAACCCCTGCTCACACCATACATTTGTATGGATTCCACGGCGTACTCGGAGCACGTCGGGTAGTACTTGCACCGCCGCGGGAACAGCGGGGAGATCGTGCGCTGGTAGGCGCGCACCAGGCTGAGCGCGAACGCCTTCACCTGGTGGCCACCGGGCCGGCCTTCTCGGCCAGCTCCTGGAGTCGCTCGCCCAGGGCCTGTGACCCGCGCTCCTCGATGTACTCATGCGCGCCCTGCCGCGCGATGACGACGTAGTCCACGCCTGGCGTCAGGCCCGGCGAGATGCGGGCGAATTCCTCCCTGAGCACGCGCTTCACGCGATTTCGCTCCACGGCGCCGCCCACCCGCTTGCCCACGGAGAGCCCGAGGCGGGGCGGATCACCCTCGCCGCGGTTGAAGGCGTACACCACGAGGTGCCGACCCGCAGCCGACGTGCCGCGGCGATACACGGAGTCGAAGTCGCCGGATCGGGTGATCCGGCTGCGCCTGCCTCGTGGGGCGGCGCCGTCCGGCACGCTGCCAGCGGCCTACGCGGAGAGCCGGGCGCGGCCCTTCGCGCGGCGACGCTTGATGATTGCCTGGCCGGCGCGAGTGGACATGCGCTTGCGGAAGCCATGGGTCTTGCTGCGCTTCCGCGTGTTCGGCTGGTACGTGCGCTTCACTCGCCTACTGCTCCTTCGCGTGCGGCCTCGACTGCGCGCCGTTCGGGCACGGCGCTTGACGTGGGCACACTACCAGAGGGGTCAATACCGGCCCCGGTGCACCAGGCGACCGCGCCCCGGGGTGGTGGTCCGGCCTCGCCTGCGCCCGGCCGGGTTCGTTTTTCCGCTTTTAGCGGCCGCCCGGTCCTCGATTACTCCACAGTTGTGGACATGGCTGTGGATAAGTGGCGTTTTCCCTGCTCAGTCGGGGTTGCTGCCGCACGTTCCTCGTTCTCGCGGCGACCTTGCCCCCGGTTTTTCCCGCTCATACGTTCCCCGGCTGTCCACAGGGCCGCGGAGGCCCGTTTCCGGCCATTCGCCGTTGGTAGCGTCCCGCGCCCCAATGAGCACGGAACTTCCCGACAGCCTGACGGCGATGCACGTCCCGGGCACCACCTACGTGGTGCGCATCGCCGTTCACCGTGCCGCCCTCGAGCCCCCGGCCATCACGGAGGTGCGCGACATCGCCCCCGCCGCGGTCATAGAGGCCACGTTCTCGCTGGTGGCCCAGGAGTCATCGGTGCCGCCGCTGGCACTGCGCGAGGTGATCGAGAACCTGATCCACGCCGACTTCCGCGACGCCCTGGTCACGGTGCTCGATGCCGGCCGCACGGTGAGGGTGTCCGACCGGGGCCCCGGCATCGCCGACCCGCGCCGCGCGATGGAGCCCGGTTACACCAGCGCGGACGAGTCCATTCGGGCGGTGGTGCGCGGCTGCGGCTCGGGCCTGGCCCTGGCGTCGGGCCTCGTGGCGGCGGAGGGCGGCTTGCTCGAAATCGAGGAGAACCTCGGCGGCGGAACCGTGGTGACCATCACCGTCGACGCCCCTCCTGCACCCGAACAGGGCGGCGACCCAGGCATGCCCAACGACGTCCAGCGCAGCCTGCTCGCGCTGCTGCTTGAGATGGCCCCCGCCCACCCCGAGACCATGGCGCGCGAGCTCGGCCTGCCGCTCGGCGAGGTCGGCCGCGAGCTCGTGATGCTCGAGCACCGCGGCCTCGTCGTGCGCTTCGCTGACGGCGGGCGCGTCCTCACCGAACGCGGCGCGGCGATCGTCGCCACCCTCTTCTAGGCCATGAGTTCGTCCGTGCCGATCATCCAGGACGAGGAGCGCCTCGAGGCCATCTGGAAGCAGGTGCTCGAGCGCCTTCGCGGGGCGCTCAACAGCGCCACCTACAGCCTCACCTTCGAGAGGGCGCGTGCGCTCGGACTGGAGGACGGCAGCTTCCGCATCGGGGTGGAGACGGAGTTCGCGCGTGGGTGGATCGTGCAGCGCTACGACTCCCTCGTGCGGGACGCCCTGTTCGAGGTGCTCGGCCACGACGTGGCGGTCGCCGTGGAGGTCGTGGCTCCGCTCGACCTGCCCATCGCGGGCACCACGCCGGCCACGGCCGTGGCCCAGCCCCCCCGCCCTGAGCCTGTGGCGCCCCCGACCCAGACCGAGATTTCCTCTCGGCTGCAGGGGCGTTTCACCTTCGACGCCCTGGTGGTGGGTCCGAGCAACCGGTTCGCGCACGCAGCCGCCCTGGCGGTAGCGGAGACCCCCGCTCGCGCCTACAACCCGCTGTTCATCTATGGCGGCGTGGGCCTGGGCAAGACCCACCTGCTCCACGCCATCGGGCACTTCGTGGCGGAGCACCACCCCGGCCTCTCGGTGCGATACGTCTCCGTGGAGACCTTCACCAACGAGTTCATCAACGCGCTGCGCGACGGTGGCATCAGGTCGTTCAAGGACCGCTACCGCAGCACGGACATCCTCCTCATCGACGACATCCAGATGCTCGAGGGCCGCGAGCAGACACAGGAGGAGTTCTTCCACACCTTCAATGCGCTGCACGAGCACGGCAAGCAGATCGTCATCTCGAGCGACCGGCCGCCGAGCGCCATCAAGACCCTCGAGGACCGCCTGCGGTCGCGCTTCGAGATGGGCCTCATCACCGACGTGCAGCCGCCCGACCTCGAGCTGCGCATCGCGATCCTCCGCAAGCGGGTGCAGACCGACGGGTACCAGATACGCGATCCCGAGGTGCTCTCGTTCATCGCGGCGCGGGTGTCGACGAACGTGCGCCAGCTCGAGGGCGCGCTCATCCGGGTGGTGGCGCACTCGTCCATCTCCGGCCGCCCCGTGACGGTGGAGCTCGCGCAGGAGGTGCTGACCGACCTCTTCCCGGGCGGGGAGGGCGAGGTGCGCATCGACCTCATCCAGGAGGCTGTGGCCCGGCACTACTCCATCAGCATCGATGAGCTCGTGGGTGAGAAGCGCACCAAGCGCGTGGTGATGCCGCGGCAGGTGGCCATGTACCTCTCGCGTGAGCTCACCGATGCCTCGCTGCCCACGATCGGGCGGGCGTTCGGGGGGCGCGATCACACCACCGTCATCTACGCGGTGCAGAAGGTCACGAAGCTGCTCGCCGAGGGGGGCGAGGTGTACGAGGCCGTCCAGGCGCTCACCACCTCGCTCACCGGCGCCGGCTCCTCCGCGTCCGGCTGATCGCTGCGCTGGTGCCGGGGGCCTTCGGTGCCCCTGGTTCCCGGTCCATTCCCGGGTCCTCTGCGGTGCCGTTACCTGGTCGTCATGCCCCCTGCGGAGTCCTTGCCGCTAGGAGCGCACTTTTGTGGCGCTGTCCCGCATTGTGGGAAAGCACGGGTTTGCTGGGGATTGCCTGTGGACAACCTGTGGGTCGATTGGGGAGCCGTCCACACCCGTCCTGGGTCCCGTGGTGGTGGGGGATCCCTCCTGTGGATGGTTGTGGTCAAGGGGCCGGGTTGTCCTGCTTTGCCCACAGGCCGTCCACAGCCGTGGAAGTGGCGCTTACGCGGCCATAACAGCCGCTCATCCCCGGTATCCACAGCACCTACGACTGTGACTGTCACCTTTTCACTTCTCTATTTCACTTCGTTGTATCCGTGTGAGCGCGGGCTCCGGGCACATGCGTCGGGTGGGTGGGTACGCTCCTGCCGTGCGCCTCACCTGTCCCCGCGATGAACTTGCCTCCCGCCTGGCGCTGGCATCCCGGGCGGCCTCGAGCAAGGGGACGATCCCGGTGCTGGCCAATGTGTTGCTCCGCGCCGAGGAGGGCGTGGTGGAGCTCGCTGCCACCGACATGGAGGTGTCGGTGAGGATCCCGCTCGACGACGCCGGGGTCGAGGAGCACGGAGCAGTGGTGCTGCCACGGCTGGCTGCCGACCTGGTGAGGAGCATGGCGCCGGGCCCGGTGTCGCTGGTGCACAACGAGAACGAAGGGCAGGTTCAGGTGTCCGGCGGCGGATCGTCGTTCAGCCTCAACTGCCACCAGGCCGGCGAGTATCCCGAGCTGCCGCCCGACGGCGGAGTGGGTATCGCCATCCCGGCAGAGCGCTTCATCGCGTGCGCCGACAGGGTGGTGCGCGCGGCGTCGCGAGATGAGACCCGGCCGGTGCTCACAGGCGTGCTCGTGCGCATCGGCCCCGACGGACTCACCATGGCCGCAACTGACAGCTACCGGCTCTCGGTGCGCACGGTGCCGCTCGATTCCCCGCCGGCCGAACCCCAGGAGGCCATCCTCCCGGCCCGTGCCGTGGCAGAGGCATCGCGGCTCGCCGCGCAGGCGAAGGACGGCGATGTGGAGATCGCCCTCACAGACGCCCAGGCCACCATCCGCTGCGCCGGAGTGCGCATGACCACCCGCCTGATAGACGGGCAGTTCCCCGACTACCGGCAGCTCATCCCCGCGGAGTTCGAGCAGGAGGTGCGGCTCGACCGTGCGGAGTTCCTCGCAGTGCTTACCCGCATCGGGGTGCTGGCGCAGCGCACGTCGCCCCTCCGCCTGTCGTTCGAGCAGGGCCAGCTCACTGTCGCCACGGTGAGCGACCAGGTGGGCGAGGGCCGCGAGTCGATGCCGGTGCCCTATGCCGGGGAGGCCATGGAGATCGGCTTCAACGCCGACTTCCTGCGCGAGGGCGTCGATGGACTGGATGGCGACGAGGTGCGGCTCGGCCTCATCAGCCCGCTTCGCCCGGGCCTGCTGCGCGGCGAGGGGGACGACTACCGCTACCTCCTCATGCCGATCCGCCTGCCGGGCTAGGGCCCCGTGCCCGGCGCCTGGGTAGCCACGCGACTCGACGTCTCCGACGTGCGGTCATGGTCGCGCGTATCGGTGGACCTCCCAGAGGGCGGCATCGTGTTGTCGGGCCCGAACGGCGCCGGCAAGACGTCGCTGGTCGAGGCACTCGTGCTCGCCTGCCTGGGGGTCTCGTGCCGCACTGCGCGTGAAGCCGAGGCCATTCGCACGGGAACGCCGGCGATGCACGTGGGACTCGACCTTCGCGGGCCAGACGGCACCGCGCACCGCGAGATCGGATTCGCACCGCGGCAGGGTCGTCGCATGTCCCTCGACGGAGAACCCGTGCGGGCGCTGTCCGACTGGAGGGCGGACGGCAGCGTGCTGGTGTTCCTCCCCGAGGAACTGCGTGCGGTGAAGGGCCCTCCCGCCGCCCGCCGCCGACACCTCGACCGACTGCTCGAGGCCGCGACGCCGGGGTATGCCGCCGACCTCGCGGCCTATGGGTCGGCGCTCGCGCAGCGCAATGCGGCGCTGCGCCACGTGCGCGCGGGGCGCACCGGCGTGGATGCGGCGATTCCCTGGGAGGAGCCCATCGCGCAGCATGGCGCGCGCATCGTGGTGGCCCGCCGTGAGGCCATGGCCGACCTGCGGGAACCCTTCGCGAGGTGGCTCGAGGACCTCGGCGGAGGGCCCGGCGGGGAGATCACCCTCGAGCCATCACCGACGTCCCTCGCGGAGGTGCCGGACGCCCAGGTGGAGGCGGCCCTTGCTGAACGCATGGCCGCCGCACGCGATCGCGAGGTGGCCGCCGCGATGACCCTCGCCGGGCCCCACCGCGACGACGTCTTCGTGGGACAGCACCGGGGTGATGACCTCGTGGACCTCCGACGGGTCGGGAGCCAGGGCGAGCAGCGCACGGCCGTGCTCGCCATGCTCATGGCCCACCGAGCACACCTGGGCGCACGCGCCGGCCTGCCGATCCTCGTGCTCGACGACGTGCTCTCGGAGCTCGACCCGTCGCGCCGCGGGCGTCTGTTGGACGCCGTGGTGGGCGAGGGCCAGTGCATCCTCACCACCGCCGACCCGGCCTCCGCGCAGGCCGCCGCCGAGCGCGGCGCCCGGGTGCTCTCGGTGAGGGAGGGCCTCCTTGCCGCCTAGGCGCCGACGCGAGCCGGTGGGCGTGGGCGACCTCCTCGGGCGCGCCACGCGCAAGTTCACGCGCTCGGGCGACTCGGTGCTGGCGTCGGTGCGCGCGGCCTGGCCCGAGGCCACGGGGCCGGGCACGGTGAACCACGCATACCCCATACGCCGTAGCCGGGCGGGCGTGGTGACCGTCGCGTGCGCGGATGCGGTGTGGGCCCAGGAGCTGGACGCCCGCTCGGAGCAGATCGAAGCACTGCTCACGGACCTGCTGGACGACCCCTCCGCCGTGGCGGGGCTGCGGTTCGTGGTGGCCGATCACGCACTTCCCGCGCCCGCGCCCGAGCTGCCGCCGCGCCAGCCGCTGCCCCCGCCGGACCCGGCCGTGATGCGCCGGGCAGAGGACGCCACGCGCGATATCGAGGATCCCGCCCTTCGCGACTTGGTGACGCGCGCGGCAGCACGCGCGCTGGAGCGTGACATGAGGTCGTGAGGGGCCCTGGCGGACCCTTTTCCGTGGGACCCACTGGTAGGTTTATCCCTGCAAATCCGAGGCGTCGGGGCAATCCCGCCCTACGCGCCGCGCCGGCCCGGAGCGACCCCTGAGGAGGGGCGGCATGGGACGGCCGAACTCGAGGAGACAGGTGACCGAACCGGGCTTCGACGCCACCACCGACGCGGGCGCATATGACGCCGGCGCCATCACCGTGCTGGAGGGCCTCGAGGCCGTCCGCAAGCGACCCGGCATGTACATCGGGTCCACGGGCCCGAGGGGCCTGCACCACCTGGTGTACGAGGTGGTCGACAACTCCGTGGACGAGGCCATGGCCGGCCACTGCGACAACGTCGATGTGGTGCTGCACCCCGACGGCTCATGCTCGGTCACCGATGACGGCCGCGGAATCCCCGTGACCGCCATGGAGGACCAGGACGGCAAGAGCGCCCTCGAGGTGGTGCTCACGGTGCTGCACGCCGGCGGCAAGTTCGGCGGCGAGGGCTACAAGGTGTCCGGCGGCCTGCACGGCGTGGGCGTGTCGGTGGTCAATGCGCTCTCCGAGGAGCTCACCGCCGAGGTGCGCCGCGAGGGACGCCTGTGGGTGCAGAGCTACATGCGCGGCGCCCCCGGCGGGCCCATCGCCGACGCCGGATCGGCCGACAGCACGGGCACGTGCATCCGGTTCAAGCCCGACCCGGAGATCTTCGAGGAGACCGACTTCGACTACGACACGCTGGCCACGCGCTTCCGCGAGACGGCGTTCCTCACGCCAGGCCTGCGCATCACCCTCACCGACGAGCGCGGTGAGCGGCGCGAGGACTCCTTCCACTACGAGGGCGGCCTGGTCGACTTCGTGAAGCACCTGAACGCCACGAAGGACCCCCTGCACGGTGACGTGATCGCCATCTCCGCCGAGGGCGAGGAGGGCCAGGTGGACATCGCGATGCAGTGGACCACCGGCTTCACCGAGTCGGTGTTCACCTTCGCGAACAACATCAACACACACGAGGGCGGCACGCACCTCACGGGCTTCCGCACGGCGCTCACGCGCTGCATCAACGACTACGCCCGCGCCAAGGGCCTGCTGAAGGAGAAGGACGACAACCTCGAGGGCAACGACACCCGCGAGGGGCTCACGGCGATCGTGTCGGTGAAGCTGCGCGAGCCGCAGTTCGAGGGCCAGACCAAGACAAAGCTCGGCAACAGCGAGTTCGCCGGCTTCGTGGCCACCATCGTCAACCAGAAGCTCGCGGAGTTCCTCGAGGAGAACCCGCAGACGGCCAAGGCCATCTGCACCAAGGCGTCCAACGCCGCGCAGGCGCGCATGGCCGCGCGCAAGGCCCGCGACCTCGCCCGCCGCAAGGGCGTGATGGACTCCACGAGCCTCCCCGGCAAGCTTGCCGACTGCTCTGACCGCGACCCCGAGAACACCGAGATCTTCCTGGTGGAGGGCGACTCCGCCGGCGGCTCGGCGGTGCGCGCCCGCCAGTCGTCGTTCCAGGCGATCCTGCCCCTGCGCGGCAAGATCATCAACGTCGAGAAGGCGCGCATCGACAAGGTGCTCAGCAACACCGAGATCCAGGCGATGATCACCGCGATGGGCACCGGCATCGGGGCCGACTTCGACCTCGAGAAGGCCCGGTACCACAAGCTCATCATCATGACCGACGCCGATGTGGACGGCGCGCACATCCGCACGCTCATTCTCACCTTCCTGTTCCGGCACATGCCCGAGATCGTGGACCAGGGCTACGTGTACATCGCCCAGCCGCCGCTCTACAAGGTGAAGCAGGGGAGTACCGAGCAGTACATCGAGAAGGAGTCCGACCTCGAGGAGTGGCTGCTCGACCGCAACATCGGCGACATGACCCTGCTCACGGGCACGGGCGACGAATCGCCGCTCACCAAGGCCCGGTTCCAGCGCTACACGCGCGCGCTGCGCGAGCACGACGGCTGGTCGTCGTCGCTGCGCGCCACGTACGGCAATGAGCTCGTGGAGTTCATCCAGGTGCACGGCCTCGTGGAGGCCGAGCCCGCGGATCTCAAGGCCCTCGAGAAGGCCGTGGTGGCCGCCACCTCCGACGCCGCCGCGCTCTCGGTGCTCGACACCGATGCCGATGCGCGGCACGTGCGGGCCCGATCGGTGGAGTCGCGTACCGGGGAGGCCCGCACGGTGGCCATCCCGATGTCGCTCTACGAGGCGCCGGAGCTGGCGTCGTTCCGGGCGGCTCGTGCGAAGCTGCGCGAGCTGGTGGGCGAGGCGCCGTTCACGGTCACCCGCGGCGCGCGCCGGCGCGAGGCCGCCACCTACGACGCCCTCCGGGGGGTGATCCTCGACCTCACGCGCGAGGGCATCACGCTCAGCCGCTTCAAGGGGCTCGGCGAGATGAACGCCGAGCAGCTGTGGGAGACCACCATGGACCCCGAGCGACGAATACTGCAGCGCGTCACCATGGACGACGCCGCTGCCGCCGACCTGCTCTTCTCGATGCTGATGGGCGACAAGGTCGAGCCGCGACGCGACTTCATCGAGCGCAACGCGCGCTCCGTCGAGTTCCTGGACGTCTGACATGGCGATCGACCGACACGGGAGGATCGAGCCCCGCGAGCTCGCCGAGGAGATGCGCTCCTCGTACCTCGACTACGCCATGAGCGTGATCGTGGGCCGCGCGCTGCCCGACGTGCGCGACGGCCTCAAGCCGGTGCACCGCCGGGTGCTCTTCGCCATGCACGACCGCGGCCTGCAGCCCGACCGCGGCTACGTGAAGAGCGCCAACATCGTGGGAACCGTGATGGGCGAGTACCACCCGCACGGCGACTCGGCCATCTACGACGCCCTCGTGCGCCTGGCGCAGGACTTCAACAGTCGGTACCCCACGGTGGACGGCCAGGGCAACTTCGGCTCACAGGAATTCGCCGCGGCGGCCATGCGCTACACCGAGGCCCGCCTGTCGCGCTACGCCACGGAGATGCTGCGCGACATCGACGAGGACACCGTCGACACCATCGCCACCTACGACGACCGGCGCCGCGAGCCCACGGTGCTGCCGTCGCGGGTGCCCAACCTGCTGGTCAACGGCTCGGCCGGCATCGCGGTGGGCATGGCCACCAACATCCCGCCGCACAACCTCGGCGAGGTGGTGGATGCCTGCATCGCGATGATCGACGACCCGTCGATCGATTCCGATGGGCTCATGCAGTTCGTGAAGGCCCCGGACTTCCCCACGGCCGGCCAGATCGTGGGCATCTCGGGCGTGCGCGACGCCTACCGCACCGGCCGCGGCCGCGTGGTGGTGCGCGGGCTGGCGCACAACGAGCCGCTCAAGCACGGGCGTAACGCCATCGTGTTCACCGAGCTGCCGTACCAGGTGAACAAGTCGGAGATGCTGCGCAAGATGGCCGAGCTCGCCAACGACGGCGTGCTCAAGGAGATCGCCGACCTGCGCGACGAGAGCGGCCGCGACGGCATCCGCGTGGTCATCGAGCTGCGCCGCGACGCCGTGCCCAAGGTGGTGCTGAACAAGCTCTACAAGCACACCCAGGCGCAGACCACCTTCGGGGTCAACGCCATCGCGCTGGTGGACGGCGTGCCGCGCACGCTCTCGCTGCGCGACATGATCCGCTATTACCTCGACCACCAGCGCGACGTCATCCGCCGCCGCTCGAGGTTCCGCCTCGATCGCGCCGAGACCCGCGCGCACGTGCTCGAGGGCCTGCTCATCGCCCTCAGGGACATCGACGCGGTCATCGCGCTCATCCGCGCGGCGGCCGACCCCGATGAGGCCCGGTCGGGCCTCATGACCAGCTTCGACCTCAGCGAGCTGCAGGCCCGGGCCATCCTCGACCTGCGCCTGCAGCGCCTCACGCAGCTCGAGGCCGGCAAGATCGAGGCCGAGTACGCCGAGCTGCAGGAGGAGATCGCCGAACTGCGGGCGATCCTCGGCGACGAGGCGCGGGTGTACCAGGTGATCCGCGACGAGCTCACCGAGGTGCGGTCGAAGTACGCCGACGAGCGGCGCACGGAGATCATCCCGGCCGAGGGCGAGATCGACCTCGAGGACCTCATCGCGGAGGAGGAGATGGTCATCTCCATCACCGCAGGGGGCTACATCAAGCGCCTGCCGGTCACCACCTACCGCGCGCAGCGCCGTGGGGGCAAGGGCCTTCGCGGCGCGAAGCTCAAGGACGAGGACAGGGTTGACCACCTGTTCATCGCGTCAACCCACGACTTCCTGTTGTTCTTCACCAACCAGGGCCGGGTCTATCGCCAGAAGGTGCACGAGATCCCGCAGGCGGCTCGCGACGCCCGCGGCAGGCACATCGCCAACGTGCTGGCGCTGCTGCCCGATGAGGAGATCCGCCAGGTGTTCAACACGCGCGACTACGCCGAGGGCAAGTACCTCGTGCTGGCCACGCGCGACGGCATGGTGAAGAAGACCGAGTTCGGGGCGTACAACACGGTGCTGAAGGAGGCCGGCATCATCGCGATCCGGCTCTCCGACGACGACGAGCTGGTGGGCGTGCAGCTCACCGACGGCGACGCCGACCTGCTCATCGTCTCGGCCCGCGGCCAGGCGGCCCGCTTCAGCGAGGAGAAGGTGCGCGCCACCGGCCGCGGCACCCAGGGCGTGCGCGCCATGAACCTCGACAAGGGCGACCGCGTGCTGGCGGTGGGCGTGGCCGACGACGATCACGACCTGCTGGTGGTCACCGGCAACGGCTACGGCAAGCGCACCGCGCTCACGGAGTACCCGAGCAAGGGCAGGCCCACCAAGGGCGTGCGCACCATCAAGGTGAGCGACAAGAAGGGCGAGCTCATCACCGCCCGCATCGTCCGCGCCGGCCAGCAGCTGCTGCTGGTCTCGAAGAACGGCCAGGTCATCCGCATCGAGGTGGACGCCGTCAAGCGCATGGGCCGCAGCACCGAGGGCGTGCGCCTGATGGACGTGGGCGACGAGGACCAGGTGGTCACGTGCGCCCCGGTGGACGAGCAGGAGCCGACGGACGACGAGGTGGTCGAGGGCGAGGCTCCGGAGGCTGACGACAGCGAGGAGCCAGAGGCGGACGACCAGGGTGCGTGACTGTCACCCGGAGGGTGACTGTCACGGGGGTTGACCTGCCCTAGCCCGCCACCCGGGCCACGGCCAGCAGCCCGTCGCCCTGCCCCACGAGGCCGAGGCCCCACTCCAGGGGGTAGGCCAGCAGTCGCACGGGAAGGGCATCGCCCCAGCCCCGCTGGCGGTCACCGCCCGCGGTGCGGGCGTCGAGCGACCCCGGCAGCACGCCCATCAGCGGCGTGGTGCGCATGGAGGTGACGCGGAAGCCCGCGAGGGCCAGCACCCAGTGGAGCGAGTCGCGGTCGTAGTGCACGAGGTGGCGGGGCATCTCGAGGCCATCCCACGACCCACGCGTGGCGCGCGCGGCGAGTGACCGGATGTTGGGCACGCCCACGATCAGTCGTCCGCCGGGGGCCAGCAGGTCGCGGATGGCGCCGAGCGTGGCCAGCGGATCGGGCACGTGCTCGAGCACCTGCGACATGCGGATGACATCCCACGGCCCGTCGGGCAGCGCGCCATCGTGCAACAGCGCGTCGAGCGATCCCTCGAGCACCCATGAATTGCCCCGCTCCCGGGCCACTTCCACGGCACGCGCTGACGGCTCCACGCCCCACGCGTCGTGGCCCGCATCCCTGAAGGCCATCACGGCGCCTCCGGTGCCGGCGCCGACGTCGAGCACCTTCATTCCCGGTCGCATGGGCCCGCCGGTCTCGGCCTCGGGAATCGCCACGCCGAGGGCGCGCGCCACGCGCTCGCCCGACTGCCCGGCGCGCGCCAGCGCCATGCGTGATGCCCGTGCGGTCACCGACTCGCCGGATGCGTGCTGCGGGTACTCATCCGGGTACCAGGCCGCGGGGTCGTCGGGCCACGGATCGGTGCGGCACAGGCGGCATGAGGCGCACTCCATCACCCGGAACTCACCGGGCATGCCACGGCGGTGATCGCGCGCCGTGAGCACCTCGCGGCCACCCGTCATGCCGCACACCGGGCAGGCCGATGGATGGGTGGAGAGGTCGCCGGGCATGCTGCGGAGGATACGGGCCGAAACCAGTAGCCTTGCGGGAACGTGACCGATCTTCCGGACCCCAAGGACGTGCTCCCCCACCGGGATCCGTTCCTCTTCATCGACGAGGTGCTGGAACTGGTTCCCGGCGAGTCTGCGCGCGCGCGATGGACCTTGCGTCCCGACACGCCGTTCCTCGCTGGGCACTTCCCGGGCGAGCCCATCATGCCCGGGGTCATCATCGTGGAGGCCCTGGCCCAGACGGGTGCCCTCGCGGCCCTCTCCACCGACGACGGCAAGGGCAAGCTGGCGCTGTTCGCGGGCGTCGACAAGTGCCGGTTCAAGCGGCCGGTGCGTCCCGGTGACGTGCTGGAGTTCGCCACGCGGGTCACCCGCGTGCGCGGCCCCATCGGCGAGGCCGAGGCCGTGGCCACGGTGGACGGCCAGGTGGCCTGCCAGGCCACGCTCAAGTTCGCGATCGTCGACCGCGACCAGCTGGAGGGCTCGTGAGCCTCGTCGCCGCCACGGGCCGCAGCCGGCCCCGTGCCCGGCTCACCGGCGTGGGCACCTACGTGCCCGAGCGCGTGCTCACCAACGCCGAGCTCGAGGAGATGGTGGACACCAGCGACGAGTGGATCGTGTCGCGCACGGGAATCCGGCAGCGCCACATCGCCGCTCCCGACCAGGCCACCACCGACCTCGCGGCTGAGGCAGTGAACGACCTGCTCGCGCGCACCGGCACCGACCCGGCCGACGTGGACCTGCTCATCGTGGCCACCACCACCCCCGACTACGTGTTCCCGCCGTGCGCGCCCATGGTGGGCACCAAGTGCGGCATGAACCACGTGGCGGCCTACGACACCAACGCCGTGTGCTCGGGCTTCATGTACGGCATCGCGCAGGCCACCGGCATGATCGAGAGCGGCATCGCCCGGCGCGCCGTGGTGGTGGGTGCCGAGACCCTCTCGCGCATCATCGACTGGAACGATCGCGCCACGTGCGTGCTGTTCGCCGACGGCGCCGGCGCGGTGATGCTCGAGGCCGATGACGGCGAGCAGGGCAGCGGGGTGATGGGCGTGGAGCTGGGATCGGACGGCAGCAGCCCGGCCGACCTCTGGGTTCCGGCCGGCGGCACGCGCACCCCGCGGTCGGACGACACCCCGCACGCCGACACCTGCATCCAGATGAACGGCCGCGAGGTGTTCCGGTTCGCCACGCGCATCCTCGTGGAGAGCAGCCAGCGCCTGCTCGACGAGGCCGGCATGAGCATGGACGACGTGGACCTGCTGGTGGCCCATCAGGCGAATGAGCGCATCCTCGACCACGCGTCGGAGCGCATGGGCATCGCCCGCGAGAAGGTGGTGATGAACCTCGACCGGGTGGGCAACACCTCGTCGGCGAGCATCCCCCTGGCCATGGCCGACGCCCGTGAGCGGGGCCTGCTGGACGACGGCGCCGTGGTGCTGATGGTCGGGTTCGGCGCGGGTCTCACATGGGGAAGCGTGCTGGTGCGCTGGGAGCCACGCGCATGATCGCGCTGCTCTTCCCGGGCCAGGGTGCCCAACAGGTGGGCATGGGGCGCGAGCTCGCCGAGGCCTTCCCGGCAGCCGCCGATGCCTTCGCGGAGGCCAACGACGCCCTGGGCTACGACATCACGAAGATCATCTTCGAGGGCCCGGAGGACGACCTGGTGCGCACCGACGTGTGCCAGCCGGCGATCCTGGCGATGAGCGTGGCCTGCCTGCGGGTGGCCACCGATCACGGCCTGCGCGCCGACATCGCGATGGGGCACTCGCTGGGTGAGTTCTCGGCGCTGGTGGCCTGCGGATCCATCGACTTCGGCGACGCCCTGCGCCTGGTGGGCGAGCGCGGCGCGGCCATGCAGGCGGCCGGCGAGGCCCGGCCCGGCACCATGGCGGCGATCCTCGGGCTCTCTGATGGCGAGGCCGAGTCGCTCTGCGCCGAGGCCGGTGACGTGTGGCCGGCCAACTACAACTGCCCGGGCCAGGTGGTGGCGTCGGGCTCGGTGGACGGCATCGAGCGCCTGCTCGCCATCACCTCCGAGCGCGGCATCAAGGCGACGCAACTGAAGGTGGGGGGCGCGTTCCACAGCCCGCTCATGGAGCCGGCGTCCGAGCGCCTGGCCCCGGCCCTTGAGGCGTGGGACCCTCAGCCGCCCGCGCCGCAGTTCCTCTCCACCACCACCGCGCAGGTGGAGCCCGCCGATCGCATGCGCCCCGTGCTGCTCGACCAGCTCACATCGCCGGTGCGATTCGGTCACGCCGTGGAGACCGCCGTGGGAATGGGCGCGGACACCTTCGTGGAGCTCGGTCCCGGTCGGGTGCTCTCGGGGCTGGTAAAGCGGATCAAGCGCGACGCCACGCTGCACCAGGTGTCGGGGCCCGAGGGCCTGGAGGGCCTGGCAGGGGTGATGGCATGAGCACGGCCCTGGTGACCGGCGCGAGCCGCGGCATCGGCGCCGCGTGCGCGGTGGCCCTCGCGCATGGAGGCCACGACGTGGCCATTGGCTACGTGAACGACCTGGCGGGCGCCGAGGCCACGGCCGCCGCGGTGGAGGCCGCCGGGGCGAAGGCGGCCGTGGTGCAGGGCGACATCGCCGATCCCGCGGCCGCTGAGGCCGTGGTGACCGGAGCCGAGGACGCCCTCGGGCCGCTGGGCGCGCTGGTGCTGAACGCCGGCATCACCCGCGATGGGCTGATGATGCGCATGAGCGACGACGACTGGCGCGCCGTGATCGACACCAATCTCTCGGGCTCCTTCTACTGCGCGCGCGCGGCGCTGCGCGGCATGATGAAGCGGCGTGAGGGATCGATCGTGGCGGTGTCGTCGGTGGTGGGTCTCATGGGCAACGCAGGGCAGGTGAATTACGCTGCCGCGAAGGCCGGGCTCATCGGCATGACGAAGTCGCTGGCGAAGGAAGCGGGACCCCGCGGCGTGAGGGCCAACGCCATCGCGCCCGGGTACATCAGCACCGACATGACCGACGTGCTGTCGGACGACATCAAGGAGCAGTTGATCGGCCATACCCCTCTCGGGCGGCTGGGCACACCGGAGGACGTCGCGGGGCTCGTGGCGTTCCTCTGCTCGGACGCCGCGTCGTTCATCACCGGGACGGTCATACCGGTGGACGGCGGGCTGGGGATGTAGGCGGGAGTCGCGATGGGTACCACGCTCATAGACGGGAAGGGCCTGCGCAGGGTGGTGATCACCGGCCTCGGCGTGGTGTCCCCGCTGGGGATC
>JAGWYY010000027.1 GCA_018969105.1 Acidobacteriota bacterium | reverse complement strand
ACGGTCGGCCAGGGCTTCTTCAACCAGGTGGCCGCACCCATCGGACTCGCGCTGCTGTTCTTCACCGGGGTGGGGCCGCTCATCCCCTGGCGCAAGGCATCGCCGCGCGAGCTGCGCCGCAGGTTCCTCTGGCCGCTGGTGGTGGCGGTGATCGCGGTGATCCCGGCCGTGTACTTCGCGCAGGATGGCGGGCACTGGTGGACCGCCCTGGCCATCGTGCTCGGGGCCTTCACGGTCACGTGCATCCTCGGCGAGTACTGGCGCGGCATGAAGGTGCGCCACCAGCTCGGCGGCGTCTCGTGGCTCGGGTCGGTCGGGCAGTTGTTCAGCCGCAACCGTCGTCGCTACGGCGGGTACATCGTGCACCTCGGGGTGGTGGCCATCATCGTGGCCATCGCGTGCCAGGGCGCGTTCTCCACGCAGGGCGACCTGGCGCTGCGCACCGGCCAGACCGGCGAGGTGGCCGGCTACCAGTTCACCAACGAGGGCGGCACGCGCACGCGCGACGAGCACAAGATGAGCGTAGGTGCCTCGCTCGCGGTGTCGGAGGACGGCAACCGGTTCGCCACGCTGAATCCCGGGGTGGACGTGTTCGTGGCGCAGATGCAGCGCTCGAGCGAGGTCGCGGTGGACAGCTCGCCATTTCGCGACGTCTACGTGGTGCTCGTGGGCCTCACGCCCGACGGGCTCGCGCGCCTGAGCGTGTTCATCAACCCGATGATGATGTGGATCTGGATCGGCGGCCTCGTGATGGTGCTGGGGTCCATCATCGCCGTGTGGCCATCGCGACGGCCGAGGGAGGCCGTGGCGCCCGCCGCCGTGGGGGCTGACGGCCGCGTGCGCGAGTAGCCTCGCGCGGCGATGGCCTACGTCCTCATCGCGCTCATCAGCGTCCTCCTCGTCGCGCTGATCGCATGGCCGCTGCTCCGCGGCGCGCCTGGCGAGCAGCCGGTGGCCCAGGGCGACGACCTGCGCGCGGTGGAGGAGGAGCTCCAGAGGTCACTCGACGCGATCCGGGAGATCGAGATGGACCACCGCGCGGGCAATCTGTCGGACGAGGACTTCGCGGCGCTCGACCGCGATGAGCGCGCCCGGGCCGTGGAGCTCATGCGCCGGCGTGACGCCCTCGTTGCGGGAGCGGGCGCCGGTCCGGGGGCGGTCGCAGGGTCCGGAGCCGGGGGCGGGGCGTGAGCGCCGGCAGGGCGCGCCTGCGGGGCGTCGCGGTGCTGGTCGCCGCCGCCGTGGCCGTGCCCGTGCTGTCGGGGTGCAGCGCGCGCCTCTCGCAGTTCATCGACGTCGGCCCCGAGGGCGGCGGCACGCTCTCGCTCGAGCTGCGTCTCGATCCGGCCGCGCAGCAGGCCGTCAACCTGCCCCGGCAGCTGCAGGAGGGCACCTTCCAGCGTTTCCTCGACGTGCGCAACGAGCGGTGGCGCGCGCCGGGCGACGGCACCCTGCCCTTCCAGCAGCGCACCGAGGCCGACGGCACCGTGGTGCTGCGCTCGGTGCGCACGCTCAAGGCCGGCACCTCGCAGCTCGACGACCTCGAGAGCGCGCTCGGCGTGCTGCGTCCCCTGCAGCCGATCCTCACCGCCACGGGCCGCTTCTGGGCGGCCCCGAAGCCCGCCGATGCCGGCAAGCGCACCGCGGGCGGAAACTCGCCGGCAACGGGCACGTCGCCGGGGGGCGCGGCCCAGGCGGGCATCACCGGGCTTCCCACGCGGGTGCCGCTGCAGACCGTGCTCGTGGACGAGTTCACGCCGCAGGGCAAGGACCGGGGCCGCAGCGTGTACGCCACGTTCTCCATCGCGTCGCGCGGGGGAGTGGGCGACGTGCTCGACCCGCCCTGCAGCGGCGCCAGTCGCAGGGTGGACTTCACGCGCGCCGATCGCGCACTGCAGGCGGGCCTGCGGTTCGGGTACACGTGGGCGATGCCGTCGCGCGTCTCGCTCTATTCCACCGGCGGCCGGCTCTCCGGCGACAGCTACCTGGCGTCGTGGGCGATGCCCTACGGCCAGTGCCAGCGCATGGAGATCTCGTCCGCCGGATCGGAGGATGGCCGGGTGGTGAACGGCATCATCCTGGGTGCCGCGGTGCTCTTCCTGGGGATCGTCTTCGCGTTGCGGGCCGTGTCACGTCGGAGCCGCCGCAGGCGCGAGGATGGCGCGGGCGAGGAGTGATGCACACGCCGCATGCTGTGAAAACCCCTGCATTTCTGGCATAAAGCGCGCATATCGCACGCGTTGGGCACATCGGAGACGCTTCCCCGGTCGTCATGCAACAAATGGTTGCATCGTCCCGGTAAAACTCATAAAAGCGTAAAGTCGGTGGACCCGTTGGGGTTGACTGCGCCGCGACCCCCGCTAGGGTCGTCCACGGCCAATGACCTCCGAGGGCCGTGTCCACCGGCATCGGGCCGGGCCCGGATGCGACCTACAGCCGCGGAGCACCCCCGATCACGGGGCCGTGGCGGAAAGGGCTTCAGGATCATCGACCGCACCGGCACATCCTCGCGTGACCTCACGCGGCCGCTCCGCAAGGCGGCCGGCTTCGTCGCCCTCATCTCGCTGGGCCTGATGGCCCCGGCGCTGGGGGCATCGCCGATGCCCGAGCAGCTGCCCGGCAGTGGCACCAGTGCCGCGCCCGCGGGATCGGGCCTGCCCGGCCAGCCCGTTGCCCCGGCCCCCGCGCCGGTGGCGGCCCCCGCGACCACGCCCGCCACGCAGCCCGCCGACGCCCTGCGGCCCGGCACCCACGGCAGCGATGTCAAGGCACTGCAGCGCAAGCTGCGCCTGCGGGGCATCAAGGTGCCGGTCGATGGCAACTACGGAGCCCGTACCCGCGCCGGCGTGCGCATCCTGCAGCGCAAGCTCAAGATGAAGGCCACCGGCGTGGCCGACGCCGCCCTGCTGGCCAAGCTCGGCCTGAAGATCCGCGCGGTGGCCAGCGACCCGGCCGCCCTGTCGGCGCCCACCCCCGCGGTGGCGCGCTACCTCAAGGTGTTCCCGGTGGTCGGCAGCTACTCCTACGAGGACGACTTCGGCGCCCCCCGCGGCCAGGGTCCCCACCAGGGCAACGACATCATCGGCGCAATGGGCATGCAGCTCGTGAGCTGCGTGGACGGCACGATCTCACGGCTCACCCGTGAGGAGACCGGCCTCGGCGGCATCTGGATCTGGATCGTCGACGGCCAGGGCAACGAGTACTACTACGCGCACATGTCGTCGATCTCGCCCGAGCTCAAGGCCGGATCGAAGGTGACCGCCGGCCAGACCGTGGGCCAGATGGGCATGACCGGCGACGCCCGCGGCACGGTGCCGCACCTGCACTTCGAGATCCGCCCGAACGGCGGGGGTTCCATCAACCCCTACACCGAGCTGCGCGCGGTCGACACCAAGAAGAAGTAGCGCACCCGCAACGGCGCATGGGGCGCGCGCCGTAGGACTGCGCCCCCGGCCGTCGAATCCGCATCCCCGTGAGGCGGATTCCCACACGCGCGGCGGTGATCGCCATGCTCGCGGCCAGTGCCGTGGCCCTTCCCGCCGCGCTCAGCGGCACGGGCATCACCGAGCGCAAGCAGGCCGTGGACCAGCGCCTCTACAGCGCCGAGGCGCGCCTGATGGCCGTGATCAACCGCCAGGCGGTACTGACGTCGGACCTCGCCAGCGTCAACGGGCGGCTTCGCGATGTGATCCGCCGGCTGGAGCCGCTGGCCGAGCGCCGCGACGCCGCGGTGGCGGCACACCGCATGGCCATCGGCACCCTGGCCCAGGTGAACCGCGACCTCTCCTTCCAGCGGCGCCAGCTGGGCATCGCCACGGGCAGGCTGAAGCTGCAGCGCCAGGCGCTGGTTGAGCGCATCCGTGAGATCTACCGCACGCAGGATGACGACCCCCTCCTCGGCCTGCTGCAGGGTGGCAGCCTCGCCGAGCTCGCCGGCGCGGCCACCGGAATCGAGCGCGTGACCGACGGCGACCGCGACATGATCGCGGCCGTGGCGCGCTACCGGAACCTCACGCGGTCGTCGGCCGCGCGCATCGCGGTGCTGCAGGACCGCGCGGCGGCTGCCGAGGATCGCGCCGCCGAGCGCGCCGCGTCGGCGAAGGCCGCCGCGCACGACCTCGACGTGGAGCAGCGCGTGCTGCGGCGCACCAAGCGCGTGCGGGCGCGCATGCTGGCCACCATCCGCGTGGACCGCGGCCACATCGAGGACGACACCAAGGCGCTTCGCGAGCAGTCGTTCTCGCTTGCCCGGCGCATCGCCGAGATCCAGGGCGTGCCGTATGCGGAGCCCTCGGACGTGACGCCATCGGAGGCCGGCTTCACCTGGCCCACCTCCGGGCAGATCACATCGGGCTTCGGCCCGAGGTGGGGCCGCATGCATGAGGGGCTCGACATCGCGGCGCCCATCGGCCGGCCCATCACCGCGGCGAAGTCGGGCAAGGTGATCGTGGCCGGCCCGTCGGGCGGCTACGGCAACCTGGTGGTGATCGACCACGGCGGGGGGCTGTCCACGGCATACGGGCACCAGAGCCGCATCGCGGTGGCCGTGGGCGACGTGGTCACGCAGGGCGGGCTCGTGGGGTACGTTGGCAGCACCGGTCATTCCACCGGTCCGCACCTGCACTTCGAGGTGCGCGTCAACGGCGCCGCCCGGAACCCGCTTCCCTACCTCTAGCCATGAACCCCCTCATCGCCGCCGCACTCATCATCGGCGCCGCCGCGGCGGCGATCGTCGTGATGCTCCTCATCCGGCGCAGGGCCCCCGAGGGCGGCTACTTCGCCGACTCCGACCGCGCATCGAGCGTGTTCGGGTTCCTCGGCGCGGGGTTCGTGATCCTGCTCGGCTTCGTGATCTTCCTGAGCTTCGGCACCTACGACAACGCACGCACGCAGTCGGAGGTCGAGGCCACCGCGGTGTCCGATCAGTTCGGGGAGGCCGAGGTGATGCCCCCCGCCGTGCGCGATCGCGCCCAGGCCCAGCTGGTCTGCTACGCGCGCTCGGTGATACACCGCGAGTGGGTCACCATGGAGCAGGGCGCAGCGAGCCCCGTGACCAAGGGCTGGATCGTGGCGCTCGAGCAGACGCAGGCCGCCCTGCCCGACGCGAACGGACGCGAGGACGCCGCCCTGAACGCCTGGTACGAGGCCACCAAGGAGCGCGAGCTCGGCAGGCGCGCGCGCCTGCTGGTGGCGCAGGGGGAGATCCCCCCGCTGCTCTGGGCGCTCATCGCCATCGCCGCCGCGCTGGTGGTGGGCTACGTGTTCCTCTACGCCGATCCCGCAGAGCGATGGCTGCCCCAGGTGGTGATGGCCGGAGGCGTGGCCGCCCTGGTGGTGGCGAGCCTGCTCGCGGTGGCCGTTCTCGCCGTGCCGTTCCAGAACGAGAGCGGCAGCATCGAGCCATCGGGCATGCAGTACACGCTCGGGGAGATCGACGCCGAGCTGGCCCAGGAGCACCGCACGCTGGCGCTTCCGTGCGACGCACAGGGCGTGCCGCGCCCGTCCTAGAACCCGGCGCCCGCCATCGCGGTTGCCATCGGGACCCGCGGCGACGAGACTCCCGGGCCGTTACGCGACGCACCGACGAGAGGCCCACGTTGTCCGAGATGCAGCCCGCCCCGCAGACCGCCCAGTACCTGGCCCAGCCGCACGAGGTGCACCGCGTGGTGCTCCTCTACTCGGGGGGCCTCGACACGTCGGTGATGCTCAAGTGGATCCAGGACGAGTACGACGCCGAGGTGGTGGCGCTGTGCATCAACCTGGGGCAGCCCGAGGACGACTTCACGGAGATCCTCGAGAAGGCCGTGGACCTCGGCGCGGTGGAGAGCCTGGTCATCGACGCCCGCGAGGAGTTCGCGCGCGACTACGTGGCGCCGGCCATCAAGGCGAATGCGCGCTATCAGGGCGGCTATCCGCTGTTCACCTCGCTGGGCCGTCCGCTCATCGCGAAGCTGGCCGTGCAGGAGGCCCGCCGCCACGGATGCGACACCATCGCCCACGGCTGCACCGGCAAGGGCAACGACCAGGTACGCATCGAGGCCACCATCGCCACGCTCGCGCCCGAGCTGAAGATCATCGCGCCCGTGCGCGAGTGGCAGATGGGCCGTGACGAGGAGATCGCCTACGCGCAGGAGCACGGCATCCCTGTGTCGTCCAGCGTGGAGCGCCCCTACTCGATCGACGACAACCTCTGGGGTCGCTCGAGCGAGGGCGGGATCATCGAGGACCTCACCGCGGCGATCCCCGACGACGTGTTCCAGCTGGTGACGCCGCCCACGAAGGCGCCGGACACCCCGGAGGACATCATCATCTCGTTCCGCGACGGACTCCCCGTGAGCCTCAACGAGGTGGAGATGCCGCTGCACGAGATCATCCCGGCCGTCGCGACGCACGCATGCCGCAACGGCGTGGGCATCATGGACCACATCGAGGACCGCGTGGTGGGCCTGAAGGTGCGCGACGTGTACGAGGTGCCGGCGGCCACGGTGATCCTCGAGGCCCACAAGGAGCTCGAGAAGCTCGTGTGCACCGGTCGCCAGAACGCCCTGAAGCCCAACCTCGACCTGCTGTGGGCGCAGCTGGCCTACGAGGGCCTCTGGTACGAGCCGCTCATGAAGGACCTCAACGCCTTCATGGACCACGTAAACCGCAAGGTGGAGGGCACCGTGACCGTGCGGTTGTACAAGGGCTCTGCCACGGTGATCACCCGCGACTCCCCGCTCGCGCTCTACGACCGCACCCTCGCCACGTTCGACGCCGACCCGAGCTTCTCGCAGAACGCCTCGCCGGGCTTCATCGAGCTCTTCAGCCTGCAGAGCCGCATGGCCCATCAGATCGAAGAGGCACGCGACCTGGGCTAGCCCCGGTGTCAGGCACTTAACCGACCCGTGCGTATTCCACGCGGCTCGGTTAAGTGCCTGACACCGGGGTGGGCGCGTCGGGCGGGCAGGGTAGGTTTGCGGGGTGAGCGGCAGCCCACCATTCGCGCACCTGCACGTGCACTCGGACTACTCGATCCTCGATGGGGCGTGCAAGATCCCGCGGCTGCTCGACCGGGTGGAGGAGCTCGGCCAGAGCGCGGTGGCGCTCACCGACCACGGGGTGATGAGCGGGGCCGTGGAGCTCTACCGCGAGGCCAGCAAGCGGGGTATCACGCCCATCGTGGGGCTCGAGGCCTACGTGGTGCCCGACCACCGCGAGCGCCCGGGGCGCGAGCGGCGCAACCACCTCACGCTGCTCGCCGAGAGCACCGAGGGCTACTACAACCTGATCCGGCTCTGCTCCGCCGGATACCTCGAGGGATACCTGCGACGGCCGCGCATCGACCACGAGCTCATGAGCCGCTACGCCGACGGCATCATCGTGCTGTCGGGCTGCCTGTCGGGCACCATCTGCTCGCGCCTGGCCGATGAGGACCTCACGGGCGCGCGCGAGGAGCTCGACACCCTCTGCCAGATCTTCGGGCCCGAGGACGTCTACCTCGAGCTCCAGGACTCGGGAATCGCCTCGCAGAAGCGCATCAACCAGCACCTCGGCACGCTGGCGAAGGAGACCGGCCGCACGCTCGTGGCCACCGGCGACGTGCACTACATCTGCCACCAGGACGCCGAGAGCCACGAGGCCCTGCTGGCCATCCAGACGCGCGACGTGCTGTCGAACCCGAACCGCTTCAAGTTCGACACGCAGGAGTTCTTCATCAAGAGCGCCGACGAGATGCTGCAGGCGCTGCCGGACTTCCCCGACTCCATCCCGGCCACCATGGAGGTGGCGGACCGCTGCTCGGGCCTCGACCTGCCGCTGGGCGACATCAAGCTGCCGGTGTTCCCGGTGCCCACGGGCGAGAGCGACGACGCCTACCTCGAGGCCCTCTGCCGCGAGGGGCTCGACCGCCGCTACGGCGCCGGGCAGTGGCCGGCCGAGGCCGAGGACCGCCTGCGCTTCGAGCTCGGGACCATCCAGGAGATGGGCTTCTCGTCGTACTTCCTGATCGTGTGGGACTACATCAAGTGGGCGCGCGACAACGGCGTGGCAGTGGGCCCGGGCCGCGGATCGGCCGCCGGCTCGCTTGTGGCCTTCTCCCTGCGCATCACCGATCTCGACCCCCTCGAGCACGGCCTGCTGTTCGAGCGCTTCCTCAACCCCGGCCGCAAGTCGATGCCGGACATCGACACCGACTTCTCGGTGGGCGGGCGCGACCGCGTGGTGGCGTACGTCACCGAGAAGTACGGCAGCGATGCCGTGGCGCGCATCGGCACGTTCGGCAAGCTGCTGGCGCGCGCGGTGGTGCGCGACTCCGGGCGGGTGCTGGGCTTCTCGTACGGCCAGGTGGACCGCATCGCGAAGCTCGTGCCCGAGAAGCTGGGCATCAAGCTCGACGAGGCCGCGGCCCCGGGCAGCGAGCTGGCCGCCGCGATGGAGGCCGACGAGGGCGCCAAGCGCATCGTCGAGGTGGCCCGCCCCCTCGAGGGCCTGGTGCGCAACGAGGGCGTTCACGCCGCGGGCGTGGTGATCGCCCCGGGGGCGGTCACCGACTACCTGCCGGTGCGCATCGACGATCAGGGCGCGGTGGTCACGCAGGTGCCCGACCACGACGTCGAGGCGCTCGGCCTGCTCAAGATGGACTTCCTCGGCCTGCGCAACCTGGACATCATCCAGGACGCCCTGCGCCTGGTGAAGGCCACCACGGGCGACGACCTCGACATCGAGGCCATCCCCATGGACGACGCGCCCACCTACCGCATGCTCGCGAAGGGCGACGCCCTCGGGGTGTTCCAGTTCGAGTCGTCCGGCATGCGCGACGCCCTGCGCGAGGTGCGCCCCACCGAGTTCGCCGACCTCGTGGCGCTGGTGGCCCTCTACCGGCCGGGGCCGATGGCGTTCATCTCCACCTACGCCAGGAACAAGCGCGACCCGAGTCGCGTCACCTATGCCGACCCCAGGCTGGAGCCGATTCTCAAGGAGACCAACGGCGTCTGCGTGAGCGGCGATGCCATCGTGCAGGACGCCCTCACGGGGCGTCGCCATCGGCTCGCGGATGTCGGGGATCTCGACCACCTGGTCATCCAGGGGGTCGGAGATGACCTCCAGCCGGCGGCAGCCCGCGTCACGCGGTGGATCGACAACGGCATGCGCGAGGTGCACCGGGTTCGCCTGCACTCCGGTGCCGAGATCAAGGTCACCGAGGATCACGCGTTCCTCACGGAGGATGGCTGGAGGCCGCTGCGTGAGCTCCGGCCCGGTGATCACATCGGGACCCCCCACGTGCTCATGGGCCCCGCTGAATCGCCGGCGGACACCGATCGCGCGCGCCTGCGCGTGCTCGCATACCTCATCGCCGAGGGCTCGCTCACCGGTTCGAACTGCGCCTTCGTGAGCGCATCGGCCGAGATGATCGATGAGTATCGCCGCTGCATCCGGGCCGGCTTCCCGGGTCTGGATATCCGCGTGCGCACGCGCGCGCGGGGCGTGCAGTACGCACACCCCTCATGGGATTCACGGCCGGCCTACCACCACCCGAATCCCCTGCTGGCGTGGTTGCGGGAACTCGGCATGAAGTCAGCGCCCGGCGTGCAGGGCGGCGTGCGCAGCGAGGCCAAGCGCGTGCCGGGGTTCGTGTTCCAGTGCGGGCAGGATGACATCGCGTGGTTCCTGGCATCGCTCTGGGATGGCGACGGGCGCATCGATTCGTCGTGCTGCACGTACGTCACGACATCGCCCGGCCTGGCCCGCGACGTACAGGCCCTCCTCCTCCGCCTCGGCATACCTTCGGTGATCCACATCGATTCCTACGAGTCGGTGCGCGGGCCGCGGCAGGCTCACCGGGTGCTCGTGTACGACACGGCCCGGCTCGCGGAGGAGCTGCAGCCATTCATGGTCACCCGGAAGCGCGAGATCCGGTGCGGAGCCACGGCCCGTCGCACGCTCCTGCGCGATGGAGTGCTTTCCGAGGTCGATGAGCGCTGGCCGCACAGCCGCTCGCGCCTGGGACGTGACCACGGCCTCGATCCGCAGCACTTCCGCGCCTCGGCGCGCGAACGCCCCCGCATCGCCGTCGGTGCCGTGATGCGCGCGGCGCAGGAGGTCCCGCTGCCCCGGACCCTTGCCGCCGCCGCCGTTCACTGGCAGCGCATCGCATCCATCGAGCTGGCAGGCACCGAGCGGGTATTCGACCTCGAGGTGGAAGGCATCCACAACTTCGTTGCGGACGGCGTCATCGTGCACAACTGCGTGTACCAGGAGAACCTGATGGCGATCTCGCGCCAGATCGCCGGGTTCCCGCCCTCCCGCGCAGATGACCTCCGCAAGGCCGTGGGCAAGAAGGACAAGGAGCTCATGGCATCGCTGCGCGACGAGTTCGTGCAGGGGTGCCTCGACTCCGGAACCGATGCCCGCGTGGCAGACGAGCTCTGGGGCCTCTGCGAGGCAGCGGGCGATTACTCGTTCAACAAGTCGCACGCGGCGTGCTACGCGCTGCTCTCGTACCGCACGGCGTACCTCAAGGCCAACCACCCGGCCGAGTACATGGCGGCGGTGCTCACCTCGGTGATGGACACCAAGGACCGCGTGCCGTTCTACGTGGCCGCCTGCTCCGACATGGGCATCGAGGTGCTGCCCCCCGACGTGAACAAGTCGGAGTCGGGCTTCGCCGTCACGGGGGAGAGGGAGATCCGCTTCGGCCTCACCGCGGTGAAGGGCGTGGGGGAGAACGCCGTGCACGCGCTGGTCGAGGAGCGTGCCACGGGCGGGCCGTACACCTCGATGTGGGACTTCTGCCGGCGCATCGATCCGGCGCAGCTCAACAAGCGCGCCCTCGAGAGCCTCATCCGTGGCGGGGCCCTCGACTGCACGGGTGCCACGCGCGCCGGCATGCTCGACGCCCTGCCCGCCGCCATGGCGCAGGCGGCGAAGCGCCGCACCGACCAGGCCGCCGGCCAGGAGTCGCTGTTCGGACTGCTCGAGGACGCCGCCGGGGGGTCGCTCGAGGCGGATCCGCCGATCACGATGCCGGAGATGGACAAGGACGAGCTCCTGGCGGGCGAGAAGGAGGCCATCGGCCTCTACGTGTCGAGCCACCCCCTGGCCGACTGCCGCCGGCAGCTGCGGCGCCTCACCACCGTCACCCTCGGTGAGGTCGGCAACTGCGCCGATGGCCAGTCGGTCACGCTCGGCGGCCTCGTGGGCGCGGTGAAGAACATCACCACGAAGCGCGGGGAGCCCATGGCGTTCGTGCGCCTCGACGACCTCGAGGGGTCGATCGAGGTGGTGGTGGTGCCGCAGGTGCTCACCGCGGCACGGGAGTTCCTGGCCGAGGACGCCCTCGTGCTGATCAGCGGCCGGATCGACCAGAAGGGCGAGGGCGAGACCAAGCTCGTGGCCCAGGCGGCGGAGCCCTTCGTGCCCGACCCCGCCGACGAGGAGGACCGCCTGCTGCTCGAGGTGGAGGCCTCGCGGTTCGCGAGCGCCGACATGGAGATGCTCAAGAAGCTCTTCAGCGACCACCCGGGCGAGGCATGCGTGATCGTGGCCCTGCGCACCCCCGAGGGCGAGAAGCGCATCCGCCTGGGATCCGAGTACCAGGTGGACCCGGGCGACCGCGGCCTGCTGGCATCGCTCAAGAGCATGTTCGGCGAGCGCGCGGTCGCTTGATCGCCGCCGCACGCGGCGCTTGACTGGTGGGGTGAGCGAACCGCCCCATCACGGCTCGTGCCGTGCCTGCCCCGTGCGGTGCGAGCGCGTGGTGTACCCGGCGCACTGCGTGCAGATCGCGTGCCCCCGCCTCTACGCGCACGAGCAGGACGGCGTGCGATGGATTGGCTGCATCGACAAGGTGTACTCGGCCGAGGTCGACCTCGGCCGCCTGCTCGAGCAGGACGCCCAGCACCCGGGGTTCGGGGCGCTGCTGGCCGAGCGCATGCCCCGTGCCGAGTGCAAGGCGGCGATCGACCGCACCTTCCCGCAGCGCGATGCGGGCGAGTGCACGGAACCCGTGTTCCGCACGTCGTTCCCGGAGGCGCCAGAGGGCCGCGAGCCCCTGCGTACGCGCCGTGGCTGAGCGGGTGATCGTCACCGGCGCCGGTCGGGGCCTCGGCCTGGAGCTGGCCCGTGCGCTGTCGGCGCGCGGCGACCTGGTGGCGGGCACGGTGCGCGACCCCGCGGGCGCGGATGAGCTGGCCGCACTCCCCGGCGTCACGGTCGAGCAGCTCGACCTGGCCGACAGCGGTTCGGTGGCGCCCGCGGTGTCCGCCATCGGCGATCGCCTCGGCGGGGTGGACCTCATCATCAACAGCGCGGCCGTAAACGCCATGACGGTGCCCGACGGCCGGGCCACCCTCTCGGTGCGGCGCATGGAGGCCCAGCCCATGCTGGACATCTACCGCGTGGATGCGGTGGCCCCGCTGCTGGTGGTGCGCGGCGCGCTCGATCACCTCATCGCCTCGCCGCGCGGGCGGGTGGTGAACATCACCTCATGGCTGGGGTCGATCGGCGGCTATGCCACCGACAGCGCCGTGAACTACGGCTACCGGTCGGCCAAGGCGGCGCTGAACATGGCCACGCGGGCGCTCGCCGCAGAGCTCGAGCCGGATGGCATCCCCGCAGTCGCAGTGAACCCCGGGTGGATGCGCACCGCGATGGGCGGAGGCGACAATGCCGACCTCGCGCCGGAGGAGTCGGCCGCGGGCATCATCGCCATTGCCGACGGGCTCGACATGTCACGCACCGGCGCGTTCCTCGACTGGGACGGCGCCGAGCACCAGTACTGACCGGGGGCGACTGACCGGGGGCATCGGCTGCCGCATGCGCCCTGCTGCAGCGCAGTGCAGTGCGCGGGTGCTACGCGGGGCCGTCGCCCTGCGCCAGGCCTCCAAGCCGGCGCATCTCGGCGAGCGCCTGATCCATCACCTCGTCGATGATGAGCGCCGCGGGACGGTCAGGACCCGATAGCGCGGCGGCCTGCCCGGCCCACAGCGACATGTGATCTGCGTCGCCCGCGGCCGCCGCCGCGCGGCGGATGTCGGCGGCCGCGGCGTTCTGCTGCGGCCAGCCCATGGCGCCGGGCACGTCGAGCGCCTCGGTGAGCGCGTTCGGCAGGCCCCGTGCCGGGCGCCCCGAGAGCGCCCGCGTGATGATCGTCTCGTCGTCGCGTGCCGTGCGCAGGCGATCACGCCACCCCGCGGGCACGCCGGCCTCTGATGCCACCAGCAGGGCGGTGCCGAGCTGCACGCCGCTCGCGCCCAGCGCCAGCGCTGCCGCCAGGCCCGCGCCGTCCATGATGCCCCCGGTGGCCACCACCGGCACGTCCACGGCGCGCACCACCTGGCGCACCAGCGCCATGGTTCCCACCAGCGGCACCTCGCGGTCGTCGGGCACGTCGAAGTTCGACCGGTGCCCGCCGGCCTCCGCGCCCTGGGCCACCACCACGTCGGCCCCGGCATCCACCACGCGGCGGGCGTCATCCACGGTGCTCACCATGGCGATGAGCGGAGCGCCGGCATCACGCGCGGCATCAGCCACCACCGCGGGATCGCCCAGGCCCGTGGCCACCACCCGCGCACCGGCCTCGAGGCCTGCCTGCACCAGCTCGAGAGGCGTGGCGGGCGGCGCGCCTGCCGGAGGGGGGTGGGGAAGGCCCATGTCCTCGCGCATCGGTGCGAGAACGCCTGCAACCACGTCGGGGTCGGCTCCCGGGCGTGGCACTGCGGGCGAGATGAGCACGTTCACGCCCACGGGCGCGCCATCCGCCAGCGCGACGGCCCGGCTCACGGCATCGCGCGTGGCGTCGGCACTCATGCCGGCCAGCCCGAACACGCCGAGCCCGCCCGCGCGCGATACCGCCGCCACGAGCTCGGGGGTGGTGGGGCCACCCGCCATGCCGGCGAGCAGGATGGGGCGCGGGATGCCCAGCAGGCGCGTGAGCGGCGTGTCGATGCCGGTCATGCGGGCAGGGTGCCAGACCCCCCACGCGCACGCCGCGCGGCGGTGGGCGACTGCGGCACGGGGTCCTCGCCCAGCGCCACCTTGCGGGCGATCCACCCGGCCAGCCGGCGCCGCTGGTCGTCGTCGAGCCAGTTCTCAGCCACATGCCGGAGGCGCGCGAGGGTGTCGTCGCCGGTGGCCAGCGCCTTGCTGCGGCCGGTGCGCAGGGCGATCCAGCCGATGAGGCGGTCGGCCTGGTCCTCGCTCATCGTGAGCGCGGCGACGCGGATGATGTCCTCCACGGAGTCCCCCATGCGGGGGTCACCCTAGCGAACATATGTTCGCGTCAGCCCGCGGCGCGCTTCTCGCGCAGGCCGGCCACCCACCGGGCGATCGCCTGCATCCACCTCGCGCACGACGCGTACTCGATGAGCAGCAGCCAGATGGCCAGCGCGATGAGGGCGAATGCCCAGGTGAACCCGGTGAGGTTGGGAACCAGCAGCAGGGAGATGATGGTGAGCACCACGCCGACGATCTCGAGGATGGCGCGGTAGTGGCGGGCGAACTCCGTGATGCGCCCGGCGTCCCTCCGCTCGCCCGCGCGCAGGTCACGCCCGCGCTCGGCCAGCCACCCGCGGGCGTAGCGGGCAGGCTTGTCCGGGCCGAACAGCCACAGGATGAAGCCCACGATCGCCGTGACGAACACGATGAGCAGCGTCTGGTCGACGAGCTCGGTGGTGGCCGCGGAGAGGATGGACCCGACCACGTCCTGCTGCGGACCCTCCTGGATGAGGTTCGTGATCACCGATCGCGCGATGCGGATGGCGATGACCGCGATGGCTGCGCCCACGATGATGGCGATGGCGGTGCGGAACGCCGCGGGGCGCCGCTCGCGCGCGGCGAAGAGGCCCGCGATCAGCAGCACGAGGAACAGCACGGGCAGCAGCCAGGCCATGAGCCAGATGATGCTGATGGCCTGCTGGATGGTGCTGACGTAGTCCCCCTGCACCAGCACGATCTGCTTGTACGACTCAGGCGGCGGCGGGAGGAACCTCGCGAGAGGCCCGAGCAGCTCCTCGGCCTTCGCGCGCGCGCCCTGCACGATGGGCTGGGTATCCAGCACGATGGAATCGCCCTGGAACTCGAATACCCCGCTGCCATCGTCGACGAGCTTGACGATCTCCTCGCTCAGGCGACTCGAGAGGGCCTCGGTGACCTGCAGTCCTGCCCCGGACTGCAGGTAGCCCTGCACCGCGTTGCCCACCTGCGTGCGCACGGTGGATGCCAGCGCGGCGGCGAGGAGGTCCTTCTCCTTGGTGCCGATGGGCAGGGGCTCGACCACGCGCTTGGCCAGGTCGTCGGCCCGGGCCGGGGTGAGAACCTGGTCCTTCACGAAGTTGCTGACCTGCTCGGAGAGCAGCGCCTCGCCCTCCACGGTGAGCGCATTCGCCACGTAGCCGTCGGGGGTGAACGCCGTGGCGCGCATCCACACGAACAGGCTGCCGAGCACCAGGCACAGCACCGAGAGGATGAGCAGGATGAGCGAGAGGGCACCGCGCCAGCGCTGGGGGTCGCGGGATACCAGGCCCGCGTCGTTGGTTGTGGCGGCCTCGGCGATGGGCGGATGCTACTGACCCGGGCGGACCACGTTGCGACACGGCGTTGCGCATCGGAACCCCGGGGTGGGCATGCCCCCGCAGCCCGCGCTACGGTGTGTTCCAACGGTCAGGAGGTGACGTGGTGAGCAGCGAAGTTCCCACACGGCGCCATATGAGTCCCGATGAGGAGCTCGAGCGCGCAATGGCCGATTACCTGCGCGTATCGAGGGGCGCACACCTCTACGCCAGCGAGGACGAGCACCTGCGTGCCGAGCAGGCCGCGTGGGACCGCCTGGTGGCGGCGCGCGACCTGGTCGAGACGGCCGGCGCCCCCTCCTAGCCCGCGGGACGCCCGGCGCCTGCCGGGTGCCAGCGGAATCCCGTGGCCGACGGCGCGGGCCCGAGCGGGCTCGCCGGAAGCCCCGTGCGCGGCGGCGTGTGGTAGTCGACGGGCGAGGTGTCGTTGGGCGCGTCGGGGTGGAAGAGCGACGCCAGGTACTGGATCTGCCCGCGGCCGGGGCCGAGCTCGTACTGGCCGCCGCCGTATGCGCCCAGGCCGTGCTCGCGGATGTGGTCGTACAGGCCGAACAGGGCCTCCAGCGACCCGACGCGCGAGGGCTTCACGTTCACCGCCCGCGGGCGGATGGGGAAGGCGTCGATGTCGGCGGCCTCGTGCAGCGGCGCGTCCCATGTGATGCGGTCCTCCGCGCCGGCGAGCGCGATGCGCGTGCGGTCGTCCACGCGCGGATCCTCCAGCCATGCGCCGGGAAACTCCTCGGCCACCATCGCGTACAGGGCGGGGTCGGCCCCCGGGTCCACGATGGTCCCGGAGTAGTGCCCCTTGAGGTCCACGGTCTCGATGCACGCGCCCTCGGCCAGCGCGCGCGCCACGTCGCGGGTCCACGATGGCGTGGCGTCCACCTTGAACCCGATACCGGGGGCGGCCTCAGCCCACGCCAGCACGCGGCCGGGATCGGGGGGCTCGCCGAGGCCGGTGGAGATCACGAACTCGACCGGGCGAGGGTCGATGCCCAGCAGCCGCCAGAGCGGCTCGCCCGCCTGGCGCAGCGCGAGGTCGAGGGCGGCGCTCTCGAAGGCCCAGCGGCGATAGTCGCGGCTGGGCGGCCAGGCGGGCGGGGCGGGGAAGAGATCCATCGCGCCGAGGGCCTGGGACAGCGAGTGGATCGTCCACTCGCCCGAGAGGTCGGGCGGCCCGGCCTGCTGGAACGCCGTGGCCTCGTCGGCCTCGTAGGTGACGTCCTCGCCGATGCCCTCGTGGTCCTCGCCCCGCAGGCGCACCACCGTGGTGACCCGTGCGAACTCCGGCGACACGGGTAGCTCGAGGCGCTCGAGCCCCGCGCCGTCGATGACCAGCGGCAGGTCGCGCACCTGCGCGTAGAGGCTCACCCGCCCCCCGCCCCGCCGCCGGCCTCCGCCTCCCGCTCGTCATCGAGCAGGCCGGCGGCCAGTGCATGGCGCACCATGGCGGCCCGCGAGCCGGCGCGAAGCTTGGTCATCACGTGCGCCCGGTGGCTCTCGACCGTGCGCACGCTCACCACGAGAGCCTCGGCGATCTCCTGGTTGGTGTACCCCAGCGCGAGCAGGCGCAGCACCTCGCGCTCGCGCGGCGAGAGCTCGTCCACAGGCCCCTTCGGCCCCTCGGGCTGGGCAAGCACCGCACCCAGTGCCGGGTGCAGGTAGCGCTCGCCCCCTGCCACGGCGCGCACTGCCTGCACGAGCTGCTCGTCGGCGGCCGTCTTCAGCACGTATCCGCTGGCGCCGGCGGCGAACGCGCGCCGCACGTCGTCGGCCTCGCCGTGCATCGAGAGCACGAGGATGCCCATGTCGGGGTGCGCCGCGCGCAGTGCCTCGGCCCCGGCGAGCCCGCCCATGCCCGGCATCTCGATGTCCAGTAGCACCAGATCCACGTCACCCGTGGCGGTGGCCGCGAGGGCCTCCTCCGCGCTCGTGGCCTCGCCCACCACCTCGAGGTCGTCCTCCCGGTCGAGCAGCAGCCGGAGGCCCGACCGCAGCACCGCGTGGTCGTCGGTGATCAGGATCCGCACCATGCTCCCAGCCTACCGCCGCGCCGCCGCGATACGTTCCGGGGGTGCCCGACGACCCCGAGATCATCATCCGCAATGCGCATGGCGCCGTGGCGGGTCGCATTTCACGGGCCCCTGATGGCTCGGTGAGCGCCGAGGTGATCGACGAGGAGTCACGCTGGCTCGTGGAGCTCGCCGCGGAGCGCGCCGGGGCCCCCGCACGCCCCCGCCCGCGCCCGTCGTGCAGCCCGCCCGAGCGCTGACCCCGGCAACGGCCACGGCGGGGGTGACAGTCACCACCCTCAACCAGTGGTTGAGGGTTGGGCACACGGATTTGCCTTGATTCCGCGCTTCCGGGGTCTGGCAATGCGGCGCGCGGGTCCCTACGGTGCCGCGTCCATGGCAAGGGCCCTCACACCCGACCTCGTGGAGATCGCCGTGCTGGAGGTGGCGACGGTCCCCGGTGGAATTCCGCGCAGCGTGCTCTGGGCGGCCGTGGCCGCGCGCCTGGCCGAGATGGATCCGGCCGCGCCGCTGCCCGAGCCCGACCGCGTGCTCAGCGCGCTGGGAATGTGCATCGTGCGCGGCCAGCTGGATGAGGTGAACGGCCGCATCGTGGCCGCCGCGGGCCCGGCTACCGCCACGGCCTGAGGGCAGGTTCGCCGCCCACGGCGGCGAAATCACCCCACGTGGATCCCGACCGCGTGATCTCCCTCACCGACGCCGCCCTTCTCGCCGGCTGCTCGCGCAAGTCGCTCGAGCGGCGCGTGGAGCGCGGAACCATCGAGGCCACTCACGACGCCGGGGGTCGCCGTGCCGTCCGGGTGGCCGACCTGATGCGCGCGGGCCTCGTGGTGCCGGTGCCGGCGGGGGCCGACGGCGGGGTGCACCCGCGACGGCTCGCGGATGCGCGTGCCGAGGCCGAGGCCCTGCAGTCGGCCCTGGCGGCTACCGAGGCCGCGCTCGCGCGTGCGCGTGACGAGGCCGTCCTGCTGCGCCAGCGCGTGATGGATGCCGAGAGCCGCGCGGCGATGGCGGAGGACGAGCTCACGCGCGTGCTGCTCGGCGCCGGGCGCGACGCCCGTCGCGGGCGCAGGGGATCACTGCGCCTGCGCACCAGCTAGCCCGGCGGCAGCGCGCCGGGAGCGACCACTCCAGCCCCGCCCGGGGAGTGGGCTAGAGGGCCCCCACCGCCGCCAGCATCGCCCAGAGCGTGATGGGGATGCCGAAGTCGCTGATCACGATCACGCTGTTGCCCGGCGCGTAGTTGCGGTCGCGCACCATCTCGATGACGTGGTTCACGCCCGCGAGGAACAGGAACGCGGTGGTGGGGATGGCCACGGCGATCCAGGCGTCCGACCCCTGGTAGGTGGCCCAGATGCCGGCGATGCCGAGGCCCAGGCTCACGAAGCCGAGCTCGTACTGGAAGCCGTTGGTCTGCCAGCCGATGGATGCCGCGGTGCGCCGCGCGAGCACGGTGTGCATGAACGCCGACACGATGAAGATGATCCCCACCGGCATGAAGAGCGTCCAGTGCAGCACCAGGATGTCCCACGGGGCGTCGGCGGGCGCGCCGGGCGCGGATACGCCCGCGAGGCCGAGGATCCACGCGGCGAGCAGGGTGAGCGGGATGATGATGACGCCCATGGGGTGATGCTACGCGAGCAGGCCCAGTAGTTCCCGGGCCGTCTCCTGCGGCGCCTCCTCGGCGAGGAAGTGGCCCGAGTCGAGCGCGCGCCCGCGCACATCGACCCCCTCGTCCAGCCATGTGCCGAGCACGTCGTAGATGCGGTGCATCGCCCCCTTCGCCCCCCAGAGCACGAGCAGGGGGCAGCCGATGCGCGCATCGGCATCGGCATCGGCGGCGTCGTGCTCGAGGTCGATCGTGGCCGCCGCGCGGTAGTCCTCGCACTGCGCGTGGATCGTGGGCGCGTCGTCGAACGCCCGCTCGTACGCGGCGAGGGCATCGGGGTCGAACGCGAACCCCGGGGCGGCCCAGCGCCGCAGCGTCTCGTTGAGCCACCACCGCGGATCTGCGCCGATCATGTGCTCGGGCAGCCCGTCGGGCTGGATGAGGAAGAACCAGTGGTAGTACGCGGTGGCGAG
>JAGWYY010000153.1 GCA_018969105.1 Acidobacteriota bacterium | reverse complement strand
CCCGCTGGCACGCCATGCGCCTGGGCACGTTCCTGCCCCGCGCCGGCTGGATGAGCGCACTTCTCATGGCCTGCGCGCAGGTGGCGGCATCGGAGCCCTCATCGGCCGCGTCCGTCTGGCATGCGGCCTCCCTGGTGACCGGCACAGGATCCGACGAGGCAGCGGGTGCGTCAACGGCGCGCGTGCTGATGGGTGACGGCGACGTGCCCATCTCGGTGGCCCACGCCATCGACCAGGTCACCGGCGCGCTCTTCGCGCTCTCGCGCAGCGGGGTGGCCGACTCCGGACCGCTCGCCCTCGCGCGCGCCACCGGCGCGCGTCTCTCGGCGGCCTGCGGGCCGCGCGCGCCGGATTCACCCGATGCCGAGGTGATCGGCGAGGTGCTGGACGCCATCGGCGCCATCGCGGGATCCACCCGGCTCGGCGCGGTGCGGCCCGTGGGCCGGGAACCGGTGGCGGCCTGACGGTGCGCGTATCCTGAGCCCATGTGGCCCCAGGGGTTCAGTCGCTTCGACGCCATCATGTGGATCGCCGCCGTGGCCGCGGGCGTGGTCGTCACGCTCATCGGCTGGGCCACGGGCGCGCGACTCGGGGCCGCGTTCGCCGTGGCGGCCATCTTCATGGTGATCGTGGTCGCGGCGGCGCTCCTGTGGGATGCCCGTGGCAGGTCGTTCCGCGGCGGAACCTGACGGCGCGATGGGTACCCGCGACGACCAGCCGGCCCGCTCCGCCCGCCGCTGGCTCGGGGTGCGCGAGCGCCAGCTCGCACCCGGGCGCCGCACGCTGACCACCAGCGAGGCGGCCGCCATGCTCGGGGTGAGCGTTCCCACCATCCGCCTCTGGGCCGACTCGGGGCGCGTGCCCTGCCACCGCACGGCGGGCGGGCACCGGCGATTCGAGGTGGAGGAGCTCGCCGACTGGCTGCGCAGCGCCGACGCGCCGCCCCCGCGGTCAGTGAAGGCGGTGCCGGCCGACCTGGAGTTCCTGCCCTGCCCGCTGCTCGCGCGGCAGCTGACCGCGCGCACGGAGGCCGTGGCCCAGCGGCTGCGCGACCACCCCGCCGACGCCCCAGGCCTGCCCGTGCCCACGCCCAGCGCCACCGCCGCCCTGCACGACGCCCAGCGCTACGTGCGCCCTCTCGCGCGCGCCCTCGAGACCGGGCGCCTGGGGCAACTGGACGAGCGCGCCGAGGCCACGGGCCTTCGTGGCGTGGTGCGCGGCCAGGAGGTGGAGGTGGTGCTGCGCGACCGACGGCTGTGCGCGGCGGTGCTGGCCGAGGCGCTGGCCGCCCGGGACGAGGGCGCCGACATCGAGCCGGGATCGCTCGACGTGCTCCGCGCCGCAGTGGAGGCCATCACCGCCGGCCTCGTGCGCGGCATGGCCGAGGGGCTCGATCCGCTCGCCGACCAGGAGCCCCCGCCCCTGCCGCCCGCGCAGGCCTAGGGGCGGACATGCCGAGGGCCCCTTGCGGGGCCCTCGGGTTAGCGATCCATAAGCCGGATTCTGTCGTGGGCAGTCATCCATCTGGGACGCCCGTTGCCGGACGCCTCATGCGGCCTACCCGGGACTCGGCGAGCAACCTGATGTCGTCCCTGTTCGGCCTTGCACCGGGTGGGGTTTACCCAGCCGGCCCGTCACCGGACCGCTGGTGCGCTCTTACCGCACCTTTTCACCCTTACCCCCGGAGGGGCGGTTTCGTTTCTGTGGCACTTTCCCTCGGGTTTCCCCGGCTGGCCGCTAGCCAGCACCCTTGCTCTGTGGTGTCCGGACTTTCCTCGAGGCCGTGAGGCCCCGCGACTGCCTGGATCGCACGCGAAGGGTATCGCGCCGGTTCGTCCCGGGCATCGCGCCCGTTTGCCCCGGGCATCGCGCCCGTTCGCGCTAGATGTCGCGCATCACGCCGACGACCCGGCCGATCACCTTGATGTCGGGGCTGCGGATGGGCTCGTAGGCCTCGTTCTCGGCCTCCAGCCGCACCCCGCCCGGCTCGCGGTACACGCGCTTCACCGTGGCCTCGTCCTCGAGCAGCGCCACCACGATCTGGCCATCGCGGGCGTCGTCCTGCTGCTTCACGGCCACCAGGTCGCCATCGAGGATGCCCGCGTTGATCATCGAGTCGCCCTTCACGCGCAGCAGGTAGTCGGCGGCGAACGGCGCGGCCACGTGATCCTCCACGTGCTCGTCGGCGAGGATCGGCGCGCCGGCGGCCACGGCGCCCACGAGTGGCAGCGTCATCGGGGCGGGCGCGGCCGATGCGGCCTGCCTGCCCCCCTGCACGCCCACCAGCATGGCGCGCGGCTTCGACGGGTCGCGCCGCAGGTGACCGCCCTCCTCGAGCTTCTCGAGGTGCCGGTGCACGGTGGACGGCGAGGCCAGCCCCACGCCCGTGCCGATCTCGCGCACGGTCGGCGGGTAGCCGTGCCGCTCCACGTGGTCCTCGATGAAGGCCAGGATCTCGGCCTGCCTGCCGGTTGGTGCCGTCGCCATGGGTGGTGCCCCCGGTTGGGAAGTGTCGAACTGGTGTTCGCCACCCTAGCAGGGGTTCCTGCTGCTCCCTCTGCTGCTACATTGCCCCGCGCCGTCCGAGACATGGGCGGTACCTCGTGCGGCTGTGGCGGAACTGGTAGACGCGCAAGGTTGAGGGCCTTGTGACCCCTAGGGTCGTGGAGGTTCAAGTCCTCTCAGCCGCATCGGAACGACAAGGGCCGCCCTTCGGGGCGGCCCTTGTCACATCCATGGCCGGCGACGCGCGCCGGGGGGGCGAGCCCCTACCCGAAGATCGCCTGGATGATCCACACGACCCAGGCGACGACGTACATCGAGAAGACCCCGATGAGGTAGAGGACGATGCCGGCGAGAACCAGCGCGATGAGTGCGCCGACGAAGCGGACCGGCAGTGAGCGGATGACTGAACTGTTCACGCCGTGAACTCTACCCCGCTCGCGGGGGGCAAGGCGGTCCCGTACCGGGGGATGAGTGTCCCTAGGGCCGGGGCGGTCCCCCCACCTGCCCAGCTGGTCAGGTGAGGACCACGCTCAGCACGTAGGTCATGAGGAAGAACAGCACCGCCACGATCACCGTGATGCGGGTGAGGTTCTTCTCGACGATGGCCGACGAGCCGCCATATGCGCCGGAGCCCCCGCCCACGCCGAAGGCGCCGGACAGGCCGGAGTCCTTGCCGCTGTGCATGAGGATCAGGGCGATCAGCAGCACGCAGAGGAGCACGTGTATGACGACCAGGAAGGCAACCACGG
>JAGWYY010000026.1 GCA_018969105.1 Acidobacteriota bacterium | reverse complement strand
AGCACCGCGACGATGAGGCAAGGCCACATGACCGCCACCACGCGCTGGAACGACTTCGCGATGGTCTTGTCGGGCGTGGCCTGCAGCACCACCCACACGGGGAGCACCACCCAGAAGAAGTTCATGCCCTTCTCGGCGGCGTAGATGCCGGCGCCCACGCCCAGCAGCACCCCGCGGGCAGTGGCGTAGTGCATGAGGGGCCCGCCGGAGAAGAGCGGCACCTTCGCCGGGGCGGCCTTCACCGCATTGGCGGGCGGGGCCGGCGGGTGGTCCTCGTGCGCATCGCCATGCGCGACTTCGTGGCCCGTCACCTTGTGGATGATCCACAGGATCACCAGCACCACCAGGCCCGCGACGAGTCCGATCACGCCCTGCAGCAGGAGCTCGGGATCGGTGTACCCGCGCCCCAGCCCGATGACGGCGTAGATGAAGTACACCATGCTGTACAGGGCGGCCACGGCCCCCACCATGCGACCGCGACGGGGCGCCAGCACCGCACCGCCCATGACCACCGCGGTGATGGGACCCATCAGCCACGGGCTGCGAAGAGCCACCCAGGCGAGCGCGAGCGCCACCAGCGACAGCAGGCCCGTGCCCCACGCCACGAGGGGCCCCTGCTTGCGTGGCACGAGGGTGGCGAGCAGCACCACGAACAGCGCCACCAGCGCGGACGGGCACCCACGCCGATGCGTGGCGGATGATACGGTCACTGGCTACCGCAACCCCCGAATGGAGCAACGATGAAGCGCGTCCCCCACCGGGCCCTCGCCGTGTCCTCCGCAGCCGTCGTGAGCCTCGGCGTGGCCTGCACGGCGCTCGGCGCCGCCCCGGCCGTCCGGGTATCCGGCACCGTCGCGAATGGCGCGGGCACGAAGGTGGTGGCCGTCGGACCCGCCGGCAAGGTCGTGACGACGCGGGTGGGCCCCCGCGGGCGCTTCGCGCTGAAGGTGCCCGCCGGCACGGCGTCGTCGTACGGCCTCATGGTCATCGACCCCGCGCACGGAACCGCCGCGCCGGTGGTGCTCGCGCGCAGTGGCGCCACCGGCTACGTGCGCCTGTCGGCCTCCACCCGCGCGCTCGGCACCATCACGCGAGGAGCGGGCTTCGCGAAGGTGTCCGCCATCCTGCCCGAGGGAGCGTTCTCGAAGGCGGGCGCCGTGGCGCTGAAGCCGGGCGGCGCGCCCAGGGTGGTGCCGAAGCTCTTCGCCGCCGTGCTGCGGCCGAAGGGCCGGGTCACCGCGACCTGCGTGAACCGCTACTGGGTGCGTGAACCCGCCGACCGGGTGAGCGGCTTCGAGCTGCTCGACCAGCTGTACAAGCAGGTATGGGGCAACGCCAGCATCACGCGCGAGCAGTGGGACGCCATCACGCTGCCCCCCACCTGGCTCTTCTGGATGAAGAATTCCGAGCGCGAGCTGCTCGCCACGGGTGGATTCCTGCGCTCGCCGGAGTGCCCGGCAGACGGCCAGTACTCCTACAAGCAGCTCTTCGGCAGCGAATGGCTCAACCTCACCAACTTCAAGTCACTGAACCAGCCGGTGGACGAGGCCGGCCTCATCACGCTGTCGGTCATGTGGAAGTACCACCAACTGAACTACGCGGTGGGCGCCAAGGTGCACACGCTCACCGCACCCGATGGCCAGGTGTACATCGAGACCTCGCGCGATCCCCAGCGCACGTCCGACACCGCCCCGCTGCCCCCGGGCTGGACGCAGTCACAGGGGTACACCGTCACCACCCCGTTCACGGTCAACCTCTTCGGCGATGCCATCGCGAACTACCGCCTGAACAACGGGGACTCCTACCAGGGACCCATGGTCGCCGGCTTCACCCTGGCGAAGTACGGCACCCCCTCGTAGGGGGTATCAGCCGGTGACGGCCCCGCGGGCGGATGCGCGCGGGATCCTCACCCTCTTCACCGACGACGCCACCACGGTGCGCCCGGCCAGGGCGCGCGTGGTGATGGTCCAGCGGCCGGCGGCGAGGCGGATGGTGCAGGTGTAGGCGCCCTTTGCCGTGGTGCAGCGGCCGCGCGTGCGCAGGGTCGTCCTGGCGTTCGACCGGGCGCTGCCCGACGTGACGCGGGTGGATGTCGCGGCCTGGGTCACCGACGTCGCCCCGGCGGGGAGCCGCCCCTTCGAGACGCAGCGACGGGGCGTGCAGGTGGTGCGACCGGCGAGACGGGGCGTGGCGGTTGGCGTGCTGGGGGATGCGCCTCCCGAGGCCGACGCTGCCCCAGGCGACCCCGGCTGCGACGGCAGGGGCACGAACGGCGAGGCGATGTACACCACCCCGGACGACAGGCTGCCCGCCGGAGCAGGGCTGCAGGTGCCACTGGGCACCGGCGTGCACGTGGGGTCGCCTCCGACGTCCGGGTCGCCCCACGTCACCACCGCTCCCGATTCGGTGATGGCCGCGCCCGCACCGTTCGTGGCGAACGTGCTGGCAACACGCTGGAGCGGCCCGCCGATGGGGCTCGATGAGTCGCCGCCGCGCGGCGTGGCGCCCCAGGTGACCACCGAGCCGTCCCGCTTGCGGGCGAAGAACGCCTCCTGGGTCCACGTGATGTCGGTGACGCCCCCGGACAGCGTGCCGGCCGGGGCCGGCGTGCAGTAGCCCGGCGTGCACGATGCGTTCCCGCCGTAGCCCTCCGCCCCCCACGCCACCACGGATCCGTCGGACTTGAGCGCAGCGAAGGCCTGCCTGGTGGCGACGATGGACACCACCCCGCCCGCGAGCGATCCCGGGGGTGCCGGGGAGCAGAAGACGGTGGGAGGACTGCATGTGGGGTTGCCCCCGTAGTCGCCATCGCCCCACACGACCACCGAGCCGTCGCTCTTCACGGCCGCGAATGCCTTGTCGGTGGCGGCGATGGACCGCACGCCGGTGAGGGATCCCCCGATCGGCGCCGAGGAATTGCCACCGGAGGTCGGGACACCCCAGGTGACCACCGAGCCATCGGCCTTCCGTGCCGCGAACGCCTCATTGGTGCTGTTCATGTCCACCACGCCTGAGGCAAGGCTGCCCGCAGGGGCAGCCGCGCAGGGGCTGAAGCTCGCGCAGGTGGGGTCCCCTCCGCCGCCGGGGTCGCCCCACACCACCACCCCTCCACCACCGGTTTTCGCGGCGAAGGCGTATCCGTTGGGCACCACGTCCACGATGCCCGTGAGCGTTCCTCCCACCGGCGACGATGCATCGCCACCGGAGGTGGGGTCACCCCACGCCACCACGGTGCCGTCCGCCTTCAGCGCGGCGAAGGCGTCGTACGAGCCCCACACCTTCGTGACGCCGGATGACAGGCTGCCCGCGGGCGCCGGCCAGCAGATACCGGGGTGCGGCGTGCAGCCGGCGTCACCGCCGAAGTTGTTCTCCCCCCAGGTGGCCACCGAGCCGTCCGACTTCCGCGCGGCGAAGGCCTGATAGGTGGAGGACACGTCGACCACGCCCGAGGCCAGGCTCGATGCCGTCGCGGGATGGCACGCGGCACTGGCGTTGGTGCACGAGATCGACCCACCGAAATCCAGCCCGCCCCAGACGGCGACCGAGCCCCCGGCCTTCAGCGCCGCGAAGGCGCCGTAGTTGGAGAAGAGGTTCACCACGCCCGACGACAGGCTGCCCGCGGGAGCGGGGGCACAGTTAGCCGGATTGATGGTGCACGCCGGGTCGCCGCCCCGCGTGGGGCTGCCCCATGCCACCACCGAGCCATCGGCCTTCAGCGCGGCGAATGCCGCCTGGTTGCGGAACTCCTGGCCGCTGCTGTAGGTGCGGCTGCAACCCGCCACGAGCAGCGGGATGGCTACTGCCACGGCGATGGCGAGGGGGCGGGGGCGGGCGCTCACAATTGAGCAGGGTACACGCGGTCCCCGCGCGGTCAGGTGGGTGAAGCGAGCCCAGGGCGGATGTCCACCACCTCAAGGCCGGGGATGCCTGCGAAGTCGTCGGGGTTCGCGGTGTGCACGGGCAGCCCATGCGACAGCGCCACCGCGGCGATGAGGGCGTCGAGGGCCCGCGGGCGCACCGAGCGCCCGCTGTCGCGCATGGCCTGGGCCACGCGCGCGTACGTGCGGGCGGCCGCGGCATCGAACGGCAGCACCTCGAAGTCGGCCTCGGCCTGCTGCGCCTGGGCCTGCCGGCGTGCACGCTCACCCGGGTCGTTGGTGAACAGCGGGCCCACCGACAGCTCGGCCAGGGTGATGGCCGCGATGACCGGCTGGGTGGGCAATACGGTGGGGTCGGTCACCTGCGGGAGGCGCAGCACGGCGCTGGTGTCGAGCAGCCCCTCGGCGGTGGTCACGCGGGGAGGTCGGCGTAGGGGTCGCCGGACTCGTCGATGCATGGGTTGATGACCGCGTCGAGGTCGGCCCGGAACTGCTCGGGGTCGACATACGGCATGTGGCGCCAGCGCCGCAGCAACTCGTCACGGTGCAGTCCGCGCGTGCGCAAGGGCCGCAACTCGGCCACCGGCCGGCCGTCGCGGGTAACCACCAGGGTCTCGCCGCGCTCCACCCGATTGATCACCTCGCCGCCCTTGTTCCGCAGGTCCCTGATCGTCACGCGATCCATGCTGCCAACGTATCACGCGTGAGACACTTCTCAACCGCAACGAATGGCGAACATGGGCGTGCCGGGCATCCCGCGCCACGACGCGAATGGAGCAACCTCGATCGCGCGCAATAGGATCGCCCCGTGCGGACGCTCATCGCCAGGTGGCAGCAGCGGGTGGAGGACATGCGCCCGCGCAGCCGCATCGTCGAAACCGGCTTCCGCATGCTCGAGCGCGACCGGCACATCGCCGGGGGCGTGCTGGGCGGGGGGCTCGCCTATCGCCTCTTCTTCTGGACCCTCGCCCTCGCGGTGCTGGCCTTCGGGGCGCTGGGCTTCGCGCCGCCCGACCAGGTGGACTCCACCGCGCAGGAGACCTCGCTCGGTGCCAGCGTGGCGGCCGTGATGGCGGCATCGGCCGAGCAGGCGCAGGCAGGCCGCTGGTGGCTTCTCGTGATCGGCATCGTGCTCGTGATGTGGTTCGCCTGGACGCTCCTGCGTGCGCTGCGCCTGGTCACCGCGAGCGCGTGGCAGGTGCGAAGCGCGGGGCGGCTCCCGCGGCCGGCGAACGTGCTCACCATCATCAGCGTGCCCCTGGTGTTCCTCCTCGTGAGCGCGCTCACCGGATGGCTGTCGAGCATGTTCGGTCCGCTCAGCGGCGCGGCGGCAGCGCTCGTGGGCGTGGCCCTGTTCACCGGGCTCATCACGTTGGGGTTCGCATGGCTGCCGTCGAAGCCGGTGCCCCTGCGCGCGCATCTACCGGGGGCGATCGTGCTTGCCGTGGGCGTCCAGCTGCTCGGCATGGTGGGCGAGTTCTTCGTGGCCGAGCAGCTCGCCAGCGCCGAGCAGCTCTACGGCGTGCTCGGCCTCGCTGCCACCCTGCTCTTCGTGCTCTACCTGATCGGGCGGGTCACGGTGTGGTCGTGCGAGCTCAACGCGGTGTCGTGGGAGGTCTGGTTCGAGGACGACACCGGCCGATCAGGCTGATTGCTCCAGGCCGACCACGACCCCGGGAACAGGCGGCCGCGGCCGAGGCCCGCGTGCTCCATCACCAGCAGCGCGTGGCAGGCGTTCACGCCCGAGCCGCAGTAGGCGATCGCGCCGTCGGCGCTCACCACGCCCGCGGCGGCGAACTGCTCGCGCAGGGCGTCGGGCGGGAGCAGCGCGCCCATGGCATCGAGATGCACCATGCACGGGGTGTTCACGGCGCCGGGGATGTGGCCGGCCCGCGGGTCCACGGGCTCGGAATCCCCGCGGTAGCGATCGGGGGCCCGGGCATCCACCAGCACGCACCCGGGCGCGGCGCCACCTGCGCCGGACGCCGCGGTGCCCGATTCCACAGCGGCGGCGGCGGCCGCGGCCGCCGCTGTGGACACCGATGCGACCTCGTCAATGGACGCCAGGGCGGCTGCGGGCCAGGGCTCCGGGGTGAAGGCCGCGGTGGGCCGGGTGCGCCCCGGGCCGGCCTCGAGCGGTGAACCCCACGCGGCGAGTCCGCCGTCGAGCAGGGCGGCGTCGTGGCCGATGGCCCGCAGCATCCATGCCAGGCGGGCCGCGAAGATGCCACCCGCGGCGTCGTAGGCCACCACGGTGTCGGCGTCGCCGATGCCCAGCCGACTCATGGCTGCGGCGAAGGCCTCGGGCGTGGGCAGCGGGTGGCGCCCGCGGTCGGGCGTGGTGATGTCGGCGAGGTCGACGTCGAGGTCCACGAAGACCGCGCCCGGGATGTGCCCGGCCTCGTACTCCTCGCGGCCCGACGGGCCCTGCAGCTGCCACCGCACGTCGGCCACCACCACATCGGCGAGGTTCGCGCGCAGCCACGCGGCGTCGATGAACGGGGGCAGGGCCGGAGACGGCCGGGAGGGCCGGCCGGTGGGGACTGGGTTGCTCACGGGCCCATTGATAGCCGATGGCGGCGATAGCGTCGCCCCCGTGCCCCGGGTGGTCGCGCACATGGACCTCGACGCCTTCTTCGCGGCGGTGGAGGTGCTGGATGATCCGTCGCTGGCGGGACGCCCGCTGGTGGTGGGCGGCGATCCCGATGGGCGGGGAGTGGTGTCCACGGCGTCGTACGAGGCGCGGCGCTTCGGCATACGGTCAGCCATGCCGGCGGCCGAGGCGCGCAGGCGCTGCCCCGATGCGGTGTTCGTGCGCCCCGACATGCCGCGCTACCGCGAGCGCTCGCGCCAGGTGTGGGACCTCGTGCGGCGCGAGGTGCCCGCCCTCGAGCAGGTGGGCATCGACGAGGGCTACCTCGACCTCTATCGCGCTGTATGGACATCCGGAGGCGCGCGCAGGTTCCTCGAGCGGCTTCAGCAGACCGTGCGGCGCGAGACCGGCCTCGACGCATCATTCGGATGCGGCTCGGGCAAGACCGTGGCGAAGATCGCATCCGATGCCGACAAGCCCCGCGGCGTGGTGGTGGTGCCCGCCGGGCAGGAGGCCGCGTTCCTGGCCCCACGGCCGCTGCGGGCCCTTCCGGGAATCGGACCGGTCACCGAGCAGCGCCTCACCAAGGCCGGGCTCGAGAGCATCGGCGACCTCGCGGCGCTCGATGACGACCGGCTGCGCACCCTGCTCCCGGCATCCCACGCGGTGGAGCTGCGCGACCGCGCGCGCGGCATCGATGCGCGCGAGGTGGACCCGTCATCGAGCCCGGCGGTGACCATCGGGCACGAGCGCACCTTCCCCGACGACATCGACGACCCCGAGGTGCTGGCCGGCCACGCGGAGCGGCTGGCATCGCTCGTGACCGAGCGCCTGCGGCGCGACGGGCGCGGCGCCGGAACCGTGACGGTGAAGCTGCGCTACCCCGACTTCCAGATCCAGTCGCGGGCGGCGTCTGCCGAGATGGCCACCGACGACGAGGCCGAGATCATCCGGCTGGCACAGGTGGCGCTGCAGCGCGCACTGGCCGACCGGCCGCCGCCCGTGCGCCTGCTGGGGGTGAGCGTGACGCGGCTGGTGCCGGGGGCGCAGCTCAGCCTGCCCCCGGCACCGCCCGCCTGACCTCCCGCCGCCGCGGGGGCGGCAGTACCTACTGGCCCAGCAGTTCCTTGCGGGCCGCGGCCGCGAACTGCTCGTCGGTGAGCGTGCCCGAGGCGTTCATCTCGGCCAGCTGCGTGAGCTTGCCCACCATGTCGCCACCGGCCGCCGGGGCCGCCTGCGGCGGCGGGGCCTGCTGGCCGGCGTCCTGGTCGGCGTACTTCTGCTCCTGCCGGCGACGCACGTTGCCGCTCACCGCCGTGGCGGTGCCGGCCACCACCGCGGTGCGGCCCACTGCCCTGATAAGTCCTGGCATCTGCTGCTCCTCGCCTAGTCGCCCGCGGCCTCGATGGCCGCGAGAAGGTCGTCCATTCCGATGCGCCCGCTGCCCAGGAACACCCCACCGCGCTCATGCACGGCGGTGACGAACCCACGGGCCCAGGTGTTCTCGTACAGCACGAAGGCCGCCACCGATCCCGGCGGCATCTCCTCGGCCGCGATGGCCATGTCGTCGTCGCCGAGCAGCCCCGGGCGCACGCCCTCGAACGCCACCACGTCGGCCACCGGGCCCATCTCGGCCAGGTTGACGCCCGAGATCGTGCCGTCGGCGTCCTTGCGGATCACCAGTGCATCGAGCACCTCGATGATGCCGGCGTCCACGAGGGCGGCCATCTGCGCGAGCGCTCCGCCATCGAGCGGGGCGCCGGGCGGGAAGCCGACCAGGAAGTAGTCGACGGGTCCGAGATCGAGTTCATCTGCCATGGGGACTCCTTGGGATGTGCTGGCCTGGTCACTCTAGGCGCTTGGCAGCGCACCGGGCGTGTGGATGCCCCCACCCGTCCGATGGGGAGGGCTCGGTCGGCGGTCGCTCAGGTGACCAGCTGGTAGATGCCCGAGATGATGAGGAAGAGGCCGATCACGCTGGAGCCCCAGATGATCGCCTGCTGGGTGTGCGCCTGTATCCACGCGCGCAGCGACAGCGCCAGGGCGTGCGCCCTGTCCTTGCGCACGATGGTGAAGATCTCCAGGGCCAGGTACGTGGACGTGGCGAGGAGCACGAAGAGGATCAGCGCCACCACGCTGGCGGCCGACGCCAGGTCGGCCTCCATCACCGAGGTGACGCCGGCGGCCATGAGGCCCCACGGTTGCAGCACCGGTGCGAGGATGAGTGCGAACCAGAGCGACATGTTGTCGACGCTGGCCTCCCACTTGGGGGGCTTCTTCTCCTTGCGGGGGCGCCCCTGGCGCCTGCGCCAGTAGAGCGCGAAGCCGATCAGCCCCACCCCGACGGCGATGCGCACGGCCAGCGCCGCGTCCGATGGCACCGACCCGCTCGAGGGCGGCTCTCCGCCGGTGAGCAGCAGCGTGGCCGCCGTGATGATGGAGAGGCACAGGAACCAGCCGACGATGAACGCCGCGCCCTTCGCCGCGCCGCGCCGCGAGGTGAGGATGAGGATGAAGGGGATCAGCGGCAGCGGATCGAAGGCGATCGCGAGGCCGATGATGATGAGGTCGAGGAACAGCGGGAGCCCTCCCGGGGTCGCGGGCAGCGTACGTAACGGGGCCGGGGAGGTGGTAGGCGGACGCCCGCCTACGCTAGGGGGGTGAGCGCCATCACGATCTCCGGCAGGTTCGCCTGGGTGCGCGAGCCCGACGTGCTCGTGGCCTTCGCCGCGCTGCTGGGCGTGATCGCCGGCCTGGGGCTGGCGGCCGCCGATCAGCACACCGCCGCCAACGTGGTGTGGGCGGTGGTGACGGGCGCGCTGCTGATCCCGCTCACGTGGTCGGTCATCCGCACGCTGCTGCGGCGCGACCTGGGCGTGGACGCCATCGCGCTGGTGGCGATGGCCGGCGCGCTTGCGCTGCAGGAGTTCCTGGCCGGCGCCGTGGTGGCGCTGATGCTCGCGGGCGGCAACGCGCTCGAGGCCGCTGCGGGGCGCCGTGCACGGCACGACCTCGAGGCACTGGTGGCGCGCGTGCCCAAGTGGGCTATGCGTCGTACCCCCGGCGGCGACCTCGAGCGCGTGCCGGCGGGTGAGGTGGTGCCCGGCGACGTGCTGCTGGTGCGCGCCGGCGAGATCGTGCCGGTTGACGGCCGCATCGTGGACGTGCCCGCGCTGCTCGACGAGTCGGCGCTCACCGGGGAACCGCTGCCCGTGGAGCGCATGCCCGGCGACGCCGTGCGAAGCGGCGTGGCCAACGCCGCCGAGGCGTTCGAGCTGGTGGCCACGCGCCCGGCGTCCGAGAGCGCCTACGCGGCCATCGTGCGGCTGGTGGAGGAGGCCGAGAGCCAGCGCGCGCCCTTCGAGCGCATGGCCGACCGCTACGCGATGCTGCTGCTGCCGGTGACCCTCGTGGCCGCGGGCCTCGCCTGGGCGCTGAGCGGCGACCCGGTGCGTGCGCTGGCGGTGCTGGTGGTGGCCACGCCCTGCCCGCTCATCCTGGCCGCGCCCATCGCGCTGGTATCGGGGGTGTCGCGGGCGGCCCGCAAGGGCGTGGTGCTGAAGGGCGGCGTGGTGGTGGAGCAGCTGGCGCGCACCACGGCCGTGCTGCTCGACAAGACCGGCACGCTCACGGTGGGACAGCCGGAGATCCAGCGCATCGCCACCACCGGCGACGCCCGTGAGGCCGACGTGCTGCGCCTCGCGGCGTCGCTCGAGCAGCACTCGGCGCACGTGGTGGCGGGCGCGCTGGTGCAGGCGGCCCACCGCGACGACCTGTCACTCGCGCTGCCGTCAGGCGTGCGCCAGGTGCATGGCCAGGGCATCGAGGGCACCATCGATGGCCACGTGGTGAGCGTGGGGTCGGCCGAGTGGCTGCGCTCGTGCGGCATCGACCCCCACTCCCTCCTCGACCACCGCGGCCGTGCCGATGAGGAGGGCCGCGGCGTGGTGCTCGTGGGCATCGATCACCAGCCGGCCGGGCTCATCGTGATGGCCGATCCCATCCGCCCCGACGCCCGCGCGATGGTTCAGCGGCTGCACGAGGCAGGGGTCACCGAGGTGGCCATGGCCACGGGCGACCGCCGCGACGTGGCCGAGGCGGTGGCGGCCGACCTGGGCATCGACGTGGTGCATGCCGAATGCAGCCCTGAGGACAAGGTCGCGGTGGTCACCGCCATGCGCGAAGGCGAGGGGCGCCACCGCGTGGCGATGGTGGGCGACGGAATCAACGATGCCCCGGCGCTGGCCATCGCCGACGTGGGCGTGGCCATGAGCGCCCCCGGGGCCACGATCGCATCGGAGACCGCCGACGCCGTCGTGATGGTGGATCGCGTGGACGGCGTGGCCGACGCCATCGCCACCAGCCGCCGCGCGTCGGCCATCGCCCGCCAGAGCGTGATCGCCGGCATGCTCATGAGCTTCGTGGCGATGGGCTTCGCCGCGTTCGGCTACCTGCCGCCGGTGGCCGGCGCCCTGCTCCAGGAGGGCATCGACGTGATCGTGATCCTCAACGCCCTCCGGGCCCTGCGCGCCTAGCGACCGGCCGCGGACGGTCCCCGGTTGCACGGCAGCGCCCCGGGGACCTGCCCCGCGCGCGTCCCGGGGGTTTAGCCCGGGAAGCGCGTGGACGCGGTCTGCAGGTAGAAGTCCTGGTCGGGCACCACGCGCAGCGGGCTCGAGAGCTTCCACACGGCGGTGACCACGCCGTTGGGGGCCACCGTGAGCCGGGGCTCGTCGGCCTCGCCCCGTGCACCCGAGAGCCACACGGCGCTGCTCCAGGCGGTCGCGGCGCCGTGACGGGTCCGCGCCTGCACGCGCACGCCCCCCGTGCCGTAGGAGCGCTTCCACGCAGCCGTGGTCGTGCCATCGGTCGCCACCACCAGGGCGGGGTCGTCCACATCGGCACCCCGCTGTGACAGCACCTGCAGCGGACCCCAGGCGCCGCCCGCGGGCCGCGTGCGCGACTGCGTCATCTTCTGCGCGGCCAGGGCGTCCGACGCCCACTCCCACACCGTGGTGATGCGGCCGTCAGGGGCGATGGCCACCTGCGGGTCGCTGGCGTGCGTGCCCGCGCGCGAGAGGTTGGTGATCGGGCCCCACGACGTGGAGCCGGCGGGCTGGATGCGGGCCTGGATCTGCCCGAAGCCACCGCTCGTGGGGTTGGCGGCGTCCCTCTCGCGGGCCCAGATCACCACGACCTCACCGGTGGCGGATGCCGCCACCTTCACGTCGTTCGACTGCGCGCCCCGCGTGGAGAGGCCCTGGACGGGGCCCCACGACCCACCCGGCGACCGTCGGCGGGCCTGGATGACGAACGAGCCATCGCGCGTGGCGATCTCCCACGCGACCGTGACCGCGCCGTCGCCGGCCACGCCGATGGACGGGTCACCCTCGGCCTGGGAATCCACCACGGGGCCGCGCGACACGTTCACCGTGCGCCCGAACGACTTCGCGCCGCGCTTGAGCACGCGCGCCTGCACCACCCGCAGCCCGCGCTGGCCCTGCACCCACACCACGATCACGTCGCCATTGGGGAGCACCGCGATGCGGTCCTGCGTGGCGTCGCTGTTCGGGTTCGAGATCGTGCGCGTGGTGCCGAAGCGGCGGGCGCCGGGCTGGCGCACCCGCACCTGCACCGTGCGGTTCCAGCGGCGCATGTTCTTCCACGCCACCGCGGTGAGGCCATCGGAACCGATCGCGATGCGGGGGTCCTCGTGGTTGGCGCCGGCCGCGGAGAGCGTGACGGGCGGCGTGAAGCCGCCACGCGGGCCGCGCGTGCGCAGGCGGATCTGCCAGGTACGGCCGTTCCAGCCCTCCCAGACGTAGCTCACCGAGCCCGTGGGCGCGGCGGCCAGGCGTGGGTCGTCCGATGGCGACCCCGACCGGGACACGTTGGACACGCCGCCCCACGGGCCCTGCGGGGCGGCGGGGGCGGGAGCGGTGGTCACCGAGGCCGCGGCGATGGCCGGCAGGGTGGCGATTCCCGCCGTGGCAAGAGCGATCAGGTACAGGCGGGGCATGGGGCAGGATCCTCTGTGTAGCGGCGGGGATTGGACGAAACCGAGCGGATAGTACCCGCTGCCGCTCCCGGGTATGGCGTCATGCGCCACCCGCCTTCTTGCAAAAACGGGGCGGGGAGAGTGTGATCCGGGTACCCACCTCACCCAGGAGCGCCCCATGCGAACCCTCAGATGGACCACCGCGGCCATTGCCGCAGCCATCGCGCTTCCCGTCGCCGCCAGCGGAGCCACCATCACCGGCACCGTGAAGGGCGGCAAGGGGATGCGCGTCACCGCCATCGGCCTCGACGGCACGGCGAACTCGGCCAAGATCAGGAGCAACGGGAAGTTCTCCCTCAAGGTGCCCAACTCGCGGGCGAAGAACGCCACGCTGCACCTGCTCACGAGCACCGGCGATTACGCCGGCCCCATCGTGATCGCCCGCAAGGGCGCGCGCGGCTACGTGCGCACCACGGCGAAGACAACCGCGCTCGGCACCATCACCAAGAAGAGCGGCTTCGCCCTCGTGGGCACCGCGCCCGCGAAGAGCCAATACTCAACCGCGGGCTCCGTGAAGGTGAACAAGAAGACCGGCAAGCCCCTCGGCGCCGGCCTGCTCGGCCTCGTGAGTACCGGATCCACGGCGAAGGCGTCCATGGCCCGCGAGGCCCAGGGCGGCACCGGTGGAGGCGGCGGACAGGGCGGCGGCTTCGGAGGCGGCGGACAGGGCGGCGGCCAGCAGGGCGCCAACCCCAACGACCCGTGCGGCGGCGCCGTGGGTGGCGACTGCGACCAGGACGGCGTGCCCAACTCGATGGACGTCGACGACAACGGCAACCTGACCATCGACTTCACCGACAGCGTGTCGGTGGGCACCACCGCGAAGCTGCTCACCTACAGCGACGTGCGCCCGAGCATCGCCGATACGCTCAACTACAACACCGGCGCCACCCGCGACACCATCAACGCGTTCCTGGGAAGCCAGGACCTGAAGAGGCCCACCGGCCTCACGCTGTCCTTCTACTACGACGAGCGCACGCTCACCGGCGTGGAGCCCAGCCCGGCGCTCGACGCAGTCTGGGTGCAGTGCGAGGCCTCGGCCCCGTGGTGCGCGCCCGGCACGTCGCAGGCCACCATCTCGGGCTTCAGCGAGTACCCGCAGATCCTGCCGTCGGTGCCGGAGTTCGGGTCCACGAGCTGGAGCGCCTTCACGGGCTCGGTGTGCGGTGCGCAGCGGCAGCCGTGCCAGCCGCAGCCCTCCACGTACCCTGCCTTCGGCTTCATGAAGTCCTCCCAGCAGGGCGGCCCGAAGGCCCAGAGCATCTGGACGGCCTTCGTGAAGCCCAACGCGGCAGACACGCTCGGCCAGGTGAACTCCGACTCGGTGATCAACCTCAACTACCGCACGAGCGCCACGGCCGCGCCGAGCACGAAGCCCATCGGCATCAGCCCCTACATGGTGACCACGCCGGCCATCACGCAGGTGGTTGCGGGCGGTGCCACGCAGTCGCTCAGCTACCCCTACCCCGCGAACGGGCCGGGCACGAACGACGGAAACGGGTTCGGCCTGGGCACGGCGGGGACGCTGGGCCTCACGCTCATCCCGCCGCAGCGCCTCGGCCTGCCGGGTGAGGCCGAGCAGTTCTACACCCTGGGTGGCCTCTTCTACGGGGTCACGCTCGACCGACTGGTCCCGACGTCCGGCGGTGGCGAGCAGCGGCCCAACACCGAGGCCGGCTGCTCCATCACCCCGGTGAGCGGCGTAACGCAGCGCCCGGCGTCGAGCAACCCCCAGGACATCTGGCCGATCATCGCTCCGATGCAGGACACGACGGCAACGGATGGTCCCGCCACCACGGTGCGCACGCTGTCGTTCACGGTGGACGTCAAGGGCTGCATCGCGAAGTACCTGCCCGGGGCACCCACCACGGGCGTGAGCGCCAGCCTGTCGCTGCTGACCACGGGCCAGCCGCTGCAGAACGGCGCCAACCGCTCCGGCGTGTCGTTCTCGGTGAAGCTGCCGTAGAGCTGGCGGTGCCCTACCCGGCCCGGAGGGCGGCCTTCACGGCGCCCACCGCGGCCGGGGCGGGAGCCCCGCGCGCCACCACGCGCACGTGGCCGCCGCGCTCGGCCACCAGCACCGCCACCTGGCCCGTGCCGCGCTGGCCCACCGCATCGAGCACGCTGCTCACCGGCGCGTAGGCACACCACACCCGCGCGCGGGCGGCGGCGGGCGTGCCCCTGGCCATGCCGCCCTCGATCCACCCGCGCACGCGGCGCCACTTGCGGCCGAGCATCGGCACCTCCACCACGGGCATGTCGTCGTCGAGCGCGGCGACCCAGGCGTCCACGTCGCGCTGCTGGCGCTGGCGGAACGCGAGGATCACCACGCAGGGGTCGGCCGGCAGGTCGTCCGGCAGCAGGCGGTCCGATCCGTCGAGGTCACGCGCCTCGAGGCGCGGCAGGACCGCGGTGCCCAGCGGCCTGGGCCCTCAGGCCCTCACGCCACGGCCAGGTAGGGCGTCCACTCCTCCGGCCGCCTCGGCGTGGCGACATCGATGAAGACGTCCGGGCGGGGCGGGCGGGGCTTGCTGCGCGGGTACATCTCCACCTCGTGGCACAGGGCGTCGCCCTTGCGGGCGTTGCACGACGAGCACGAGGTGACCACGTTGAACCACGAGGAGTCACCGCCACGGCTGCGCGGCACCACGTGGTCGACCGTCAGCTTGCCGCGGCTGCCACAGTACTGGCACGTGTAGCCGTCGCGGGCGAACAGCGCGCGGCGGCTCATGCGCCGGGCCTCGTAGCGGGGCACCTTCACGCGGTAGACGAGGCGGATGACGTGGGGGGATGGATAGTCGCGCGACACACCTCTGATCGCGCGCGGACGGTGCTCGAGGATCTCCGCCTTCTCCTTGAGCAGCAGCACGAGGGCGCGCCTCACCGAGCACACGTTGATGGGCTCATACGACGCGTTGAGAACGAGTACGTGCTGCGGAACCACCCCCTTCGCGGCGGAATATAGCCGCGCGGGCGGTTGCTAGGACGACCGCGCCGCCGTGGGGTAACAGCCGAGGGAGGTCACCTCGGCGATCCCGCCCTCCCCGATGGCGGTGAGCGCCGCCTGCAGCGGCAGGTCGCGATGCCGGTTGCCCTCGGCGTCGATGAAGAACACGTAGTGCCCGAGCCCGGTGCGCGCGGGGCGGCTCTCGAGGCGCGTGAGGTTGATCGCGCGCAGGGCGAACTCCTGCAGGATCGACAGCAGGGCGCCGGGGCGGTCCTTCACGATCGAGCAGATGATGGAGGTGGTCCAGTCGCCGGCCTGGTCCGAGTCGATCTCACCGGTGCCCACGATGGCGAAGCGCGTGCAGTTGTCGGGTGCGTCCATGATGTCCTCGGCGAGGATCACCCCGCCGTAGATCTCCGACGAGCGCCGGTTGCCCACGGCGACGGTGCCATCGTCGAACTCCACCGCCATGCGCACGGCCTCGGCCGTGGAGTGCGCCGGGTCCACCGGAATGCCGTCGAGATTGGCCTGCAGCCAGCGACCGCACTGCGCGCTCGCCTGCGGGTGGCTCAGCACGCGCGTCGCCCCGGCGATGGTCTCCCCCGGCGCGCCGATGAGCTGGTGGCGGATGGGGTGGATGACCTCGCCGCGGATCACCACGCGCCCGTGGTGCGCGATGAGCTCGTCGAGCGTCTGGCTCACCCCGCCCTCGATGGCGTTCTCGATCGGCACAAGCGCCTCGTCCACCTCACCGGCGTCCACCGCGGCGAAGCACGCGGCGATGCTGGGGTACGCCCGCGTGCGGTCCGCCTGCTGGGCGCCGAGCCAGTCGAGCAGGGCCTCCTCGGAGAACGTGCCCCGGGGACCCAGGTATCCGATCGACCCGCTCACCGAGTCACCGCCTAGAAGACGATCTTGACGGGGTACTCGGCCCGGTTGTTGTCGGTCTTCTCCTCGCCCTGCACCGGCACCACCTCCACCTTGAGCGTGGATGCCTCGCCGAACGTCGGGCTCTTCGGGCCGGGCAGCGTCACCGACTGCTGCTCGCCCGACTGGATCGACGGGATCTCCTTCTCCACCGTCTGGGCGTCCTTGGGCGATGCATCGCTCGCGAAGGTAACGCGCACGATCACGTTGCTCTCGGCGAAGTCGCCGGCGTTCTCCACCGTCACCTGCCACTCGAGCTTGTCGGACGCCTGCACCTCGGTGGCCGTGCCGGCCTGCAGCTCCACGCCCTCGGGCAGCGCCTGCACCGATGCGATGCCGGTGCCGTGCAGCCCGCCCGTGGTGCTCGTGCCCGTGGTGTCGGTCGTGCCCGTGCGCTGCAGCGCGGGGATCAGCTGCCCGGCGCCCGTGGGCGAGGCCTGGTCGGCGCGCACGCCCGAGAGGAAGAACTGCCGGTCGGGCACCTGCACGCCGGTGATGTCGGCGTCGGCCAGCGCCCGCTTGGACGGGCCCACGAAGGAGTCCTGGTAGATGACGTCACTGGCCAGGAACCTCTGCATCGCGCTGGCCAGGGTGGCCGAGGCGTATGCGCGGTTCTGCGAGTCGACCACCGACGGCAGCGCGTCGGCGAGGGCCTTCAGGCCGGTGACGCGGTACTGCAGGGCGGTGACGAGGCTCTGGTTCGGCGCCGACAGCGAGTCGGGCGGCGCGAGCCCCTCGGCCTGGCCCACGAGGCCCTGCGCCTGGTTGGCGATCTCGCGCACCTGCACCTGCAGCTCGGGGGCCTTGGCGCCGTTCTTGTTCTGCAGCACCTCCTGCAGGGCGTCCGACTCCTTGCCCGATGCCGTGACGATCGTGGTGACATCGCCCATGTACGAGCCGTAGGAGTCCTCGAGCTGGCTGCGCTGGCAGCCGCGCACGATGAGCACCAGCACCACGATGAGCACGATGGCCGCGCCCACGGCCACCGCGATGCGCGCGCCGGTGGACTGCATGGCCCCGCCGCCACGGCCCGAGCCCGACGAGCGGCCCGACGAGCCGGATGCGCCCGAGCCACCGCGACCACGGCCGCCGCCCTTCCCAGAGCCGCCCTTGCCCGAACCGCCACGGCCCGAGCCGCCCTTGCCCCGCCCGCGCCCGGACGAGCCGCGATCACGCGGGTTCGGACCCTCGGCGGGCGGCAGGGGACCGCTGACGCCAGTGGGCTGGTCGTCGTACCCGTAGTCCGTGCCGGTGTCGTCTGGGTCCAAGGTGGGGTCTGCTCCGGATGGGCGAGGGGGGACTCGAACCCCCACGTTCTTTCGAACACTGGCACCTGAAGCCAGCGCGTCTACCAATTCCGCCACCCGCCCGGTGAGCGGCCGTAAGGCGCGGGAACACTAGCGCACCCGGGCCGCCCGGCTTCCGCACAGGTGGTGTCTACGATCGGCAGTCCGTTCGGCGTGATCACAAGGATTCCTTCGCCGGCGGTGGAAGGCCCCTAGGCCCCATGCCCATCACCGGACACCGCAACGCACCCACCCGCACGCAGCCACAGGCCCGCGTGCTCGGCCGCTACGACCTCATGGAGGTCATCGGGCGGGGCGCCACCTCGCGGGTGTACCGGGCCCTCGACAGGGCCACGGGGCGCGAGGTGGCGGTGAAGGAGATCCCCGTCGACCTGGGCCTCGAGCAGCGCGTGGCCGCCGAGATCCGCGCCGCGGCCCGCCTGGAGCACCCCGGCATGGTGCGCATGCTCGACTGGGGGGAGGACCACGAGTCGCTCTACCTGGTGAGCGAGCTCGTGGACGGGCCGTCGCTGGAGCGCGTGTACGCCGACGCCCCTCCCGGCGACCGCGCCACGGCCGAGATGGTGGCCGACGTGCTGGAGGCGCTCGACCACGCGCATGAGCGCGGGGTGATCCACCGCGACATCAAGCCGGCGAACATCCTCGTGGACGACCGCGGCCACGCGATGGTGGCCGACCTCGGGGTGGCCCGGCTCTCCGGCGAGACCGGCATGACCCAGACCGGCGGCGTGGTGGGCACCATGGCCTACATGGCGCCGGAGCAGGCCACCGGCGAGCAGGTGACCGGCGCGGCCGACGTGTGGGCCGCCACCCTCGTGCTGTACGAGGGGCTCACGGGACGCAACCCGCTGCTGGGCGCGAGCCCGGCCGACACCGCCCGGCGCGCGGCCCTCGGGGAGATCCCGCCCATCCGCAACCTGCGGCCCGACCTGCCCACGCGCCTCGCCAAGGCCATCGACGCCGGGCTCGCCCGGCACCCCGATGCCCGTCCTGATGCCCATCGCATGGCGCAGATCGTGCGCGAGGAGGCCCGAGCGCTGCCCGAGGGGCGCGGGCGCCGCGCCGTGGCCCTGCTGTCGGGCCCCACGCCGATGATCCTCACCGGGGTGGGCGCCGCCCTGCTCGGCGGGCTCATCGCCGAGCGCGGCTTCTCGACCGGCGCCCTCGGCACCGCCGGCATCGCGCTGATCGCCGGTGCCATCGGGGCATGGAGAGCGCCGTTGGCGGCCGCGGGGCTGATCGTGCTGGCGGGCGCCGCCACGGCCACCGCGGCACCGGCCCTCACCGGCATCGCGCTGGTCATCGGCCTGCTGCTGCTGCTCACGGGCGCGCGCTACGGCCGGCTGGTGCTGCTGCCGGCACTGGCCCCCGTGCTGGCGGCCTTCGGGATGCTGCCCGTGTATGCCCTGCTCGCGGGATCCGCCCGCACCACGGCCGCCCGCGTGTGGTCGGCCATCGCGGGCGTGATCACCCTGCTGCTCTGGCAGGTGACGGCCGGGGCGAATGCATTCGTGTTCACCGGGTGGGAGGTCGACGGCGCGTGGGGATCCCTGCAGGGGGTGAAGTCGCCCCAGGCCGCCGGGGAGGCCCTGATCGCCCCGATAACCGCCCATCCGCAGGCGCTTCTGGGGTGCCTGATCATGGTGGTGGCGACCCTCACGTGGCCGCTGGTCATCGGCGCGCGCGACGGACGGCGCGTGGCCGCGGGCGTCATGTGGTCTGCCGGACTGGTGATCGCCGCCGGCCTGCTGGGCGGCGGAGGCCTCGAAGCCGTCGGCGCCGTGCTGCCCTCGGCTATCCTCGCCATCGCATGGGCCGCCCGGCCCTGGCGCGCGTTCACGCGCGACGGCGCAGGGCGATCGGCCTCTTTCACCGGCACGGCGGGCTAGATGGCGCTACGGAACATCGAGCAGAAGATCGAGGGCATGGTCGAGAAGACGTTCGGCCGCATGTTCCGCAGCACCCTGCAACCGGTGGAGCTCGCGCGGCGCCTGGCTCGCGAGATGGAGGACCACAAGACCGTCTCGGTGTCGCGCGTGTACGTGCC
>JAGWYY010000025.1 GCA_018969105.1 Acidobacteriota bacterium | reverse complement strand
CTCGGGAAGGCGCTCCGCGAGGAGTTCCTCCACCTGATGCTCGATCGCTGTCGCCGTCTCGGCCGTGTCCGCCTCCGAAATGCCAAAGAAAAAGCGGGTCTCCCGACCCGCTCCACCGGGTGCCGCCTGTGTACCGCCAGCAGCCCGGCGAGGGTATCACACGGCCTGCGGCCCGAAGACGGCCGCGCGGGGGCCCGGCTAGCCCTTTCGGGGCCCGAGGAGGTCGGCGGAGTCGAGCACCAGGGTCACCGGACCGTCGTTCACGAGCGACACCTCCATCATGGCCCCGAAGACGCCCGTCGCCACCTCGAGCCCGAGCCCCCGCAGGTGCTCCCCGACGGCCTCGACGAGGGGGCCCGCCACGTCGGGCGCGGCAGCTGCGGCCCACGATGGGCGGTTGCCCTTGCGCACCTCCCCCATGAGGGTGAACTGGCTCACCACCATCACCTGGCCGGCGACGTCGCCGATGGGGCGATCGAATCCGCGCCCCTCGTCGCCCGGGAAGAGCCGGAGGGCCCCCACCTTCGCCGCCATGCGCGTCGCCACGTCGGGGTCGTCGCCCTCCTCCACGCCCACGAGCAGCAGGTAGCCAGCGCTGATGCGCGCGACCTCGCGCCCGTCCACCGCAACCGCCGCCTCGCGAACCCGCTGGAGCACCATCCGCACGCGACCATCGTACGAGCGGGGCGCGGTACGGTGCCCCCATGGCGGACGGCGCGGCACTGGTGCGTGTATGGCTCGATGGCATCGGCGTGGACGCCGAGCGCCTGGGCCCGGCCGACTGGTCGATCCGGGTGCCCTCCGTGAAGCGCGGCATCGTGGCCGTTGCCGCCCACGTCGGCGAGCGCACGCTCGAGATGCGGGCCTTCTTCATGCGCGGGCCGGACCGAGCGCACGCCGACGTCTACCGCCGGGCGCTCCGCAAGAACCTCGACATGCGCCACTGGCGGTTCGCCGCCGATGATGCCGGGGACCTCTGGATGATCGCCGAGGCCGAGACGTCCGTGCTCGGCGCCGATGGCCTGGACGGCCTTCTCGGCCTGCTCTCCACCTACGTGGACGAGAGCTTCGAGGGCATCCTCAGGCTGGGCTTCGAGGTGCCCGATGGCCAGGGCGTGGGTCCGCCCCCGCATGCCACCAACTACGCCAGCTTCGACCCCAGGCAGCGCGCGAGCTCGTAGTGCCGGTCGGCGCGGTCGTCGTCACCCAGGCCGCGATAGGCGCGGCCGAGGCAGTAGTGGGCGTAGTGGTCGGTGGGCTGGATCTCCACGGCCACCTCGAACTCCTCGGCGGCGCGCTCGAACTGCCGGGTTGACAGGTACGCCCGCCCGAGCGCCTCACGGATCGAGGCCTTGTCGGGCTCGAGCTTCTTCGCCTGCTCCAGCGCCACGGCCGCCGGGTGGAAGTCCCGCGACTCCATCAACTCCATTCCCCGCTGGAACCACTCGTACGCGCCGACGCCCTCGCTCATGGCCGTCACGATACCGGGCCACACGGCGCCGCAGCCGACCATGCGTTCCGCGCGGCCGCGCTCGGCCCAACCCCTGATGGCCTGCGCCGCGTACCGCGCCGCGGCGCGCTAGGCCCGGCTTGGACTCGCCTCGACCAGCGGCATGGCCGCGTCGAGGATCCGCTCGGCGCACTCGCGCTTGCTCATGCGCGGGAGGGCCTGCTCGGCCTCGCCGGGCCCGATGATGGTGATGATGTTGTCGGCGCCCTCGAAGGCGGCGCCCTCCACCGCGGCGTCGTTGTGCACCACGATGTCCACGGCCTTGCGCTGCCGCTTGCCACGGGCGCGATCGAGGCCCTCGGGGCCATGCTCGGCGGCGAACCCGATGAGCACCTGGTCCTCGCGCAGGGCCGAGAGCTCGGCGAGGATGTCCGTGGTGCGCTCCATCTCCACCGTGAGGGCATCGGCCTTGCTCTTGTCGAGCTTGCCGGACGCGGCGTCCACCGGGCGGTAGTCGGCCACGGCGGCGCACATGATGAGGACGTCGCATGCGGGGAACTCCGCGCGGCAGGCGTCGCGCATGGCGGCGGCCGTCGGGGCGTCGACGTAGCGGATACCGCCCTCGCGGGGCAGGTCGACGTTCGCCTGCACCACCACCACGTCCGCGCCACGATCGCGGGCGGCGGCGGCGAGGGCCCATCCCATGCGTCCGCTCGAACGGTTGCCCACGTAGCGCACGGCGTCGATCGGCTCGCGCGTGCCGCCGGCCGAGATGAGCACGGTCTTCCCGGCAAGGTCGCGCCGGCCTGCGCCCCCCGCCAGCACGGCCTCCACGGCCTCGACGATGGACATCGGCTCGGCGAGGCGACCCGGGCCCACGGCGCCGTCGGCGAGCAGCCCGCTCTCGGGTTCGACGAGGTGCACGCCGTCCGCGCGCAGCATGTCGATGTTCCGGCCGGTCGCGGGATGCAGCCACATCGAGGTGTTCATGGCCGGTGCCACCACCACCGGGCCGCGGAAGGCCAGGTAGCACGAGGTGAGCAGGCTGGTGGCCGACCCGGAGGCCATCTGCGAGATGGTGTTGGCCGATGCCGGCGCGACCAGCATGAGGTCCTTGCCGTCGTTCACGTCGAGGTGGTGGTAGCCCGGCTGCTCGGCATCGCCGAACAGGTGGGTGCCCACCTCGCGACCCGACAGGGCGGCGAACGACGCACTGCCCACGAACCGCTCGGCGGTGTGGGTCATCACCACGCTCACGCCGTGCCCGTGCCGCTGCAGGATGCGCAGCACGTCGAGGCTCTTGTAGGCGGCGATGCCGCCCGTCACGCCCATGAGGATCTCAGCCACGACGGGAAGGCTAGCCCCGCCCCCGCCGATGCGCGAAATCCTGCGTGCAGGCCTAGCCGGCGTCCGCCTCGGCGTTGATCACGTCCACCAGCTCGGCCGTGGCCCGGTGGATGTCGTCGTTGAGGATGACGTGGTCGAACTCCTCGCGTGCCGCCACCTCGGTGCGTGCCACCTCGAGGCGCGCCTCGATCTCCTCCTCGGCGTCGGTGGCGCGGTCGCGAAGACGACGCGCGAGCTCCTCGAGCGACGGCGGCTCGATGAACACCGACACCGACTCGGGACGCACCCCACGCACGTTGCGGGCGCCCTGCAGCTCGATCTCGAGGATCACCGAGCGCCCGGTTCCCATGATGCGATCGAGCTCGGTGTTGAGCGTGCCGTAGCGGTTCCCGGCGAATTCCGCGTGCTCCAGGAAGGCGCCCTCGTCCACGAGGCGCGCGAATTCCGCCCTGCTCATGAAGTGGTATTCGCGACCGTCCACCTCACCCGGACGCTTGGCGCGGGTGGTCACCGATACCGCCACCGCGAGGTCGGGGATGCGCTCGAGGGCGCCCTTGATGAGGGTTCCCTTGCCGGCGCCGGACGGCCCCGACACCACGAATACGCGCGGGTGCCGGGCTACCGGAGGCGCAGGAGCTCGACCAGCTCGCCCCGCTGCCGGTCGGAGAGCCCCCCGAGGGTCTTGCCCTGGGAGATGCGGCACTGGTTGAGCAGGCGGGTGGCCTTGACCTTCCCGTACTTCGGCGCCGCGACGATCATGTCGAACACCTTGGCGGTGAGCACGTAGTCGGGCGGCGACTCGATGACCTGGTCGACGGAAAGGGCGCCGGACTTCAGGTCGCGCTTGAGCTGGGCCCGGAGGGACCGGATCTCATTCGCCCGGCGGAGGGCGTCCATCCTCTGGTCGAGAGAGCGCTGGGGTGTCTGCCCGGCCTTTGAGGGAGTCGCCATCGGCGCGACTGTACCCGCCGCCCCCCGCCCATGCCAAGAGGCACGCCCGTGGGGCCTGACACATCTGTCACCGGATCACGAGATCCTGAAGTGCCACGGGGGTGACCACCGACGGATCCACGCCGAGCGACTGGGCGCCAGCCTCGGCGGCCTCGATGGTGGTGATGCACGGGACGCCCGCCCTCACGGCCGCGCGCCGGATGATGGCGCCGTCGGCCCGGTCGCCACGACCACTCGGGGTGCACACGACCATGGCCACCTCGCCACCCAGGATGAGGTCGGCCACGTGTGGCGGGCCGTCGGAGATCTTGTTGACCTCGCGCACGGGGATGCCCGCGGCGGCGATGGCAGCGGCGGTGCCACCGGTGGCGACGATCTCCAGCCCCGCCGCATGGATGTCGGCAGCCAGGCCGGCCACGCGCGGCTTGTCCTCGTCGCGCACCGACAGGAACACCGTGCCGGTGCGGGGCAGCGCCTGGCGGGCGCCGCGCTGCGCCTTGGCGAAGGCCTCCGTGAAGGTGGCGCCGATGCCCATCACCTCGCCGGTCGACCTCATCTCGGGCCCCAGCACCGGATCGGCCCACGGGAAGCGGGCGAAGGGCAGCACCGCTTCCTTCACCGCCACATGCGACATGGCGTTGCCGACCGGCAGGTCGAGGTCGGCGATGCGCTCCCCGAGCATCAGGCGCACCGCGTGGCGCACCACCGGCACGCCCGTGGCCTTGGCCACGAAGGGGACCGTGCGCGAGGCACGCGGGTTGGCCTCGATCACGTAGGCCGTGCCGTCGCGCAGGGCGAACTGCACGTTCAGCAGGCCCTTCACGCCGATGGCCTCGGCCAGCATGGCGGCCTGGCGGCGCACGTCGGCGTCCGCGGCCTCGCCGATGCCCTGCGGAGGGAGCACGCATGCCGAATCGCCGGAATGCACTCCGGCCTCCTCCACGTGCTCCATCACCCCGGCGATCCAGGTGCTCTCGCCATCCGACAGCGCGTCGACGTCGATCTCCGTGGCCCCCGCCAGGAAGCGGTCGACCATCACGAGGCCGCGCGGCTTCTCCTTCACCAGCCAGGCCCTGAGCTCGTCGGGCCCGGACACGATGGCCATCGCCCGGCCGCCGAGTACGTAGGAGGGCCGCACGAGCGCCGGGTAGCCCACCTCCTCGGCCGCCGCGAGCAGGTCGGCCTCGCCCTCGGCCATGGCCCACGGAGGGGCCTTGAGACCGAGCTCGCCGAGCAGGGCGCCGAAGCGGCCGCGGTCCTCAGCCATGTCGATGGCCTCCGGCGAGGTGCCGAGCACGTTCACGCCCGCGGCTTTCAGCGGGGCGGCGAGGCGCAGCGGGGTCTGCCCCCCGAGCTGGGCGATGACCCCCACCGGCTGCTCGGCCTGGCAGATGTCGAGCACCGCGTCGAGGGTGACGGGCTCCATGTAGAGCCGGTCGCTCACCCCGTGATCGGTGGAGACCGTCTCGGGGTTGCAGTTGACCATGATGGCGGCGTAGCCCAGCTGCTGGGCGGTCATGGCGGCGTGCACGCAGCAGTAGTCGAACTCGATGCCCTGCCCGATGCGGTTGGGGCCCGAACCCAGCACCACGACCGACGGGCGGTCGAGCGGCGTGGCCTCGCCCTCCGTGCCGAACGTGCCGTAGTAGTAGGGCGTGACCGCGGCGAACTCCGCGGCGCAGGTGTCAACGGCGCGGTACGAGGGCCGCACCCCGAGGGCATGGCGCCTCTGCCCCACCTCGGCCTCGCTGGCACCGGTGCGCGCGGCGATGTCGCGGTCGGTGAGGCCGCGGCGGCGGGCGTCGAGCATCTGGTCGTGATCAATCGCCGCGAGGTCTCCGGGCAGGTCATCCGCCGCGGTGGCGAGGGCGACGATCTCGTGCGTGAACCACCGGTGCACGCCCGTCGACTCGTGCAACTGCTCGGGCGTGGCGCCCCTCGCCGCGGCCCACATCATGAGGTCGAAGCGGTCCCATGATGGCTTGCGCAGGCGCTCGAGGGCCTCGTCCACCGAACCCGGCTCGTCGAGCCGGGCATCGAGCTCGCGGGCCGATAGCGCCTTGCCGAGGGCCTCCCCGAAGGTGCGCCCCAGGGACAGCACCTCGCCCACGCTCTGCATGTAGGTGGACAGCGGCACGCGGTCCTCGGTGAGCTTCTCGAACGCGAAGCGCGGCACCTTCACGGCCACGTAGTCGAGCGTGGGCTCGAACGATGCCGGAGTGACCTTCGTGATGTCGTTGGGAAGCTCATCGAGCGTGTACCCGATGGCCAGCCGCGCCGCGATGCGGGCGATCGGAAATCCCGTGGCCTTCGATGCCAGGGCGGACGAGCGCGACACCCGCGGGTTCATCTCGATCACCACCATCTCGCCGGTGGCGCGGTTGAGCGCGAACTGCACGTTGGCGCCGCCGGTCTCAACGCCCACGGCGCGCACCACCTCGATGGCCGCGTCGCGGAGCATCTGCTGCTCGCGGTCGTCGAGGGTCATGGCCGGGGCCACGGTGACCGAGTCGCCCGTGTGCACGCCCATGGGGTCGAGGTTCTCGATGGTGCAGACGATCACCGCGTTGTCGTTGCGGTCGCGCACCACCTCGAGCTCGATCTCGTCCCAGCCCGTGACCGACCGCTCCATCAGCACCTGCGAGATCGGGCTGGCCGCGAGGGCGTTGGTGACCACCGGCTCGAGGTCGTCGGGCGTGAGCGCCACGCCGCCGCCCTCGCCGCCGAGCGTGAACGCCGGGCGCAGGATGATCGGGTAGCCCAGGGCCTGCGCGGCCTCGCGCGCGCCCTCGAGGTCGGTGGCGATGCGGCTGTCGAGCACCGGCACGCCCACCTCGCGCATGCACTCCTTGAACAGGTCGCGATCCTCCGCGCGGCGGATCACGTCGACGTCGGCGCCGATGAGCTCCACCCCATGGCGCTCCAGCACGCCGGCCTCGGCGAGGTCGATGGCCAGGTTCAGCGCCGTCTGCCCGCCGAGCGTCGGCAGGATGGCATCGGGCTGCTCCGCCTGGATGATGCGCTCTGCGGCGTGCACGTCGAGCGGCTCCACGTACGTGCGGTCGGCCACGCCCGGGTCGGTCATGATGGTCGCGGGGTTCGAGTTGACCAGCACGATGCGGTAGCCCTCGTCGCGCAGCGCGCGGCAGCCCTGGGTTCCGGAGTAGTCGAACTCGCCCGCCTGGCCGATGACGATCGGGCCGCTGCCCAGCACCATGATGGTGCGGATGTCCTCGCGCCGCGGCATCAGGCGGCCACCCTGTCGCGGAAGGCGCGGAACAGGTACGTGGCGTCGTGCGGCCCGGGCCGGGCCTCCGGGTGGTACTGCACCGATGCGGCGAGCAGCTCCGGCGCGGCGATGCCCTCCACGCTGCCGTCGAACAGGCTCGTGCGGGTGACCTCCACCCCGTCGGGCAGCGAATCGGCCACCACCGCATAGCCGTGGTTCTGCACGGTGATCTCCACCACCCCGTCCTCCGCGCGCTGCACCGGATGGTTCGCGCCCCTGTGCCCGAAGGGCAGCTTCTCGGTGCGCAGGCCGAGCGCGTGCGAGAGCAGCTGGTGCCCCAGGCAGATGCCGAACACCGGCACCTTGCCCAGCACGCCCGACAGGGCGTCGATCACCGGCACGCACGCCGCGGGGTCGCCGGGGCCGTTGCTGATGAACACCCCGTCGGGCCCGAGCGCGAGGATCTCGTCGGCCGTCGTGCCGGCGGGCACCACCTCCACGCGCATTCCCGAGCCGGCGAGCCCGTTCAGGATGCCCTGCTTCATGCCGCAGTCGACGGCCACGATGGTGGGGCCGTCATCACCGAGTGATCGCCGCTCCCCGGCGGCCTCCACCGAGAGGTCACGACCATCGAGGTGAGGGTGCTCGCGCACCAGCGCGAGCAGTTCCTCGGCGCCCAGCTCGGTGCTCACCCCGCCGCGCATCGCCCCGTTGTCGCGCAGGTGCCGCACGAGCCTGCGGGTGTCGGCGTCCTCCACCGCCACCACCCCCTGCGCGGCCAGCCACGACCGGAAGCCGGTGGGCCCTGCGACCCCGGGGGAGTCGCCGATGCGGGTGGCGATGACGGCCCCCGGCCACACGCGCGCGCTCTCGAGCGCGCGGTCGCCGGTGCCGTAGTTACCGATCATGGGCGCGCTGAAGGTGAGGATCTGCCCGAGGTACGACGGGTCGGTCACCGCCTCCTGGTAGCCGTTCATCCCGGTGGTGAACACCATCTCGCCGAGCGAGGTGCCCGGGGCACCTACCGACCGGCACGGGAGCACCATGCCGTCCTCGAGCACGATCAGGGCGTTGCTCATCGCACCAGCGCCGAGATCGCCTTGAACTCGGGTCCGCCCGCCTGGCCCAGCATCTCGAACAGCACCATCTCGGCCGAGGTCACATGCGCGCCGGCGCGCGCGGCCTTGTCGAGTCCCGCCTGCCGGTTGGCCGGCGTGCGGGAGCTCACGGCATCGGCCGCCACGTGCACCGAGGCCCCGCGCGAGAGCAGGTCGTGCACCGTCTGGTTCACGCACACGTGCGACTCCACGCCGCACACCACCCAGGTATCGCAGCGCGCGCCGTCGTAGGCGTCCTCGAAGCCCTCCACCCCGCAGGCCGAGAAGCGCGTCTTCTCGATGATCGGCGTGCCCTCGGGGAGGCGGTCAGCGAGGGCCGGCACCGTGTGGCCGAGCCCCTTGGGGTACTGCTCCGTGACGATGACGGGGCGGCCCATCACCCCGAACCCCTCGGCGAGCAGGCCGCAGTTGGCCACCACCTCCTCGAAGCCGTCGATCACGGGCGCGAAGGCGTCCTGCACGTCGATGATGACCAGGCCCGCGTCATCGCGTGCGGCGAGCGCCGGGTGGCGATTGCTCATGCGTCCCTCCGGTAGACGTCCTGGCCACCGGCCAGGGTCATGACGATGCGGCCGGTGAGGGGCATCCCCACGAAGGCCGCGTTGCTCGACTTGCTGGCATAGGGCCGCTCTCCCACCGTGTCGGTGGCCGACAGGTCGACCACGGCGAGGTTGGCCACCGCGCCATCGGCCAGCGTGGGCACGGGCAGGCCGAAGATCTCCGCGGGCCTCGTGCTCATCCTGAGGATGAGGTCCTCGAGCGACATCCTGCCCCCGAGCACGAGCTCGGTGTGGCACGCGGCGAAGGCCGTCTCGAGGCCGATCACGCCGAAGGGTGCCTCGGCGAACGGGTTCTCCTTCTCGTCCCCGGGATGCGGGGCGTGGTCGGTGGCGATCACGTCAATGGTGCCGTCCACCAGCGCCTCGATGAGCGCCTGCCGGTCGTCCTCGCTGCGAAGCGGCGGGTTCATCTTGAAGCGCGCGGGGTCGGGGTCGTCTCCCACCACCTCGTCGGTGAGCAGCAGGTGGTGCGGGGTGACCTCCGCGGTCACGTGCACCCCCCGGGCCTTCGCGTGGCGCACCTCGTCCACGGTCTCCCGCGCCGACACATGGCAGATGTGGATGCGGCCATCCTCGTAGGCGGCCAGGGCGCAGTCACGGGCCACCTGCACGGCCTCGCTCACGCCGGGGATGCCGGCGAGCCCGATGCGCGCCGACACCGTGCCCTCGTGCATCACGCCTGCCCCCGAGAGGCTCATGTCCTCCTCGTGCAGGGTGAACAGCAGGCCCGTGGCCCGCTGGTACTGCAGCGCCCGGCGCATCACCAGCGCGCTGCCCACCGGCACGCCGTCGTCAGACAGCGCGGCGGCCCCGGCCTCGGCCAGGTCGCCGTGCTCGGTGAGCGACTCGCCCTGCTGTCCCACGGTGATGGCGGGGATGAAGCCGGTGGGAACCACGGCCTCGCGCGATGCGCGCTCGAGCAGCGATCCGAGGATGCTCGGGTTGTCGGTGGGCGGCTGCGTGTTGGGCATGGCCAGCACCGTCACCACGCCGCCCGCGGCCGCGCTGGCGGTGCCCGTGGAGATGTCCTCGGCGTGCTCCTTGCCCGGGGTGCGCAGGTGCACGTGCACGTCCACGATTCCCGGCATGACCGTGAGGCCCGTGCCATCGATCACCTCGAGGCCGTCCGGGTCGCCGCCGATCACGCCACCCCGCACCACCAGGTCGCCGGTGCGATCGATGCCGGCAGCGGGGTCGAGGATGCGCGCGCCGCGGATCACCACATTGGCCGGGTCACCGGGCCGCTGCGGCAGCCGCACGCGGGGATTCGGGGCCTCGGTGCTCATGCAGCCTCCAGGGCGATGGTGCCCTCGTCGTCGCCCGGCTCGCTCGCCGCCTCGGTCAGCACGTCGTACAGCACCGCCATCCGCACCACCAGTCCATTGGCCGCCTGGGCCTCGATGAGTGAATCGGGGTCGTCCACGACTCCCCCGCTGATCTCCACCCCGCGGTTCACGGGGCCTGCATGCATCACGCGCTGGCCGGGGCGCAGGCGCGCGTGGTTCACCTGGTACATGCGCGCGTACTCCTCGAGCGAGGGCACGAAGCCCCCGGACCCCATGCGCTCGAGCTGCATGCGCAGCACGTACACGATGTCCGCATCGGCGATGTCGCGGATGTCCGACGACACCTCCACGCCCAGGGCCTCGGCCAGGTGCCGGGGCACCAGCGTGGGCGGCGCCACCACGGTGACCCGCGCGCCCATCATCCGGAACGCCTGGATGCCCGATCGCGCCACGCGCGAGTGCAGCACGTCGCCCACGATCGCCACGTGCATGCCGTCGAGGGAGCCCACCTCCTGCTGCACCGTGAACACGTCGAGCAGCGCCTGCGTGGGGTGCTCGCCGGTGCCGTCCCCGGCGTTCACCACGGCGGCGTCGGTGTAGCGCCCGGCCACCGCGCAGGCGCCCACCTGCGGGTGGCGGATGACGAAGACGTCCGGCTCGTAGGCCTCGAGCGTGAGGATGGTGTCCTTGAGGGTCTCCCCCTTGTCCATGCTCGTGCCCTGGCCCTTGATGCTCACCACGTCGGCGGAGAGGCGCTTTGCAGCCAGCTCGAACGACGTGCTGGTGCGCGTGGATGGCTCGAGGAAGAGGTTCACCACGGTGCGGCCGCGCAGGGTGGGCACCTTCTTGATGTCGCGGTCCATCACCGAGGCGAAGCGGTCGGCGGTGCCCAGGATGCGACCGACGTCGTCGGCCGAGAGATCGGCCATGCGGATGAGCGACGCCCGCGTGCTCATGAGCCCTCCTCCAGCAGCACCTCGTCGCGGCCGTCGATCTCGGCCAGGCGCACGGTGATGCGCTCGTCGCGGTTGGTCGGCAGGTTGCGGCCCACGTAGTCGGGGCGAATCGGCAGCTCGCGGTGCCCGCGGTCCACCAGCACCGCCAGCTCCACCTTGGGCGGCCTGCCGTAGTCGAACACGGCATCGATGGCCGCGCGGATCGTGCGGCCCGTGTAGAGCACGTCGTCCACCAGCACCACCGAGTGGGTGGCGATGTCGAAGTCGAGGATGGTCTCCCCCACCACCGGCACCACGCCGCGGCGGCCCCCGCCCACCCCGACGTCGTCGCGGTAGAGCGCGATGTCCACCGACCCGATGGCCGGCGCCTCGCCCGAGAACTCCTCGATGAGCACGCGCAGGCGCTCGGCCAGCGGAACGCCACGCGTGTGGAGCCCCACAAGTGCCACGGCCGACGTATCGGGATGGTGCTCGACGATCTCGTGCGCGATGCGCGCCACGGTACGGCGGCACTGATCGGAATCGATCAGGACCTTCCCCATCTTCGCATTCTCCTTCCCGGCCTCTCGGGGCCGGTCTTAAAGGGTTGCGCTGCCCAGCGTAGCAGGGTCGTCGGCGGCAGCCGCGTCCTCCCGCGCGCCCTTCCCCAGCCTCTCGTGCACCGGGATGAGCCGTGGCTCGCCGCGCTCGCGGAACGGGATCTCCACCTGGTCGAAGTCGCGCGGCACGATGACCCCGGGGAACTCGCGCTCGGCCTCGCGGCGCACCTCCCGCGGCTGCACCCGGGTGCTCACATGGGTGAGCGCCAGCATGCGCACGCCCGCCCGGGCGGCCAGCGCACCGGCCTCGAGCGCGGTCGTGTGCCGGGTCTCGAGCGCCCGCGCGGAGTCCTCGTCGCAGAAGGTGGCCTCGTGGATGAGCAGGTCCGCCCCGCGGGCGGCGTCCTCCGTGGCCTCGCACGGCCGGGTATCGCCCGAGAACACCACCACCCGCCCCGCGCGGGCCTCGCCCATCACCTGGTCGGGTCGCACCACGGCCCCGGAGTCGAGGGTCACCTCGCCTCCGCGCTGCAGCACGCCGAACGACGGCCCGTCGGGCACTCCGAGCGCACGGGCGGCGTCCACGTCGAAGGCCCCCGGGCGGTCGTCCTCCACCAGCGCATACCCCAGCGACCGCACGCCGTGGTCGGTGTGGAACGCGCGGATCACCGCGTCGTCGTCGCGCAGCACCTCGCCCGGCCCGCTCTCCTGCACCTCGAGGTGGAACGGCAGGCGGCCGATCAGGGGCTGCAGGGTCACCATGAGCTGGTCGAGGCCTGCCGGACCGACCAGCAGCAACGGCTCCTCGCGCCCGCGCAGCGCGAACGTCTTGAACATTCCCGGCAGGCCGAGGAAGTGATCACCATGAAGGTGCGTGAGCAGCACCACGTCCACGTCCGCGAGCCCGACGCCCGAGCGCAGCAGCTGGCGCTGGGTGCCCTCGCCGCAGTCCACCAGCCAGCGTCGCCCACCCCGGCTCACGAGGGTGGCCGACGTGCCGCGCGCGGCGCTCGGCACCGACGCCGAGGTGCCGATGAATGTGACGACCAGATCCACGCCCCGACTCTACGCGCCCCGCCCCACCGCTTCGGGGGTGGCAACGGCAATCCCGCGGGGCGTGTCTACACTGGGCAGGCGAGCGCGCGTAGCTCAGTGGATAGAGCACTGGCCTCCGGAGCCAGGGGTCGCAGGTTCGAATCCTGCCGCGCGTGCTGGAAGCGGGCCGAGTACGATCACGCCGTGGACGAACCGGCATGGAGCGTGGCGCTGCCCGAGGGCGCGGAGCCGCCCTTCATGGTGTGGGTGAACGGCGCCCCCCGCGAGGAGGGCGAGCACTACACCGTGGAGGGCCGCTGGCTTCGCTTCACCACGCCGCTCGTGCCCAAGGTGCGCGCACCCAAGCGCGGCGTGGGCCGCCGCATGGCCCTGCTCGCCGGCGTGGGCGTGTACGGCGACCAGAAGGCCGATGTCGTGGACCTGCGGTACCACCGGGGCGGCGCGGTGCAGCACGCAACGGAGCTGCCGATCATCCCGCCGGAGGCGCATCCGGCGGACGCGCCGGACGCATGACCCGCCCGGGCGACGCCGACCGGTCGCCCACCGGGCCGCGGGCGGGGTCCGCCTGGGATCGCATCGTCCGCGGCGCCTCACTGCAGTTCGCACGGGCCACCGACGCGGCGCTGTCGCGGGACGGTGGGCCGCTGCGCCGCGACGGCCGCTGGGTGCGCCTTCTGCCATTCGCGCTGATCGCGCTCATCGCGAGCGTGCTCACCGTGCTCCCCTCCGGCCTCAAGGATGCCGAGGCAGCCCACATCAGCACGGTCATCTGGTCGGCCGTCATCTTCGTCATCGTCGTCGCCGCGGCTGCCCTGTTGCCATGGGATCGCTGGCCCCCGGACATGCAGGCGGTCATCCCGTTCGGGTACATGGTGGTGGTCATGCTCCTGCGGCATGCCCAGGGGTCGGGCGATGCCGGGTACACCGTGCTGTACATCCTCCCCGTCGTGTGGATCGCCCTCTACGGGCCCACCTGGCAACTGGCCCTGGCGCTCCCCGTGGTGGCGGGGCTGATCTTCCTGCCGCTGGTCCTCTACCAACCCCTCTTCGGCGAGCAGCACTACCCCACCAACGACATCGCCCTGCTCGTGATCATCACGCTGGTCATCTTCTTCGTGGCCGGTGCGCTGCGGGTGGCCACGAACGCGGCATCCCTCGACACCCTCACCGGGCTGCCGAACAGACGGGTGTTCATGGCCCGGCTGCGACGCGTGTCGACCGCAGCGGGCTCGCGCGGCCGGCCCTTCAGCGTGGCGATCCTCGACCTCGACCACTTCAAGCACTACAACGACGCCCACGGGCACGACGCGGGCGACCAGCTGCTGGAGGCCACGGCGCTCCAGTGGCAAGAGGCCATCCGCCAGCGAGACGTGCTCGCGCGCATTGGTGGCGAGGAGTTCGGCCTGATCGTCCACGGCGACCGGGACGACTGCCTGGCGGTCGCCGATCGCCTGATCGCCGCGGTCCCGCACGGGCAGACCGCCAGCGCCGGGGTGGCCGAGTGCCTCCCGGGGGAGGATCCCTCGGATGCCCTGCGGCGCGCCGACGGCGCGCTCTACCGGGCGAAGGAGGCCGGGCGGGCCCGGGTGATGGAGGCGGCCCCATAGGCAACTTCCCGCCTCCCCCCGGGATGCGCCGCCCGCCACGTTGGAAGCTCGTCGCGTGGGGGGTTCCCGCGTGGGCCATCGTGGCGTTCCTGTGGTTCATGGCAATCCGCGACCAGCCGGCGGCACTGGTGATCGGCCTGGCCGCGGGCCTTGTGGCGCTGGCCCTGGCGGCGGGAGCCATCTGGGCGTGGGTGGCGCACAACCGATCGCTCGCCCGGCGTCGCGAGGCCGTGCGTGGCGGGCGCCGTGGGGCGCCGGACGTTCCGCTGGTGGTCGCCACGGACGCCCGCGGGCGGACCGTGCGCATCCACCCCGGGGCGCGGGAGGCACGCGTCGTGGTGGCGCGCGTGGAGGGCGATGACAAGGTGCTGGCCCCCGGGGACGCCCCGTGAGCACCCTGAACGCGATCTTCCAGTGGCTGCTGCTGTTCATCGGGCTCTACGTCGTCGTGGCCGCCGCGATCTGGATCGCCAGCGCCATGCGCTTCGCGCTCAGCCGCGAGCGCCAGACGGCGGAGGCGTTCTATGACATCCCCGACGACGACCTGCCGCCCATCACGGTGCTGCTGCCGGCCTACGCCGAGGAGCGCACGATCGGCGCGGCGCTCGAGGCCCTGCGCAACGTCGACTATCCGGATCTCGAGGTGCTCGCCATCGATGACGGCAGCCCGGACGGAACGGTGGACGTGGTGCTCGCGCACCTCCCCCGCGACCCCCGGCTGCGCCTGCTGCGAAAGGAGGTGAACGAGGGGAAGGCCATGGCGATGAACGACGCCATCGCCATTGCGCGCGGCGAGGTGATCGTGGTCATCGACGCCGACGCACAGATCGCCCCGGGCGCGCTGCGGGCCATCGCCGCCCACTTCGTGCGCATTCCCCGGGTGGGCGGCGTCACGGGCAACCCCCGCCCCATCAACCTGGGATCGTGGCTTGCCGAGATGCAGGTGGTGGAGTTCGCCGCCCAGGTGTCGCTGATGCGCCGCGCGCAGGTGTCGTGGGGGCGGATCCTCACGATGAGCGGCGTGGTGTCGGCATTCCGGCGCTCGGTGCTCGCCGACGTCGGCCTCTTCGACCCCTCCATGGCCACCGAGGACATCGAGCTCACGTGGCGCATCCAGCGGCGCTTCTACGACGTGCGCTACGAACCGCGTGCCGTGGTCGGCATGGGCGTGCCCACCACCCTGCGGGGCCTCATCCGCCAGCGGCTGCGGTGGGGACGGGGCCTCATCCAGGTGCTGCTGCGCCACGGTTCGATCCTGCTGCACTGGCGCAACCGCCGCCACTGGCCGGTGATGATCGAGGCGATCATCTCACTGGTGTGGTGGCACCTGCTCGTGGTGCTCATCATCCTGGGCTTCGCCCTCGCCGCGGTGGACATCGGCGGATACGAGAACGTGTCGCCGTTCCCGTGGGGGTGGGTGGCGGCCGTGATGACGATCGCCATGGCCCAGCTCACGGCCGGACTGCTCATCGATCGCCGCTACGACCCCACGGCGACCGACGGGCTCTGGCCGATGCCGTGGTACCCCATCGGCTACTGGTTCATCGTCGGCTGCACCACCCTCGCCGTCACCATCCCCACGCTGCTGAAGCCGCGAAGCGGAACGAACGTGACCTGGAAGGTGGATCGCAGCCGCGAATAGCGGCCGCAGCCCGGCGCCGGACCGGGGTCAGGCCTCCCGCAGGGGCCCGGGCCGCCCGAAGAAGTACCCCTGGGCGAGCGGGATTCCCGCGGCGATGAGCAGATCGCGCTGGGCCTCATCCTCCACGCCCTCGGCCAGCACCTCGATGCCAAGCTGCTGCGCGAGCTCCGCCAGGGTGCGCACGATCATGTTCGCGCGCTCGGCGTCCGTGCCGATGAGATCGGTGATGAGCGAGCGGTCGAGCTTGAGGCGCGACACCGGAAGGCTCCTGAGGTGTGCCAGCGACGTCGTGCCCGCCCCGAAGTCGTCGATCGCAATGCGCACCCCGCCATCGCCGAGCGCCCGGAGGATCTCCGCCACGTCGGGGTCGCGGTCGAAGCGCACGCGCTCGGTCAGTTCGAGCACGAGCGAGGCGGGCGTCACGCGCGCCTCGCGCAGGTCGGATGCCACGACGTCCGGCAGGGCCGAACGGATGCTCACCGGGGAGACATTGACGCTCACCTCGGTGCCCTTCACCGCGCCTGACGCGAGATCACTGAGGGCGCGCCGAAGCACGTACCGGTCGATCTCCTGGATGATCCCCATGTCCTCCGCGAAGGGGATGAACTCATCCGGCGGGATCAACCCGAACACGGGGTGCCTCCACCGCACCAGTGCCTCAGCACCGATGGCCTCGCCACCCGGCAGTCGAACGATGGGCTGGTAGTGCACGACCAACTGGCCGTCGGTCACCGCCTTCGCCAGGTCGGACCGGATGGCCGCCGTGCGCGCGCGGGTCTCCTGGACGTCCTCGTCAACCACCATGCACGTGAGCCCGAAGGTGGGCGTCTGGCGCAGGGCGTCCTCGGCGGCTGACACCAGGTCGCCCGGAGACACCCGCACCCCGTGCCCGGCCGTGGCCACGCCGGCGGTGAGCCCCACGTGCACCGACACCGATGGCTCCACCACGATCGCCCCGCGCAGGCGGTTGCGGATGCCGGCCACCACGCCGCGCGCCGCCCCTCCGTCGGCGCCCGGAAGCAGGATCACGAAGGTACCGAAGGCGCGCGCCATGCGCGCAGGCGCCGGCAGCGCACCGAGGATGGCCCGCGATATCGCGCGCAGGGCACCGTCTGCCATGAGGCCGCCGCGCGGCCCGGCCGCGTCGATCTCCTCGGCGCGGATCGCCAGCGCCGACGACACCAGCGGCATCTCGCCGGCAGTCGCCACCTGAGCCACCATGGAGTCCCTCATGGGCAGGCCCGTGCGCTCGTCGAGTTCCTCGTCGTGGGCGGACTCCCGCCGCCGGGCAGCGAGCTCGCGACCGCGTGCCTCGATCAGGCCCGCCGCCTGGCCGGCCAGGCGCTCGAGCGCCTTCATCTGGCGCTCGGTGAGCTCGCGCGGCTTGTCATCCACCACGCAGAGCGTGCCGATCGAGTGCCCGCGCGAGGTGAGCAAGGGAATCCCCGCATAGAAAACCACGTTGGGATCACCGGTGACCAGCGGGTTGTCGGCGAAACGGGCGTCCTCGCGGGCGTCGGGCACGACCATGGGCGCAGGGCCACCCAGGATCGCGTGCCCGCAGAATGAGAGATCGCGGGGAGTGCTCTCCGCATCGAGCCCCACGGCGGCCTTGAAGACCTGCTCGTCCTCCTCAACGATGCTCAGCAGCGCGATGCGCGTATCGGCGATGAGCGCCGCGAGGTCGGCGAGGGAGTCGAGGTCGGGGTCCTTCCCGTAACCGAGCACGCCGAGCTCGCGCAGGTCGGCGAGGCGCTCCGCCTCGTCGGGCGGCAGGGCCGGTGCCTGCCCCCCGGGCACGACGTCGCGCGGCCCGCGGGGAGGCGGCGGCGCGCTATCGGGTTGCGGCATGGTCAGGATCGGTCCTCGGTCAGGGGAGCCGATCGTATCAACGCCGGGTGGAGCCCTCCACGCGTCGGCGCGTCAGTCGCCGCTGAGAGCCGATGCGATGTCGCGCCGCCAGCGCTGGGCCGGCACGAAGCCGGGTGGCGGGCGCACGTCCACCCATTGCTCGGCCATCATGGCGTCCACCACCACCGAGCCCATGCTCATGGCCGCCATGCGCGGGGGCAGGTGGTCGGGGCGCGGGGCGTTGCGCGCGGCGCACAGGTGGTGCACGAGCTCGACCTGCGTCGGCGGCTCATCCTCGGCCACGGCGTACGTGCCCGGCGGAGCCGCCGCGGCCGCGATCACTGCGGCGGCAGCGTCACGGGCGCCGACGAGGGCGATGGTGTTGTCCGCGGGGCCCACCATGCGGAACCGGCGCATCTGAAGGCCCCTCGAGATGTCGCAGATGAATCCCGATGGCCCGTAGGCCCATGGCAGCCGCACGATGCGCACGTCGGCGCCGCGCAGCGCCGACTCTGCGGCGAGCGCCGGGCGGGCGATCTCGAGGGCCCCGCCGGCATCGCCGATCGCGCACGAGGCGATCACCACGGGGCGATCCCCGGCGAGCGACCGGATGATCTCCGCCCCCGCCGCGGCCTCGCGCTCGGCCTTCTTCAGTTGCCGGCGCCGCACCGGTGGCATGAGCCTGGGCAGCCCGACATGGAAGATCACCTCGGCGGCGTCGGCCCGGGCATCCCAGCGCGCCGCCTCGCCGATGTCGCCGCGGGCCACGTCAGCGCCGGCGTCAGCCAGCCGGCGCGCGCCCTCAGGGGCGCGCGCGAGGGCGGTCACCTGCACGCCGGACGCCAGCAGGGCCTCCACCAGGGCACCGCCCACGAGGCCGGTGCCCCCGGTGACGAAGGCCGTGCGCGTGGCGCTCAGCCCCCGGCCACCGCCGGGAGGATCGTGACCTCCTGGCCGTCTGCGACGTCGGTCTGGATGCCCTGCTCGAAGCGCACGTCCTGCCCGGCAACGAACACGTTCACAAAGCGGCGCAGCTCGCCGTCCTGCGTCACGCGGTCCTTGAACCCGGGGTGATTGGCGTCGAGCTCGTCGATGATGGCGCCCACGGTACCGGGGGCGCACTCCACGGTGCCGGCGCCGCCGGTGAGCGGGCGCAGCGGAGACGGGATTCGCACGGTCACGCTCATGAGGCGATCTCCAGTGTGTTGGCGTCGGCGACGGCGGCCTCGAACTCGGCCACGGTCGGCTTGATCGTGACGGGCTCCACGCGGTCGGCCACGGCGTCGAGGGTCTTCAGCCCGTCACCCGTGATGTAGATGACCACCCGCTCGTCGGGGCCGATCTCGCCGCGATCGGCGAGCCGCTTCAGCACGGCGGTGGTCACGCCCCCAGCGGTCTCGGTGAAGATCCCGGTGGTCTCGGCCAGGAGGGCGATGCCCTCGGTGATCTCCGCCTCGGTGACGGCATCGATGCCGCCCCCGGTGCCACGGGCCACGTCCAGCGCGAACAGGCCGTCCGCCGGGTTGCCGATGGCAAGGCTCTTCGCGATGGTCTCGGGGCGCACGGGCGCGACGAAGTCGAGACCGGCGTCGTAGGCCGCGGCCACCGGGCCGCACCCCTGTGCCTGCGCGCCGTTCATCGCGGGCACGTGGCCGTCCACCAGCCCGAGGTCGAGCAGCTCCGTGAACCCGCGGTGGATCTTCGTGTAGAGCGAGCCCGACGCGATGGGCACCACGCAGCGATCAGGCAGCGTCCATCCGAGCTGCTCCGCCGTCTCATAGGCCAGCGTCTTCGAGCCCTCGCTGTAGTACGGGCGCACGTTGACGTTCACGAAGGCCCATGGCCGGTCGGCCGCGAGCTCCATGCAGAGCCGGTTGACGTCGTCGTAGTTGCCGTCCACCGCCACCAGGGTGCACCCGTAGATGCCCGTGGCGATGATCTTCTGGCTCTCGAGGTCGGCGGGCACGAAGACGTAGCTCCTCATGCCGGCGGCGGCGGCGTGGGCGGCCACCGACTGGGCCAGGTTGCCGGTGGATGCGCAGGCCGCCACCTCGTAGCCCAGCTCGCGGGCCTTCTGCAGGGCCACGCTCACCACGCGGTCCTTGAAGGAGTGCGTGGGGTTCGCGGTCTCGTTCTTCACCCACACCTCGCCGAGGCCGAGGCGCTCGGCCAGTCGCGGCGCGCGCACGAGCGGGCTCAGCCCCACGGGCAGGCCG